>JAQXCQ010000207.1 GCA_029251785.1 Maricaulis sp. | reverse complement strand
GTCAGCTTGTCGCTTGAGCGAAGGGTTATCGTCGATTTGGGAGACCAGTTCGCTTTAGTCTGACAACACCCGGCGTTGGCTCAACAACCGGGCCGAAAACTCCCACCTGCCCTTCCGGCGAAGAGAGCGGGCGATGGGCAAGTTTCGAAGTTTTGAAACCCTGCAGAAGTTCGTCTCCGCCCATTCCTCAGTCCACAATCACTTCAGCTTTGAGCGCCATTTGAACCGCCGCGAAACCTTCCAGATAAACCGCGCCGCCGCCCTGTCCGAATGGCGTCAGCTTGTCGGTTGAGCGAAGGGTTATCGTCGATTTGGGAGACCAGTTCGCTTTAGTCTGACAACACCTTTGTCGAGGCGTGCGATCGTTAAGCGCTGCTGGTCGAGAACTGTTTTCTGCATCTCGCGCAAAGAAAGTGTCGTCGAACGATGCGGACAGGCTGAAAAAGTACCTGGACCGATTTGGGTTAAGTTGGTCAAAACTTGCCACGCGCCAACCTGCCTGGGACCGTCCAGATTTTTGTGTATGAGTGATTTGGTCCATGCATCTTTATCCAAGGAGCACGACCGATATGAAACCGACCAAAGAAACCCTCGATCAGTTACTGCAGGGTGTTGAGAATGCTGAGGACTTGTTGGGCGACCGGGGGCTTATGAAAGAGCTCAAGGTGGCGCTGATGGAGCGGATGCTCGGCGAGGAGCTGACGGCGCATCTGGGCTATGAGGCCCATGGTGAGCCTGATGCGGACCAGCCCAACCGTCGCAATGGTGCGACCCCTAAAACGCTCAAGGGCGATGACGGTGTCACCCGGCTCGATATTCCGCGTGACCGCGATGGCAGTTTTGAGCCACAACTGGTGGGCAAGGGTGTAACGCGTATTGACGGCATGGACGACAAGATCATCGCGCTGTATGCGCATGGCCTGTCGGTGCGTGACATCCGCACACATCTTGAAGACCTGTACGGGCTGCGTGTGTCGAGTGGCCTGATTAGCACGATTACGGACGCCGTTCTGGACGAGGTGTCTGCGTGGCAAAACCGGGCGCTGGATGGGATGTATCCGATTGTCATCTTCGATGCCCTGCGGGTGAAAATCCGTGATGCAGATAGCCGCATGGTCAAGAATAAGGCGGTTTATGTCGCGCTGGGCGTCAACATGGAGGGGCGCCGCGAAGTGCTCGGCCTGTGGGTGGCCAATAATGAAGGGGCCAAGTTTTGGCTCTCGGTGATGAACACCCTGCGTAATCGGGGCCTTGAGGACATTTTGATCGCCGTGGTCGATGGCCTCAAGGGTTTTCCCGACGCCATCAATGCGGCCTTCCCGCACACCACAGTCCAGACCTGCATCGTGCATCTGGTACGCCATTCGCTGAAGTTTTGCGGCTGGAAGGATCGCAAGGCTGTCGCGCGCGAGCTGCGCGAAATCTATACCGCCGTTGACGACATGGCCGCCGCGCAGGCACTGGAGGCCTTCGAGGCAAAATGGGGGGCAAAATACCCCTCTATCGCACCGGCCTGGCACCGGGCGTGGGACGAGGTGATCCCGTTTTTTGCCTTCCCGCCAGCGGTGCGCAAGATCATCTACACCACCAATGCCATTGAGAGCCTCAACCGGGTCATCCGAAAGGCCATCAAGACCCGCGGCAGCTTCCCCACAGAAGACGCCGCCACCAAGCTGATCTATCTGGCGATCAGGAATTTCGAGAAATCAGGCCGCAACGTCAGACAATGGGTTGATGCGGCAAACCAGTTCGCTATCCTCTACCCAGACCGGTTCAATAAATGACCCGTTCATAACGCATGGCTCAAAGCCTCATACACAGAGTGTTGGACACTCCC
>JAQXCQ010000204.1 GCA_029251785.1 Maricaulis sp. | reverse complement strand
ATAGGCACCGGCCATCATCGACGAGATCATGAATCCCAGCGGATTGCAGCGAAGAAACCGGATTTTCGTCCGCGCCACCTCGGCGAAATGGAGTGTCGTGTCTCGGTTCACGCGGCGGGGCTTTCACAGCTTCAGAGCGTCCTCGCTCTGAGGAATACTGTAACCAGAATTATATTATGGAATACTGCGTGAAATGGCCGCACCATTTTGTCGTTGAGCCGACGAAGACTTGCCATCAACAGCCGGTACACCTCACCATGGTCCTGACCAAGGAGATATGCCAATGAGTGACCCTGTAATCGCCGCAAAAACACCACTTCCCATGCAGGTCGAAGCCGGGCGAACCTATTCCTGGTGCACCTGCGGTAGATCCTCGCGCCAGCCCCTCTGCGACGGCTCCCACGGCGACAGCGATTTCAAACCTCAATTCTGGACGGCCCCCGAAACGAAAACCGTATTCTTCTGCGCCTGCAAGCACACCAAATCCGGGCCGCTTTGTGATGGGTCGCACGGGAAATTGTAGATCGGACTCTGGTTCTATTTTCGTCTATTTTTTGCCGTGCAGTTTATCGGACTGACTTTCCCGGCAATGTTCGTAATTCCAGTCTGGCTAGTCAACTTATCTAATGATGATCCGCAGGCATGGGGTCTGTTGATATTTGTTGGCGTCATCATGGTCGGCGCGACAGCTGGTCGATCCGCCCGCGAACTTAGACTTGGGGCGTTTTTTATCTGGATGATATTATGCCAGGCCCCCATTTTGGCTTTGCAATATGGATATTTGTCTGCGTCCGGAGGGTTGGACCTATCTAATCCGTGGGGTGGGATGTGGTTGTCTGTGTACTTTGGTATTGGATTTACGACGCTTCGCTGGCACATCGCGCGAGGCGATGAGGCGGAGGACGGGCGCGAAATAATTGAGGAGCCCAAGGAGCGGAGGCGTTAGTGAATTTCCCTGAAATAGCGACTGAAAACGAGCCATTCAAACCGGGCGCTCGCAAGCGATTGATTATAAAACACGCTATATATGGTTGGGGGTTCGCGGCAGTTTGGATTGGCATGGGGTACATGTTTTATCTCCTGACGCCAGAGTACAGCCGCGAGCCATTTCCGGCCGGTATCGGTATGTTGCCAGTGCTTTTTTTCTTCGGTGCCGCCATGGGAGGAATGGTGGCGGCTGGATTGCGACCAGCGGCGTACATTCTTTGGTGGTGCGGGCATTTCATTCCAGCATTGATCGCGATAGCGCTCATTCATATTTGGCCTGCGGCGACGAATTTGGACCCGCGATCCATACCTGAGGGAATTGCGATAGCGACCTTGCTTGGGGCTGGGCTAATAGGTGTGCCGACGATTTGGTGGCTGCTCGGTTGGGGTGTGTTGGCACAAGCTGCAGATAAGGCCGCTAGCGCCGCCGCGCTGGACGCGGTAACCACTAAACCTGAAACGGAGTCTCCCTCATGAAACTTCCCCTTCGCGGTGGGTGCCAGTGTGGCGCGCTTCGCTTTGAGATTACGACCAAGCCGATGACGCTGTATTG
>JAQXCQ010000192.1 GCA_029251785.1 Maricaulis sp. | reverse complement strand
ATGGCGAGATATTCGGGTTGCTGGACCCAATAGACCGGCAGACTGCCGAGCAAGATGTCGCGTAGCGTACCGCCGCCCATCCCAGTCACTGCGCCGAGAATGGCGGCCCCAAACGGGTCCAGCGACTTCCGCGCCGCCAGCATCCCACCGGAAAACGCAAAGAACCCAATCCCTGCATAATCAAGCCAAATTCCGAATATTTCCGGAGTCATCTTTGTCGGGCCCGATCAAAACTTCGCCGGGCCTGCTCATAGCTGATGACGTCCAAAACATCCTTAGCTCGCCAGCTGGCCGCCATCATCAATGCGGCGAAGAAACCCCAAATTCCCAACACACTCAGAGATGCGGAAAGCGTTGTGAAGCCTATACTTTCCAGCGCTTGCGGCGCCAATTCATGAAGTCCGATGAAGACACCTACCGGCACCGTGACGAGCATCAATGTCGAGGTTCGAAAGACGTGTTCAACACGCCGTGCATTGATGGTGGCCATGGCCGCAATAAGATCCAATTGATCATCATCGAGACCACCCAAAACCCCAAGCCCGGTCTTCCAATGATCGGTATCAAGCATCACCCCGATATTGTTATTGGTTGCAGGTAGCATGGCCCGACGCGACAGACTTGCGATGACGATCAACCGCCAAATCGCAAACCGGCGTGTTAGCCGGGCCCAAACGTCCAAAACCATCGGATCATCCGTGATTATCCTGGCTGCGCGGGACGTCATCAATCACGCTCCAACCGGGCGATCAGGCTCGACGTGTCCCACCGTGCGCCCCCCATGGATTGTACATCGGCGTAAAACTGATCCACCAGCGCTCCGACCGGTAGCTGTGCGCCATTTCGACGGGCCTCATCGAGCGCGATGCGAAGATCCTTGCGCATCCAATCGACAGCGAAACCATGCTCAAACTCGCCTTGTGTCATCGTCTCCCAACGATTTTCCATTTGCCAGGATTGCGCCGCGCCGCCCCGGATGGCTCCGATAACCTTTTCAGCATCAAGGCCCGCCTTTTGGGCAAAGTGGAGGCCTTCGGAGAGACCCTGCACCACACCCGCAATGCATAATTGATTGACCATTTTCGCCAACTGTCCCGATCCCGTCGGGCCAATGAGCGTCACAGACTTGGCGTAGGCCTGCATGACAGGTTCAACGCGCTCAAACACAGACGGCTCGCCGCCACACATAATCGCTAACTGGCCGTTCTCCGCTCCGGCCTGCCCGCCTGAAAGGGGGGCATCGATGAAGTCGACGCCATGCCCCATCGCAACCTCGGATAGGGTCCGCGCGAGATCTGCCGAAGCTGTGGTGTGATCAATAAGTACGGACCCATCACGCATATTTTTCAGAACATGGGTCGCAACGGTGCGAACATCCGGGTCATCGCCGAGGCACATGAACACGAAGTCAGCATCCGCCACCGCGTCATGACTGTCGACAACGCCGCCACCGCCGAATTTTGCTGTCCAGCTGTCGGTTTTGGATGACGTGCGATTCCACACCACGACTTCATGACCCGCGGCCAGAAGGTGCCCCGCCATGGGAGCGCCCATCACACCAAGACCTAAAAAGGCACATTGCGCCATCAACGCTCTCCAAATTTATAGCCCCTAGCCATCGGCCGGGAGCAACGGTCTCGACACGAATTTGCGCGCGAAACAAATCATTCCACTCGGAATGAACACCGATTCTGAAGAGAGTTGTCAGGAAGAATGGCACCGAAGGATCTATCGGTGGGCCACGCCCAATCAGGCGGGTTTGGAATAACGACCGCGATAGAATACCAGCGACGGCACGTCTCGACCCGTTTCCATCCGTGTGACCTCACCGAGTATGATTTTGTGATCGCCGCCTGGATAAACGGTGTTTCGGCGGCAGACCAAACGCGCGACAGCGGTATCGAGCATCGGCACATCTCCATCGGAAAACTCCGCAGGGCAGTCGGATAGTCGCGCTGAAATCGCACACGCATGCGCCACGTCAGCTTGGTCGGCCGCCAGGATATTGATCGCGTAATTTTCAACTTTTTCAAACAGACGATGCCGGTCTGTTCCTGTTTCGATCGACCACAGCACTAGCGGCGGATCAAGAGAGACCGAGGCAAAGGAATTCACCGTGACGCCAACGGGGCGTCCGTCGACGCGCGCGGAAACGATCGCCACCCCGGTGGGGTAACGGCCCAATACATCACGGAAACTCCGGGTTTTACTCAATGTTTTACCTTTCGAATCGGCACTTCAACCGGACATTAAGGATAACCGTCTACAAGAAGATTAAGCGTGCGGACAAGGTGAGTGGACATGGTTGCGAGTGATCGACCGATAATCATCAAGAAGATTATCAAAAAGGGCGGCGGCCACCATGGTGGCGCGTGGAAAGTTGCCTACGCGGATTTCGTGACCGCGATGATGGCGTTTTTCCTGCTGATGTGGCTGATCAATACCACCACCCCTGAACAAAAACGCGGCATCGCCGATTATTTTGCCCCGGCGAGTGTCAGCCCATCGAATTCAGGTGCGGGCGGCATTTTATCGGGAACGGCATTAGGCAATGATGGTGCACGCAGCAGCGGCTCTGCCTCTGTTATGCAGGAATCTGCGCCGCGAACCGATCCGACCGACGAATCTGAATCGCAGCGGACGCGGGAAGGTTCGACGTCGGAATCTGACACACCGACCGTCTCCAGTTCGGCCATGGCTGAAGCTCAGGAGCGTCGGCAAAACTCGGATTACCGGAGCGCCGCCATGTCCCTGAGGCAGGCGATGCAGGAAATGCCCGAATTGGCCGAAATTTCCAATCAGGTTCAAATGGATATTACGCCGGAGGGGTTACGGATCCAATTAGTCGATCAGGAAGGCCGTCCGATGTTTGACCCAGGATCGACCGAACCTAATGAGCGAGCGATTACGCTGCTGCGCGCGGTCGCCCAGATTGCCTCACGTCTGCCCAATCGACTTGCGATTTCGGGGCACACAGATTCGGCTCCGGTTCCAGCGGGTGGTTATTCCAATTGGTCACTGTCTTCGGATCGCGCCAATGCGGCGCGTGTCGTGTTGCAAGATTCAGGCATCGCCGATGATCGGATTTATGAAGTTCGGGGTAAAGCCGGTTCTGAACCGCTCTACCCGGATGACCCGTATATGGCCGGCAATCGACGCATTTCTATCGTGCTGCTGCGTGAGGCCCCGGTTATGCCTCCTGGTCACCGTCTTTGATTTCAGACGGGGCGTCTAAATCGTTTAACAACCGGCAGGAACGCATGCTAGCGTCGATTCTGGGTCGCACCGGATCCCTGTATTTCCGATATTTTTGATGCCAGAATCGATGCCTGCAGAATTATGGCAGATGTGGGTGGTCCTCGCCGGGGTTGGCGTGGCCATCGTCTTCTATTGCTGGGATAAATTTCCGATTGAAGTGGTCTCAGCCGGCATTGTCGCCGTCATTATGGTGTTCTTCCACTTTTTCCCGCTGCCAACCGGGAATCCATCAATCGCGGAACTCCTGGCAGGCTTTGCCAATCCAGCGCTTATAACGATTATGGCGCTGTTGATCGTTGGGCAGGGAATTTTCCAGACCGGTGCCATGGACGGGCCAACCCAAATTCTGGTGGCGTCCTATGATCAACATCCACGCGCGACAATGGTGGGACTTTTCACATTTGTGTTTGTGGTGAGCGCCTTCATCAACAACACGCCCGTTGTGGTGATGTTCGTCCCGGTGCTCGTGGCAATCAGCCGTCGGAATGAACAGAGTCCGTCGAAGATTATGATGCCCCTGAGCTTCGTCTGCATCCTGGCGGGCATGACCACATTAATCGGATCTTCGACCAACCTTTTGGTGGCGGACAGCTTCCTCGTTGCGACCGGTATTGAGTTTGGCTTTTTCGCCCCAACCGGGCCCGGACTATTTCTCGCCGGGATTGGATTGCTTTACATCGTGCTCATCATGCCAAGTCTGTTACCGGACAGGCAGTCGATGGAAAAGGAATTGGCGGGCGGAAATTCCGGTCGACAATACATCGCCCAGCTCGAAGTAACCGCAGATCACCCCCTGCGAGGCCAGCGCCCGATTGCCGGTATGTTTCCCGATCTCCCGAATATGACCGTCAGAATGATCCAGCGGGGTGAACATGCTCTGCTGCCACCATTTGATCAGATAGAATTGCAGACCGGTGATCTGGTGATTGTCGCTGCGACCCGACAAACCCTGTCAGATCTATTGTCAAAACATGCCAACTTTATGCGTGGCATGCTCGAAGCAACGAGCTTCGACGAAACACCAGGCCCCGGCGAGCGCCTGGCCGTTACTGAGGCTGTTGTGGCCCCCGGGTCGCGTTTAATTGGGCGTACAATTCAGCAAATCGGCTTTCGGCATGCGACCGGGTGCGTCGTGCTGGGTGTGCAGCGACGGAGTCGAATGATCCGGGCGCGGATGGGCGAAATCAGACTCGAGGCTGGCGACACCCTGTTGCTGTTCGGCTCGGCGACGTCCTTGCGCGATCTTCGAGCTGACCGGGATCTACTCTTGCTGGAATGGTCTACAACGGCCATTGCGGACCCAAGGCGTACATTGGCCGCACGGATCATTTTTGCAGGCGTTGTCGTGTTGGCAGCGACAGGCATTACTCCCATAATTTTGGCGTCCTTTTTGGGCGCAGTCGGGATGATTGCCACAGGCTGCCTCAATCCACGCCAGGCTGCGCGTGCCGTCGATCTGCGGATCTATTTGTTGATCGGCTCAGCTTTAGCGCTCGGAACAGCCCTGCAGACAACGGGCGGCGCCGACATGCTTGCCGCCGGTG
The DNA here is from genome assembly GCA_029251785.1 of Maricaulis sp. GTDB lineage: Bacteria > Pseudomonadota > Alphaproteobacteria > Caulobacterales > Maricaulaceae > Maricaulis. The sequence goes on along the minus strand of JAQXCQ010000192.1, from coordinate 5,484 downwards.
TGGTGTCCCTGTTTGCACCTTACGGACCCGTCGTGGTGCTGTCGGCTCTGTTCATCTTGATCGCTGTGCTGACCAACGTTCTATCCAATAGTGCAACGGCAATTTTGTTCACGCCGATTGCTGTTGGTACGGCGAATCAAATGGGTTTGGATCCGATGTTCTTCGCGATGACAGTCTTATTTGCGGCCAACACCTGTTTTGCGACACCGATAGGGTATCAAACAAATCTGCTTGTTATGGGGCCAGGATACTATCGTTTCGCCGACTACCTGAAAGCCGGAGCGCCGCTGGTTGTTGTGTTATGGCTGGCCTTTACCGGATACATCGCCATGTATTACGGGTTTGGCGCGGGTTAGAGTATTCTCCGACAACATCCGCACGGCAATCAAAGGCGAACAGTGACCCATCCGTTTGAAACCCGTCAGATTCCATTTTTTTTGACAGCGGAATCTGCCTGCCCCTACTTGCCCAATCGCAAGGAGCGCAAGGTCTTCACACGCTTGGATATCAATGAAGGTCCGGCCCTCAATGATGCCCTAACCCATGCCGGATTTCGGCGCAGCCAAGCGGTTTTGTATCGTCCGGCTTGCGAGGGTTGCGATGAATGTCGCTCGGTTCGAATTGACGCAACCCATTTTGACTGGAAGCGGCGATGGCGGAAAATTATCGCCCGAAACTCCGATGTGCGTGTGAGCACTGATCGGGTGGAAGCGACGTCAGAACAATATGATTTGATGAGCGCCTATCTCAATAGTCGCCACGGTGATGGTGATATGGCGGGTATGTCATTTGGCGAATACGCAATGATGGTGGAGGAAGGCGCACAGCGCACCCACGTCACGGAATACCGGGACGCTGCCGGCAAACTGATCGCTGGTGTTCTGACCGATATTCTCAAAGATGGACCGTCCTTGATCTACAGTTTTTTTGACCCGGAAGAGTCGCGGCGTAGTTTAGGCAGTCTCATTGTGCTTGATGCGGTTCGGCAGGCTCAGGATGGTGGATTCCCCCATGTATATTTGGGGTATTGGGTCCGGGGCAGTCGCAAGATGGAATATAAGGCGCAGTATCAACCCCTCCAGGTGCTCACACCAGATGGATGGCAGCCGCACGCGACACTGGATATCGGGGCCGACGACAGCATAGAGTAACGCCAACACTGACAACACCGGATCTCGGGGGAGACCATTATGGATCGACGCACGTTTTTGACTGGCGCCACTATCGCCGCCACAACAGTTGCAACCGCCTGTGGCGACACCGGGCAAGAGGGCACCAATGGCGTGTCGTCCCCCGCCGTCAATCGCGGTATCAGGCAATTGCGTATGGTCACCACATGGCCGGCAAATTTCCCGGGTCTGGGAACAGCTGCCAATAATCTGGCGCAATATATCACGAGCATGTCGGGGGGCTCGCTCGAGGTTCGGGTTTATGCTGCCGGCGAAATCGTCAGCGCGTTTGAATCCTTCGATGCTGTCTCAACCGGTACAGCCGACATGTATCACGGCGCTGAGTACTACTGGCAGGGCAAATCGGCCGCGTTTAATTTCTTCACCGCCGTCCCCCTGGGCATGACAGCAACCGAGATTATGGGCTGGGTTGAGTATGGCGGCGGGCAAGCGCTGTGGGACGAACTTTCTGGGCAATTCAACATCAAGCCGTTCCAGGCCGGCAATACTGGCCATCAGATGGGCGGTTGGTTCAAACGTGAGATCAACAGTCTTGAAGATTTCCGCGGTCTCCGCATGCGTATTCCAGGTCTCGGCGGCAATGTTTTGCGCGAGCTGGGTGGTGCAGCGGTCACGCTCTCAGGGGGTGAAATCTATCCCGCTCTGCAATCGGGCACGATCGACGCGACGGAATGGGTTGGCCCCTGGAATGATCTGGCTTTCGGTTTCTATCGTGAGGCACCCTATTATTACGGCCCGGGTTTCCACGAGCCGGGCTCCGCTCTGGGCGTTGGTATGAATTTGGATGTCTGGAATAGTTTGGAAGATGATCACAAGACGATTGTCCAAACAGCCTGCCGGGCGGCGAACAATCAATCGATCGCAGAATTTCAGCTGCAGAACGCCGTCGCTCTAAATGTATTGGAGACCGAACATGGCATCGAATTGCGCAGTTTCACGAACGAGATGTGGGACAGAATCGGCGAGATTTCCGAACAGGTTGTTGCTGATACAGCCAATGCTGATGCCATGACCCGCCGCGTTTATGAGAGCTATATCAATGCGCGCAATCAAATGCGGGGCTGGGCTCGGGTTTCTGAGATGCCCTATATGATGCAGCGCGAACGCGTTCTGAGTCGCTGATCATGCGCCCGGGCGACACGCTGGTTTTAACACTGGTTTTCGGCTCATTGGCCTTGATCATCACCGATGTGCTGACGACCGGTCGTGTCGGGAATTGGGCGGAAGGTAATCTCTTCGTGCTCGCCCATTCGATTGGCAGCGGGCTAGGCCTCATCGCCACATTTGCCTGGCCGCTCCTGCTCCTGCCGCTGGTCGCAGGTATCGGCGGGCAATGGGTATCCCTGCCCGGGTTTGTCGCCCCCATTCTTCGCAAGAGCATCGCGTTTATCGAGTCTGTTACGCTCCAAGTCGGCGGTGCGGCACGTTGGTTTGCGCTGGGCCTTGTTATCGTCACTGCGACGATCGTGATCCAGCGATACGTGTTTGGTTTTGCCTCCACAAAGCTGCAGGAAAGCGTCATCTATATGCACGCCCTGCTCTTCCTGCTGGCCTCTGCCTCCACGCTGTTGGGGGATGGCCATGTTCGGGTTGATATTTTCTATTCCAAAGCTGGCCCCAAGGGCAAAGCCTGGACCGAATTGCTCGGCACGTATCTGGCGCTGATGCCTATGTGTGTGCTGATCCTCATCACCTCCACTAGCTACATTGAATCCGCCTGGCGCATTCTTGAACAATCACGCGAAAGCGACGGGCTTCCGCTGGTCTTCCTGCTCAAAACCGCCATTCCGCTATTTGCCATTTTGATGATTGCACAGGGCTTCGCCCTCGCCTCGCGCGCCGCGCTGACGCTCTGCGATCAGGACGAGCCACCGCGTCCCGGTAATGCCAGCGTGGCGGAGGTCTAGGATGTCCGGGTTTATCGAATTTCTTCCCTTCCTGATGTTCATTGCTGCGTTTGCGGCGCTGCTGCGCGGTTATCCCGTGGCCTTCACCCTGGCGGGCGTCGCCCTGCTATTTGCGCTGATCGGTATGGGACTGGGCGTTTTTGACAGCATTCATCTGCAAGCCTTCCCGCAGCGTATCTATGGCAATCTGATGGAAATCGACCGTCAAATACTGGTTGCTGTGCCCTTGTTTGTCTTCATGGGCGTAATGTTGGAAAAATCCAAGGTCGCCGAGGAGTTACTCGATTCAATGGGAGCCTTGTTTGGTTCCATGCGCGGTGGTCTGGGTATTTCAGTTGTCGTCGTTGGCGCCTTGCTGGCGGCCTCGACCGGCATTGTTGGTGCCACCGTCGTGACGATGGGATTACTGTCGCTGCCGACAATGCTCAAGCGGGGCTATTCGCCGGAATTGGCGGCGGGATCGATTGCCGCGTCGGGCACGCTGGGTCAGATCATTCCGCCGTCTATCGTGTTGGTGCTGCTGGGTGACCAAATCTCCAATGCCTATCAGCAAGCTCAGCGGGATATGGGTATTTTCTCGCCGGACATCGTTTCGGTCGGTGATCTGTTTGCCGGGGCGCTCATCCCCGGGATGATGCTGGTCGGCATGTATATTCTCTATCAAGTTTATATGGCGGTTTTCCACCCCGACACTGCACCGGCCGCACCGGTGCCCGAAGGTGGAACCGATTGGGGCAAGGTGATGCACGCTTTGCTGCCGCCGCTGATCCTGATTGTCGCCGTCCTGGGCTCGATCCTCGGCGGGCTGGCGACACCCACTGAAGCCGCCGCCGTAGGCGCTGTTGGCGCAACGTTTTTAGCTGGGGCACGGAATGCGGGCTCATCGGCCAATCCGAAGGGCGGCCAGCTGATGGCCTTCGCCGGCCTGGCTGCGCTGCTGGGGCTGATCGCGCTTGTCGTGATCGCCAATATCGGTAGCGAACGCCATCTCTATGTGACTGACCTTGGCGGAGCCGGACGTATGGCCGCCTTCGTCCTCGTCGCCCTCACTTTGCTCGGCGCGGCTCTGTGCCTGATGCGATTGAAGCGCTCCGGTGTGCTGGACGATGTGATGGCCTCCACGGCGAATATTTCCGCCATGGTGTTTGTCATCCTGATTGGGGCCAGCCTGTTTTCCCTGATCTTCCGCGAATTGGGCGGCGATGAAGTGGTGCGCGAAGCGCTCACCTCAGTGCCCGGTGGAATGTACGGGGCGCTCGCGGTTGTGATGATCGTGATGTTCCTGCTCGGCTTCTTCCTCGACTTCATCGAGATCACCTTTGTGGTTGTTCCGATTGTCGCACCGATCCTGTTGATGATGGGGATTGATCCGGTGTGGCTGGGCGTGCTGATGGCGATGAATCTCCAGACCAGCTTCCTGACACCCCCCTTTGGATTTGCGCTCTTCTATTTGCGCGGTGTCGCCCCGCCGGAGGTGACCACGGCTGCGATCTATCGCGGCGCTATCCCCTTTGTCGGCATTCAATTGTTGGCGATTCTCGCCGTCATCGCCCTGCCCTGGCTGGCGACCTGGCTTCCTGAACTTCTTTACGGCTAGGAGCCGATATGTCCCCCTTGCGCAAGCTGGAATTGGAACGCGGCTTTATCGCAACGCTGGCCTTGATTGTGTCGGCGATTTTTCTCTGGATGATCAAAGATTATCTGGCGGCGCTTTTTCTCGCAGCAGTGTTGACGCTGTTCTTGCAAGCCCCCCAGGATTGGCTCAGCGGAAAGCTCGGTGGACGGGCTGGTCTCTCGTCGGGATTGCTGGTCAGTGGCACTCTGCTGGCAATCGTCATCCCAGCCACACTTCTGCTTGGCGTGGTGGTGGAACAGGCAATTGATGTGACCGGAATGGTGACACCCTGGGTGCAAGAACAAATCGGCTCGATACGCGAAAACGGCGTGCCTGATTGGTTGCCCTATCGAGAGGAGCTAATCCGGTATCAGGAAACCATTACAACCCAAATCGGCTCGCTCGCTGGAACGGTTGGCGGCATGTTTGTCGGGGCCTTGCGATCCGGCACTGGCGGTTTCCTCGTGGGCACGCTTAACTTCTTCATCCTGATCTATGCGCTGTTCTTCTTCCTGCTCACCGGACGCACCAGTGGCCGCAAGGCCATTGCCCTAATCCCGATGACCACCGAGGATCGCGAATTGCTGGCCGAGCGGGCGATTTCGACCATACGCGCCACGGTGCGCGGATCGTTCCTGATTGCACTGGTTCAGGGCAGCTTGACCGGTATCGGTCTCGCCGTTGCGGGCGTACCTGGAGCGATCTTCTGGGGGGCGATCGCCACACTCCTGTCTATCATTCCTATGATCGGACCACCGCTGATCTGGGTCCC
>JAQXCQ010000181.1 GCA_029251785.1 Maricaulis sp. | reverse complement strand
ATCGCCATGGTCGAGCACCGGGCCTGGTCGTCCCCCATCTATGTGGGCTTCGATATGGCAGCGGACCGCCATTATGGTCTGGGTGATACCCAGCCATGATGCGCAAAATTCCGACGATGGCGTTTTTGGCGGGGGCCGGCATTGGCGCGGTAATCGCAGTCGGGGCTTTGCTGTGGCCGACCGACACGACGTTGCCGCCCGAGAGTGAAATCGCCGCTCGGATCAATGGCCGGATCATTCCGGTTGCTGATGTGGAAATGGCGCTGGAGGCAATGGCCAGTGACAGCCGGGACGCGTTGGATGCGTCCGATACCGCGCGGGCGCTTGAGCGCTTGATCGATGAGGAATTGCTGCTGCAGCGGGGAGTCGATCTGGGCCTGCCCTTTAATGCACCGGAAGTGCGCCGGGCAATCGTGTTGGCGATGATCGATACCATTGTAGCCAATGCGGGCGGTGAGCCTGAAGAGGCGCAATTGCGCGACCTGTTTGAGGCCGAGCCAGAGCTGTTTGCTGCAGAACCCTCGCTCCGGGTGAGCTGGCATATGGCACCCAGTGCCGATGGTACCTTGCATGTCGCGACCGCGGCTCCGCCCAATGTCTTGTTGAGGATCACCGATTTGCGGGTCTATCTGGGAACGGCTCTGACCCGGCATGCGATCAATGGCGAGGTTGGCGAGGTTGTAGGTCCCGTCGAGGTGGGCGGCCAGTTTCACTGGATTTCGATCCATGAAAAGCAAAACTTTGGTGAGCCGCGCTATGCCGACAATGTCGAGCGCGTGACGGCGCTCTGGCATGAGCGCCAGCAAGAGGCCGCGCTGGAGGATTATCTGGCGCAATTGCGAAATCGCGCCGAGATCGAGACACAGGCTGTCGCGACACCATGAGCCGTGGCTGGTCTGTCCCTGCCCGCCTGATTTTTCTGTGTGTGCTGCTCCTTACGCCGGGACAGGCAGCGCAGGCGCATGAGCGCAGTCGGTCGCATTCCAGCTGGCAGGTGTCGGGTGACAGCGTCACCGCGCAATTTGTCGTCGATGCCCGGCTGACGACGCTCTTGCTGACCATCGCACCAGCGGGCAGCTCGCTCGAGGATGCCCTGCATCAGCGTTTGGTGGACGGGCTGCGTGTTGAGCGTGGCGGGCAGGCCTGCGCAATGGCGGCGGCACCCGCATCGATCATTGTTGTTGGCGGGCAGACGCGCACCGCGCTGGCGTGGACATGCCCGACAATCGCTGGCGCGTTGACCCTATCCGTGGCGGTGTTTGCGCCGTTGTCTGCTAATCATGTGCATTTTTTGCGTCTGGAGGGCGAGGACGGTTTTTGGGACGAGCGCGTGCTGTCGCGCAATCGCGCCACTGCGAGCTTTGCCCTCGACGATACGGGGCCGGCCGGTTGGTTGCCGGTGCTGGGCCGGTATTTCCAATTGGGCTTCGAGCATATTCTCGGTGGGGCGGACCATCTGACATTTTTGGCGGCCTTGTTGCTGGTGTTGCGCCGGCGCCGCGACGCGCTGCTAGTGACGCTGGGCTTTACCGCCGGGCATTCGATCACACTGGCGCTGACAGCGCTGGGGATTGTGGCGCCGCCCGGCCTGGCGGTGGAGGCGGTGATCGGGTTTTCGATTGTGTTCGTGGCGGCCGAAGCGGCGCTGGGGCGGCGCGATGATCTGGCGCGGCTGGCCTTGCTGGGCGGCGGCGGACTGGTTTTGATCGCTTTGGCAAGCGCGCTGTTTGGGGGTGTGATTGGCTGGCCGGTCTGGCTCGGGCTGGCCATGTTGGTTGGCGGCTATGGCGTATGGTTGTCGCGATCGGGTGAGGCGGGTCGGCTGGCTCCGGTCGTCAGCGGTGTGTTTGGTCTGGTGCACGGGGTTGGTTTTGGCGGCGTGCTGGTGGCGACGCAATTGCCGGCGGATCGGATCGTGCCGTCGCTGCTGGGCTTTAATATCGGTGTTGAAGCGGGACAGGTCCTGGTTCTGGCGCTCGCTGCACTCATTTATACCGGATTGGGACGCTTTTTACACGAGGATCGGTTGGCGTTCGTCCGCGCCGCGATGCTCGCTGTTGTCGCCGCGTTGGGCATGTTCTGGTTTGTCTCGCGATCCATCGGTTGAGCGTATGGGCTGAGAGGGTCCGGCCAACCAGTTTTACATTTTTCATCTTCATCAATTGATTCAGCCTGTGGATATTAACCACTTGTTCTTGATGCGTTCTTGTCGTCTCGCTGCGGGCGCGCCTTTGTGCGCTCAAACAGGTCCTAAAAACCACAAAAATGCCTCCTTTGTCATTGTTTCCCACGTTTACCCATGTTATCCCATCGTTAACCATGTGGGGGTCGTGAGGGACGATCCCGGGGGATATCGGGCCGGGGAGCCTGTCAGACGTGTTTCTTTCGACCACCAATAATGGCGTTGACGCCAAGGGACGGGTTTCTGTTCCTGCGGACTTCCGCGCGGTGGTTCGGGGTGGTGTTTTTGATGGCATCATTGTCTGGCCCTCCTTTGAGGGCCCCTATCTTGAGGGCGGCGGGCAGGCGCTTATGGAGCGCTACCAGGCCCTGATCGAAGACATGGACCCCTATGATGAGGCACGCATCGCCTTCGAGCGCGCCATCTTTGGTGCTGCAAAGCCCTTGTCCTTTGATGCCAATGGCCGGGTGACCCTGCCGCGCGAATTGATCGAGCACGCCCAGCTGGACGGTAAGGCAACTTTTGTGGGTCTGGGTTCGCGCTTTGAGCTCTGGAGCCCAGCGCTGTATGCCGAGCACCAGACGCGCGCGCGTTCCTTCGCACGCGACAACAAGAAGTCCCTGCGTCTCTCACCACGTCGGCCCTCTTCAAGTCGGCCCTCTTCAAGCGGAGGGGATGCGTCTTGAGTCATGTTCCGGTGATGCTCGATGAGGTCCTGCACGCGCTCGAGCCGCGGGATGGGGCCTTGTATATAGACGGCACATTTGGTGCCGGTGGATATTCGCGCGGGATTTTGAGCGCCGCCGAAACACGCCTGATCGGCATCGATCGTGATCCCAGCGTTTTGCCCGCAGCCGATCAGCTGACGCGGGCCGCGGGCAAGCGCTTTGCGTTTGTGCAGGCGGCGTTTGGCGATATGGAAAATGTTGTCAAAGAATTGGGCGGCGAGTTTGTTGACGGGATTGTGCTGGATATCGGCGTGTCATCGATGCAAATCGACCAGGCTGAGCGTGGTTTCTCCTTCATGCGCGCCGGTCCGCTGGATATGCGGATGTCGGACAAGGGGCCGACAGCGGCTGATGCGGTGAACCGTCTCGGTGAGGCGGATTTGGCAGATATATTTTATGTGTACGGCGAGGAGCGCAAATCGCGGCGCGTCGCGAAGTTTATCGTCGAGGCGCGCAAGGATTCACCGATTGAGACAACTGACCGTCTCGCCGAGATAATTTCCAACTCACTGGGCGGCAAGCATTCGAAAATTCACCCGGCGACCAAATCCTTCCAGGCACTGCGCATCTTCGTCAATGACGAGCTGGGCGAGCTGGCAAAGGCGCTATCAGCGGCTGAAAAGTTACTGAGTCCTTTAGGGCGTCTGGTCGTGGTTACCTTCCATTCACTGGAGGATCGCATGGTTAAAACCTTCCTGCGGTCCCGGTGTGGGATGTCTGGGGGAGGCGGTTCTCGCCATGTGCCGGCCGTCGAGGCGGGTCCGGCCCCGTCTTTCCGCTTGCTGTCGCGCAAGGCTGTGGTCGCGGGCGCGGCCGAGACTGACGTAAACCCGCGTGCCCGCTCGGCCAAATTGCGCCTGGGTGTGCGTACTGAAGCAGAAGCCTGGAGTGACAAGCCGCAACACCCCGGCCATGTGGTGTCGCTGGATCGCCTGGAGATGATGTTATGATCCGTCTGCTCAATCTGATCGCATTTATTGTTGCGGCGGCCCTGGCTGTTGCGCTTTATCTGGCGAAAACAGAGGCGCAGGGCGCGCAGGAGCGACTGGCAGATCTGCAAGCGCAACTGGCGGAAGAGCGTCGTCAAATCAATGTCTTGAATGTTGAGGTGGCGCACTTGGAAGACCCCGAGCGGATGCGGGCCCTGGCGCGCCGCTATCTGGGCTATGAGCCGCTGGACCCTGCCCGTCAGATCGAATTTGCCCAATTGCCGATGGTCGCCCAGCCGGAGCCGGGCACAATCCCGCAAGACCGGTCGGGGCTGCTGGTCGGGCAAAATGGAGGCGTCGAGCCGGCTGAGGCTGAAACGGTCGAAGTCGTAACCGGCGAGACCCGCCCATGATGCGCTGGTGGCCGTTCCGGCGACAGGTCTCCAGTGAGGCAAAAAATCCGGGGCCACCGCCGATGGCGGAGGCCGCCCCGGCGGACATGTCCCGCCTTCTGAGAATTGAGAGTGATGAAACGCGAGCCCTGGATGGGGCTCGTTCGCGCTTGCGGCTTGTGGGTATGGCGCTGGGTCTTGGCTTTGCGCTCCTGGGTGTGCGCGCGATTGATGTGGCGCTGTCGGGCGGCTCAACCGCTGCCGCAGAAATGGTCACGGCCAGTCGAGAAGAGGTGCGCGGCGATCTTCTGGACCGCAATGGAACTGTGCTGGCGACCACGCTGGAAACGCATTCTTTGTATGCCGACCCGACCCTGGTCTGGGACGCACGCGAGACCGCCGAGGCTTTGGCCGGTGTGCTGACGGATTTTGACGTCGAGCGGGTGACCGAGCAATTGTCGTCGAGACGGCGCTTTGTCTGGATCCGTCGCAATCTGACGCCGCGACAAAGGCAGGCCGTGTTTGCGCTGGGTCTGCCCGGTCTGGAATTTCGGACTGAGCCGCGGCGGGTTTATCCGAGCGGACGCCTGGCTTCGCATGTGGTTGGGTATTCGGATCGGGATTTGAACGGGATTGCTGGCTCGGAGCGCGCCTTTAATTCCGCGCTGGTTTCAGACAATGGCCGACCCGTGGCGCTATCGATTGATATGGGCGTGCAATTCCACCTCGATGAGGTGTTGCGCAATACGATGAGCGAGTTTCAGGCTTTGGCCGCCTCGGCAATTGTGATGGATGTGCACACCGGTGAAGTGGTCGGGATGGTGTCACTTCCGGATTATGACCCTAATCGACCCGGTGATGCCAGCGCTTCGGAGCGACTGAATCGCAGTGCGCAATCGGTGTTTGAGATGGGCTCAACCTTCAAGGCCTTTACCGTGGCGCTGGCGCTGGAGAGCGGTACCGCCACGCTGGAAAGCGGCTATGATGCGACCGAGCCGCTGGAGATTGGCGGCTATACGATTCATGATGACCATGCGGAAAATCGCTGGTTGACCCTGTCGGAAATATTCACGCACTCCTCCAATATTGGTGCCTCACGCATTGCGCTTGAGGCGGGTGCTGAGGCGCAACGCGATCTGTTGATGCGCCTGCGCTTGCTGGAGCGCGCGCCGATTGAGCTGGCGGAAAGTGCGAGCCCGCTTCTGCCTCGTAATTGGGGGCCGACCGAGACGGCAACTATCTCCTACGGGCACGGCGTTGCGGTCAGTCCGATCGCAACGATTGCGGCCTTTTCCGCGATTGCCAATGGCGGAATTTATGTGGCGCCGACCCTGTTGCCCGTGGCGGCAAATGAGACGATTGTTGGCGAGCGGATTTTTAGTGAAGACGTGTCTGCTGATGTGATGTCGCTAATGCGGCTCAATGTGGTGGAGGGCACAGGCAGTCGTGCTGAAGCAATTGGTTATCTGGTGGCCGGCAAGACCGGCACGGCGGAAAAGCCGACGCGTGGTGGCTATGACAGTGATGCGCTGATCTCGTCTTTCTCCGCAGTGTTTCCCTATGATGACCCACAATACGCCGTATTGGTGTTGCTCGATGAGCCACAGGGCAATGCGTCGACCTACCAGTATGCATCTGGGGGCTGGACGGCGGCCCCCGCCGTGGGCGAAATCGTCTCGCGCATCGCTCCGATCCTGGGGGTTGAGCGCAATGATGATCATCCTGATGAAAGTGATGCCCTGATCCGGGCGGCGCTCTTGCCATACGAGACACCGGAGCCGAGACATTGAGACTGGCCGACCTTATCGCGCCCCTGTCGGTTCCGGCAGAGCAGGCCAATATCGAAATTTCCGGTCTGACGCTGGACAGCCGGGCGGTAAAGCCCGGTTTTGTGTTTGCGGCGATGGCCGGTGTGAGTGTGCACGGACGTGATTTTGTCCCACAGGCGCTGGCTAACGGTGCCGCTGTGATCCTGACGGACGCGCCGATGCCCGAGCTGGATGTGCCGGTGATTGTTAGCGCCGATCCGGCCGCTGATTTGGCGCGGTTTGCGGCAACATTCTATCCCGGTCAGCCGTCTTATGTGGTGGCGGTGACTGGTACAAACGGCAAAAGTTCGACGGTTGATTTTCTGCGTCAGATCTGGACGGCCGCTGGCATTGAAGGTGCCAGCCTGGGCACGCTTGGCGTGGCGCGGGCGAATTCTGTCGAAACAACAGGCTACACCACGCCCGACGCTGTTGCCTTGCACAGTGCTCTCGATCGTCTGGCCGCAGACGGCGTGACACATCTGGCGATGGAGGCCTCCAGTCACGGCCTGAAGCAGCGCCGGATGGATGGCGTGAAGTTAAGCCTCGGTGGCTTTACCAATCTGACTCAGGATCATTTGGATTATCATCCGGATTTCGCCGATTACTTCGCATCCAAATTAAAGCTGTTCTCAGAGCGACTGCCCGCTGACGCGCCTGCGGTGATCAATATTGATTCCGAGTGGGGCGCGAAAATGGCCGCGGCGGCGACCGGACGCGGTCAGTCGGTGGTGACGGTCGGTTGGCGTGGTCATGATTTGCAAATTCTTGAAGTGACACCGCGTGCGGCCAGTCAGGATCTGGTGTTTAGCTGGCAGGGCGAGGAGCAACGGATCAATATACCGTTGGTCGGTGAGTTTCAGGTGCTGAACGCTGTGGCGGCTGCGGCAATGGCGCTCAATGAGGGCATCGCACTGGATGTCGTGCTCCGGGCAATGGAAAATTTGGCCGGCGTGCCCGGTCGATTGGAAAAAGTCGGAGAGACCGATGCCGATGCGCCGGTGCTCGTGGATTATGCTCATACGCCTGACGGGCTCGACAAATTGCTGCGCGCGGCGCGCCCTCACACACGGGGCCGGGTGATCGTGGTGTTTGGCTGTGGCGGTGATCGGGATGCCTCCAAGCGCGCGAAAATGGGTGTGATCGCCTGTAACCAGGCTGACCATGTGATTGTCACTGATGACAATCCCCGCTCTGAGGATCCGGCCGCCATTCGCGCTTCCATCCTCAAGGGGTGTCCGGGGGCCGAAGAGATTGCTGACCGCGCCGAGGCGATCCGCGCGGGTGTGTCGATGTTGCAGGCGGGCGATTGCCTTTTGCTGGCCGGCAAGGGGCATGAAACCGGGCAGACCGTGGCCGGGGTCGTGCACCCGTTTGATGACCGTGATCAGGGGCGCCAAGCTCTGAAAGAACGGGAGCGCGCTCGTGCCTGAACGTGCCGTAGAGAGACAAGACTCTGAGCCGCTCTGGACGGCAAGCGAAGCGCTTGCGGCGACCGGCGGGGTTCTGGTCGGCGAGGATTGGTCCTGCAGCGGCGTCTCGATAGATACGCGCACTGTCGGTCCCGGCGATTTATTTGTAGCGCTTAAAGATATCCGTGATGGCCATGATTTTGTGCCCGATGCGATGGCTCGCGGTGCCAGTGCCAGCCTGGTCTCACGCCTTGGTACCGGTCCTGGATCGGCCCTGCAGGTCGGCGACACGCTTGAAGGTCTGCGAGCGCTGGGTGCAGCGGCGCGGGATCGCAGTGATGCAATCCGGATTGCGGTGACAGGCAGCGTTGGCAAAACCAGCGTCAAGGAAGCTATTGCCGCGGTATTGAGAGCCAGCGGCCCCGCGCATTGGAGCGTGAAATCCTACAATAATCACTGGGGCGTACCGCTGACACTGGCGCGGATGCCGAAGGCGACCGAGCGCGCCGTGTTTGAGCTGGGCATGAATCATGTCGGCGAAATTCGCGATCTGTCGGGTTTGGTGCGGCCACATGTGGCATTGATCACGCGGATCGCGCCGGCGCATCTGGAACATTTGGGAACAATCGAGGCGATTGCCGGGGCCAAATCTGAAATTTTTGAGGGTTTGGAGCCGGATGGCGTGGCGATCTACCCGGCCGATGACCCCCTGGCGGAAATAATTATATCGCATGCGAATAAATCGCATGCGGCTTTTCTCTTGAGCTTTGGCACGGCCGCTGACGCCGCTGTCCGGATCGAGGATTTCGAAACCGGCATTGAGGGCAGTCAGGGCATGGTCAATGTCATGGGCCAGCGTTTGCGCTTCCGACTGGCGGCCTCGGGCGCGCATTGGGCGTGGAATGCCGGTGCTATATTTGCCGCCTGCGCCGCTGCAGGGCTGGATGCGCCGCTTGTCGCCGATGCGCTCGCCAGTGTCGATGCCGAGCGTGGCCGCGGCCAGGCTTTGAAAATTGATCTCCCGGGCGGCGGACACTTTACGCTGCTTGATGATGCTTATAACGCCAATCCGGTCTCGATGGCGGCGGCGATTGAAGCGCTGGGCGGCGTGAACCCGGGTGAGGGCGGGCGTCGCATCGCTGTGCTGGGTGACATGCTTGAGCTGGGCTCGGATGCCACACGCTTGCATGCAGATCTGGCCACACCGCTACAGGATGCCGGTGTGGATGCGGTGTATTGCTGTGGCGAGATGATGCGTCATCTTTATAACGCCTTGCCTGACCGCTTGCAGACTGGCCATGCCGCTGATGCGATGGCCGGATTGAAGCTATTTAAATCAGAATTGCGCTCCGGCGACATTGTGCTCTTGAAGGGCTCAAATGGATCCGGGCTTCACAAGATTGCCACGGTTTTGGCCGATGGGAATGCATTCGACCTGACGGAGGCCTGACCCGCCCATGCTTTACCTGCTGTTTGCTCCCATGGCTGAGGTGTCCAATCTCGCCAATCTGATCACCTATATTTCCGTTCGGACGGGTGGGGCGGTGATCACCGCCATGCTGATCGCCTTCGTGCTCGGCAAACCGATGATTGAATGGTTGCGCAAGAAACAGGGGCGGGGCCAACCGATCCGGTCTGAAGGCATTGAGCGCCATGTCGTGGAGAAGGCCGGCACGCCGACGATGGGCGGATTTTTGATCCTGCTCGGAGTGATGGTTGGCACGCTGATCTGGTCTGATTTGAGCAATCAATATGTCTGGATCGTGATCTTCGTGACCGCAGGATTTGGCACGATCGGCTTCATTGATGATTATCAAAAAGTCACCAAGCAAACGACGGACGGGCTGGGGAGCAGGTTCAAGCTGGTGGGTGAGTTCACAATCGCCCTGATCGCCGTCTATTGGTCGACCCGCGTGGCACAAATGAGTGGCGTTGACGCCGGTGTCGAAACCTCCTTGGCCTTTCCATTTTTGAAGGATTACCTGCTCAATCTGGGGCCGTTTTTCTTCATCTTTGGCTGCATCGTTATCGTGGGATCCGGCAATGCCGTGAACATGACAGACGGGCTGGACGGTCTGGCGATTGTGCCGGTGATGATCGCCGCCGGCACATTCGGTATCATCGCCTATATCGTTGGTCGCGCCGATTGGGCGCTGGACATGAACTTGTTTCATACGCCGGGCACGGATGAGCTGATCGTCTTCTGTGGGGCGCTGTGCGGCGCCGGGCTCGGCTTTTTGTGGTGGAATGCGCCGCCCGCCATGATCTTTATGGGCGATACCGGCTCCTTGTCACTGGGTGGCGCGCTGGGCGCGATTGCCATCGCTGTCAAACACGAGCTTGTGCTGGCGATTGTCGGTGGATTGTTTGTGTTTGAGATGGTCTCGGTGATGGTTCAGGTCGCCTCGTTTAAACTAACCGGTAAGCGCGTGTTCCGCATGGCACCGGTGCATCACCATTACGAGAAAAAGGGTTGGGCCGAGCCGACCATCGTCATCCGCTTCTGGATCATTGCCGTTGTTTTGGCCCTGATCGGACTTGCAACGTTGAAGCTGCGTTAGGACGCAAACACCATGATCGCCATCAATGCCTATGAGGGACGTCGCGTGGCCGTGCTCGGCCTGGGACGGTCGGGTATTGCCACAGCACGGGCGCTGGAGGCCGGTGGCGCATCTGTGGTGTGCTGGGATGATGGCGAAGTGGCGCGTGAGGCGGCCGCCGCGGAAGGACTGGAGTTGGCCGATCTCAATCGTCGCGACTGGGGCGATATTGCTGCGCTGATCCTGTCGCCGGGTATACCGCTGACACATCCCAAGCCACACCGCGTGGTCGAGCTTGCTCAGGCGGTTGGTGCGGATGTCATCGGCGATATCGAATTGTTTGCCCTGACCATCAATGCGATGCCGGCCAAGCGCCGTCCGAAAATTATTGGCATTACCGGGACCAATGGAAAATCCACGACAACGGCGCTGATCGGCCACATCCTGACCGAAGCAGGCCGCACTGTGCATGTCGGCGGCAATATCGGGGCGGCGATCCTGACGCTGGATCCACCCAAGCCGGGCACGATCTATGTGCTGGAGCTGTCCTCCTACCAGATTGATCTGACCTTCAGCCTGAAATGCGATGTGGCGCTGCTGCTCAATATTTCGCCGGATCATATCGACCGGCATGGGAGTTTTGACGGCTACTTTGCCGCCAAGCAGCGCCTGTTTGCTATGCAGGAAACTGGCGGCGCGGCGGTGATCGGTGTGGATGATGCGCAGACCGCAGATTTGTTTAGCCGGCTGCGGCGCGCGCGGCCGACTTCGGAGGTCACGGCGATTTCTTCGGGTCGGGTGATTGCGGAGGGCGTCTATGCGCTGGGCGGAGACTTGTATGATTCCAGCGCCGGGCAGGCGGAGCCTGTGGCGGATCTGACGCGCGCGCGCGCTTTGCCAGGCAAGCATAATGCGCAAAATGCGGCGGCGGCGCTGGCGGTTGTGTTGCGGCTGGGCGTTTCGGCCCGAACGGCGGGTGAGGCGATTTTGAGCTTTGGCGGTCTGGCGCATCGCCAGGAGGCGGTGGCCGAGATTGACGGCGTTCGCTTCATCAATGACAGCAAGGCGACCAATGCGGACGCAACCGCGATGGCGCTGGCGTGTTATGACAATATCTATTGGATCGCCGGTGGCGTTGCCAAGGGTGGCGGTCTGGATGCGCTGGCCAACAGCTTTGGGAATATTCGCAAGGCATTCCTGATCGGTGAGGCGGAAGCCACGTTTGCCGCAGAGCTGGATGGCAGGGTGGAGTGTGAGCGTTGTGGTCACCTGGATCGTGCGGTCGAGTTGGCGCAGCAGGCAGCGAAGCGCTCCGGGCATGAGGATGCGGTGGTGTTGTTCTCGCCGGCCGCGGCGTCGTTTGACCAATTTGCCAATTTTGAAGACCGTGGTGAGGCGTTTCGTGCGCGGGTGGCGGCGCTGACGCAAAACACGGTGCCGGTCTCATGAACCCGCAACCCACCCAGACCAGCCCGATGATCAGCTGGCTGCCGCGTGCTGTGACCTATTGGTGGCGCGGTGTGGATCGCACGCTTCTGTTTGTTATTCTGGCGCTGATCGGAATCGGTCTGGTTTTGTCCCTTGCGGCCAGCCCGGCGGCAGCGGACAGGTTGGGTATCTCCGACCCATTCCATTTTTTGTACCGGCAAAGCTTGTTTGCGGGCATAAGCGTGGCGGCCTTATTGGGGATTTCCGCGCTTGGCCCGAAAGGTGCGCGACGTCTGGCTGTGATTGGTTTGGTTGGCGCGCTGATCTTGTTGGTCGCGACCCTGTTTATCGGACATGAGGTGAAGGGCGCGACGCGCTGGTTGCGGATTGGGTCCTTCTCGTTACAGCCATCCGAATTTCTCAAGCCGGCGCTGATTGTCACCGTGGCCTGGCTGTTTGCCGAGACCAAGCGCGGCGCGCCGATACCCGGTCAGACCATCGCTTTCGGTCTTTATCTGCTGGCGGTGGCGATGCTGATGCTGCAGCCGGACTTTGGGCAATCGGTATTGCTGACCCTGTGCTTTGGCGGCGTGTTCTTTGTGTCCGGCATGCCGTGGCAGTGGATTGGTGGCTTGGCGGGATTGACAGTTGGCGGCTCCACTCTGGCCTATTTCAGCCTCCCCCACGTGGCCGACCGGGTGCAGCGATTCATCAATCCGGAAAATGCTGACACCTATCAGATTGACCGTGCGACTGAGGCGATTGCCCGCGGCGGCATTGCTGGCGTGGGGCCGGGTGAGGGCGAGGTGAAAGACTTGCTGCCTGATGCCCACACCGACTTCATATTCTCTGTGGCGGCTGAGGAATTCGGCCTGCTCGCCTCGCTATCGATCATCGGATTGTTTGCGATTTTCGTGACGCGGGCGTGGATGCAGGCGATGCGTTTGAATGACCATTTTGCCCAGCTGGCCGTGGCCGGTTTGTCCTTGCAATTTGGACTGCAGGCGCTCGTCAACATCTCCGTGAACTTGAACCTCATTCCACCAAAGGGCATGACTCTCCCCTTCGTTTCCTATGGAGGGTCCTCCATGCTTGCGCTTGCCTTTGGTGCCGGACTTATTCTGGCCTTCACCCGTCGCCGCCCCGGCACATACATGCCGCGGATAGACGTATGACGCCGCGTCGTTGCCTGATTGCTGCAGGCGGTACCGGTGGTCATATCTTTCCAGCCCGTGCCGCTACCGACGCGCTGAATGCGCGCGGCTGGCAGGTGCGTCTGGTGACGGATGCGCGCGGGCTCAAGCATACGGAAGACTTTCCGGCGGTCGCGGTGGACGAAATCCATGCGGCCAGCCCGTCGACCAAAAACCCGATCAAGCTGGCCAAGGCGGCGATGGAGCTGTCGCAGGGTTTCCTGCAGGCCCAGGCGATTATCAAATCCTGGAAGCCGGATGTGGTGGCAGGCTTTGGCGGTTATCCGGCATTCCCAGCGCTGGGTGCCGCGCGGATGGCGGGTGTGCCCTTTGCCATTCACGAGCAAAACGCCGTGCTGGGCCGGGTCAATCGTGTGTTTGCGGACAAGGCAGGCTTTATTGCCTCGGGCTTTGAGCGACTGGATCGTCTGTCCCGCAAGGCGCAAAAGCGTCATATCCTGACGGGCAATCCCTTGCGCCAGCCAATTCTGGACGCACGGGAGGCGGGCTATCCGGCACTGACGGCGGACGGGCGGATCAATATTTTGATCCTCGGCGGCAGCCTTGGTGCACGGCTTCTCTCGGAGACCGTTCCGGCGGCGATCGCAAAACTCCCAGAATCGCTACGATCTCGCCTTGATGTCGTCCAACAGACTCGCGAAGAGTCTCTGGACATGGCACGATCCCTTTATTCAGACGCTGGCGTGAACGCCGTCTGTGAGCCCTTCTTTGAAGATGTGGGTTCCTTGTATGCCGCCTCGCATCTGGTGATCGGCCGGGCCGGAGCCTCGACGGTGTCTGAAGTGGCCGGGGTGGGACGTCCCGCGATTTTTTGCCCGCTCGGTATTGCTGCCGATGATCATCAGACCGCCAATGTGGACGGGCTGGTCAAGGCGCTTGCCGCCGACCTTGTGCCGGAGCCAAAATTCAAAGCCGAGGCGCTGGCGGCGCTTCTTGAAACCCGTTTGATGAATGTCGATGATCTGACAGAGCGCGCAGCCGCTGCGCGCACGCTGGGTCGTCCCGACGCCCACACTGCATTGGCCAAGGCCGTTGAAGGTCTTGTCACAGGAGCCTTGGTATGAAATTCGCCTCATTGCCCTTCCCGGTCGGCCCGGTTCATTTTGTTGGTATTGGCGGCATTGGCATGAGCGGTATAGCCGAAGTGATGCTCAATCTGGGCTATCAGGTGCAGGGCTCCGACATCAAGGCCAACCCCAATGTTGAGCGCCTGCGCGAGCAGGGTGCGAAAGTGGCGATCGGGCATGCCGGGGAAAA
>JAQXCQ010000157.1 GCA_029251785.1 Maricaulis sp. | reverse complement strand
AATAATTTTGACCACCCATACGGCGAAACCGGCATTTTGGCGGCAGTTTCCTGAACTGGCTCCAGACCAACTTCTCCATAAACGGCGGCGGTCGATGAGAATATAAATCTCTCGACTCCAACTCGCTTGCACGCATCAACGAGTTTAAGAGTATTGAACGTATTGTTGCGATAATATTTTTCCGGGTCCACAACCGACTCGCCAACCTGTGTGTGTGCCGCGAAGTGGAGTACATTGGTTGTTTTATTGAGCCGCATAAAGGCTTCAACGGCTTCGCTCTCACTTAAATCTGACTCTAAAAATGGGACATCGGAAGGAATTGCTGACGCGTGACCCGTCGACAAGTTGTCAATAACTGAAACGCTGTGACCAGCATCCTGTAGCGCAAGAACAACATGAGATCCTATATAGCCTGCACCGCCTGTAACCAGCGTATTTTTGGAACTCACTGCTTGTCCCCTATAATTTTCTCTACATTTAGCACACACCATCGTGTGATGATCAGCTATATACAACCCGCTGCAACTACGCATTGTTTAACTGCACCTTTGGTGGAAGGCGAATGAACCTGTGACATCACCCAGTACCTCTTTCACAATTGCCGTGCCGGTTGGCAAGTGGCATCCACTATTGCCTGCCGTTTTTCGTAGCTTAACGCTTCAAGATCAAAATCTGGAAGTATCCTTGATGGATGCCTCCGATGATCATCGGGTAGTTGATATTGCTGATAAAAGCGGAATTGACTTTGCTTACAGAAGGCACGGTCCTGACCAGGGCCAAGCAGCTGCTATCGCCGAAGGTTGGAGAAACACCACCGGTAAATACTTGGGCTGGCTGAACGCTGACGACGTGCTATTTCCAAGCGCACTCCACTGCGCCGCAGAAGCATTCTCGTCAACCGACGCCCCAGATGTGCTGTATGGCGATTCAACTATTTTGAACTATGATGGGGCAACCATTGGCGTGCACGGTCAAATTTTTGAAGTTAGTTCCAGCATCTTTCGCTCCAATCCAATCTCACAACCATCTTGCTTTTTCCGACGCGATCTCGTTGAGCGCATCGGTGGACTAGATGAATCGCTCCACTATACAATGGATTGGGATTTGTGGGTGAGGCTTTATGAGGCAGGAGCCAAATTTCAAAAATCCGAAAGATACTTATCCGCCGTATATTGCGGAAACGGAACAAAAACTTCACAGCTTTCAATGGAGAGGTTGCGTGAAATTATTTTATTAATGTCTGATAGAGTAACATTTTTTGACCAGTGCAAATCCTTAACAGGTTTTGCCCTCCATCATTTCTACCGCATGCCCTCTTATCCCAATAAATTCATCAAAAATGGTGATCAATCAAAACGCACTCTACCTATTCTCAATACATCTGATGAATATCTTGAGACTATGGAAACCTCGCCCTTTATTGCCCCTCGAAACTCGGGCTTGTCGAGAAGCGCTCAAGGACAAATTGATCACTGGTTGCTCGATGTACAGGTTCCACCCAATCAGTTCGTTGAGGTTTTGGTGCCACCGAATAGGGTTTCACACTTTTTCGCCAACTTGGTGCGGAATAAAAAGCACTCCCACCAAGGATAACATTCAAGATTCAGCAAACTGCTGTTGGTGTCAATACACTCAACTCGGTAGGTCTGTCGGTATAATCACTCGTTAATTTGGACCAACGGGTTCCCTTTTGATCCATCCAGCCCCCCCCCCGCGGCGAGTCTTACTTATCGAGCAAGCTCAGATCGACCATTTTTGTTTATGAAAATTCCAAGCATCTCGGACAATTGTTTCAAGGTCGGAGCGTTTCGGCTTGAACGCCAACAACTCGTGCGACAAAGTCACATCCGCGAAAAGCCTTGGTGGATCACCCGCACGTCGGTCACACAAAGCATGGGGCACTTTGTAGCCCGTCACCTTCTCGACTGTATCGATCACTTCGCGAACAGAATAGCCATGCCCCGTTCCAACGTTACAGGCAAATCCACTATTGTTTTCTAGAAGAAAATCCAGAGCCGCAAGATGTGCGGAGGCCAAATCAACCACATGAATATAATCACGGATACACGTACCATCTGGGGTATCGTAGTCGGACCCAAAGACCTTCAGCCCCCCCCCCAAACCTGCCGCCGCACGCAACGCGAGCGGTATGAGGTGTGTTTCAACGGGATGCTCTTCGCCAATTTCGCCATCAGGGCTCGCACCGGATGCGTTAAAATACCGTAAAGCCGCATACCGAAGCCCTTTTGCGCGCGAGACATCAGCCAACATTCGTTCCACAGCGAGCTTCGTCCGCCCATACACATTGATTGGGGCCTGCGGTTCGTTTTCTGTCAAAGGCAGCGTTTCCGGCACTCCATAAGTCGCGCATGTCGAGGAAAAAACAAGCTTGTCACAGCCCACATGCTCCATCGCAGAAAGCAATGACACCACTCCGCCGACATTGTTTTCCCAAAAGGCTAAAGGCTCTCGTTCGCCTTCTCCAACCTCAATATTCGCCGCGAAATGCATAACCGCTTCAGGTTGGTAATCAATAAAAGCCTGGAGAATTTCAGTTTTTTGGCAAACATCACCGCGAAATAAGGGTCCCCACATCACAGCATGCTCATGCCCGGTCGATAAGTTGTCAAAAACAATCGGCTCGTCGCCTCGCTCCGCGAGCGCTTTACATATGTGCGAGCCAATATATCCAGCACCACCGACAACAAGAACACGCATAACTAGACCCCGCGGCAAATCAATTGGATTTTCGAAAAAAATATCTCATCATAACTCATACAGCACAACTAGAGAGTGATCGAACTTTCACCTAAATCAACATTATCAGCCAATTCGATTGTTCCGGTCTTGTTCTTGCTCGACCACCTTCAGATCGGCCGCCACCATTTCTCTAACGAGGTCACCGAATGTTATTGTGTGCGACCAACCTAACTGTTCCCGAGCCTTTGTAGGGTCGGACAGTAGTAGCCCCACTTCTGTCGGGCGATAATATCTCGGATCTATCCTCACAACCACCCGACCTGTAGAGGCATCCACTCCAACTTCATCAACACCGATGCCAACCCATTCAACGATGCAACCAACTTCCGCAAAGGCTAATTCAACAAACTCGCGGACCGAATGTGTTTCACCCGTTCCAAATACGTAATCGTCCGGCCTGTCCTGCTGAAGAATTCGCCACATTCCCTCAACATAATCGCGCGCATGGCCCCAATCTCGTTTGGCATCAAGATTCCCAAGAAAAAGTGTTTCCTCGTAGCCGAGATGAATTGCTGCGACAGCACGAGTGATCTTGCGCGTCACAAATGTCTCGCCACGTAACGGGCTCTCATGATTGAACAAAATTCCGTTGGATGCGTGAAACCCATAGGCCTCACGGTAGTTGATGGTTATCCAGTACGCGTATGCTTTCGCAGCGGCGTAGGGACTGCGGGGGTAAAACGGAGTGGTTTCAGTCTGGGGTGTTTCAATAACTTTTCCAAATAGTTCCGAAGTTGAAGCTTGATAAAACCGGCAAGTTTCACCCATATCCAGAATACGCAATGCTTCAAGCAGACGAAGTACTCCAATACCGTCCACATTTGCAGTATATTCCGGCGTATCAAAACTCACTTGTACGTGTGACTGAGCACCCAGATTGTATATTTCATCCGGCCGAATTTCCTGAATCAAACGAATGAGATTTGTCGCGTCGGTCAGGTCCCCATAATGCATAAAGAATCGAGATTCCGGATCGTGCGGATCTTGATACAAATGGTCTACGCGAGCTGTATTAAACGAAGACGCCCGTCGTTTTACCCCATGAACCTCGTACCCTTTGTCAAGAAGGAGCTCACTGAGATAGGCGCCATCCTGTCCGGTCACCCCGGTAATCAATGCTTTTTTCATGTCGCCGTAAATCTCGTGTTTTTCGTAATTTCTACCATATCCATCGTCCCTGAATGCTCCGCACACCATTGATGCATACTTATGCCGTCATTTGCCTTTCAAAGCTGTCCTCCCCCAATCAAACGACTTGATCAAATGCGCCGATTTCACCGTGTTTGGCAAACTCTGCCTCAATAGCAGCGAAGATCGCTTTCACATCGTTAGCAGAAT
>JAQXCQ010000152.1 GCA_029251785.1 Maricaulis sp. | reverse complement strand
GGTGCGCGGGTGGGGGATTGGGTGATCGCGATTGGTAACCCGTTTGGCTATGGCGGCTCACTGAGCGCCGGCGTCGTCTCGGCACGCGGCCGAGATTTGCGCGGTGTCTATGATGATTTCATCCAGACGGATGTGGCGATCAATTCGGGGAATTCAGGCGGTCCGCTGTTCAATATGGATGGCGAGGTGATTGGCGTGAATACGATGATCATCACCAATACCGGGGCCAGTGTGGGCATTTCAATGTCGATCCCATCGAATATTGTTTCGCATATCGTATCACAATTGCAGACCTATGGTGAAACCCGTCGAGGCTGGTTGGGCGTCAATGTGCGCCCGGTTACGGCTTCGATAGCCGCGGCCGCTGATCTGTCCAGCCCGCGCGGCGCGGTCATATCTGTGGTGGAGCGCGGTGGTCCCGGCGCGGATGCCGGATTGCGCGTCAACGATATTGTTTTGAGTTTTGACGGTCGTGAAGTGCGCAATAGCCAGATTTTCCCACGTATCGTGGCAGAGACGGCGATTGATGAGTCTGTTGATGTAGAAATCATCCGTGGCACGAATTCTATGACCCTCCGCGTCACTGTTGGTGAGCTGGTGCAGGTCGAGGACGAGGCGCTGACACAACTTTCCCCGGGAATTGAGACGCCGGAGCTGACCGGCAATGTGGTGTATGGCATGACGCTGGAAACGCTGAATCCGGCGCTGCGTCGTCAATTTAATGTGCATCCCGATGCCGATGGTATGTTGATCACTGCGGTTGATGCCGACAGCCATGCCGCCACGCAGGTGCGCGCCGGCGACGTGATTGAGGAAGTCGAATTTACCCGGGTCAGAACGCTGGCTGAAATCCAGGAAATTGTCTCCTCTGCGAACGGGCGGGCATTGCGCTTTCAGGTCAACCGGGGTGGGCAATATCCGCTCTACATCATCCGGCCGTGACACGCTGTCTACTGATTGCGGGGCCGACGGCCGCCGGTAAGACGGCGCTGGCGCTGGAGGCGGCAGAGCGACTGGATGGCGAAATTATCAATGCGGATTCGATGCAGATCTATGCGGGTCTGCACCTGATTACCGCTCGCCCGGATGAGAACGAACTTTCGCGGGCACCCCATCATTTGTTTGGTTGTGTTGATCCATCGACGCGCTGGTCGGTCGGCGAATGGAGTGCGGCGGCGCTGGACTTGATCAAGGACATTAAGTCGAGAGGCCGAACGCCCATCCTTGTCGGTGGAACGGGGTTGTACTTTCACGCACTGACTGTGGGTCTGGCACCCGTTCCCGAAATAGATGAAGCCAGCCGCCAGCGCGTCGAGGCCCTGACCGAGCAATCGGGCATGGAAGCCTTGCGTGCCGAGGCTGAGCGATTGGATCCGGTGTCTGCCGCGAAGATAAAACCGGCGGACCGACAGCGTTTGCAGCGTGTTGTCGAGGTTGGTTATGCGACGGGCGAGGCGCTTTCCAGCTTTCACGGTGAGACGCGGCCTCTGCTTGCCGAGCCGGACTGGACAGGCATCGTCATCGAGCCAGACCGGTCGGCACTATATGCCCGAATTGAGCGACGATTTGATTTGATGCTGGAGGCGGGCGCGCTGGATGAAGTGGCCGACTTTGGCCGCCGCAATCTGGATCCGATGCTGCCGGCGATGAAAGCGCTGGGTGTGCCACCTTTGCTGGCCCATCTGCGCAAGGAGATGTTGCTGGAGGATGCGGTCTTGCTGAGCAAGCGCGACTCGCGACGTTATGCCAAACGGCAGCTGACCTGGTTTCGCAATCAATGTGCGAACTGGTCGAGGATTACCTCGATGGACCCGGGCGAGGCGCGCGAGCAATTAAGCCAGATATTGGATAGGAAATCCTGATGACACGATCGCCCGACAACAATGAGTGAGGCGCTTTATACCGCCGACATAGAGCTCGCGCCGATACAGGACACGCATCTGGCGATCATTGGGTATGGCAATCACGGTCGGTCACACGCTTTGTGTTTGCGCGACAGTGGTGTGAAGAATATCCGGATTGCCTTGCGGGACGGGTCGGCGTCAGCGGACCGCGCGCGGGCGGATGGTTTCGAGGTTGTGTCATTGCCGGAAGCGGCGGCCTGGGCCGATGCCATCGCGCTCTTGGCGGCCGATGAGGCGCACAGGCAGATCTGGACAGAGTCGATACGGCCAAACCGCAAGCCGGGTCAGGCGCTGATTCTGTGTCATGGTTTTTCGGTGCATTACGGCTTGCTCGACCTGCCCGAAGACGCTGACGTGGTGTTGGCCGCGGCCAAGGGGCCGGG
>JAQXCQ010000136.1 GCA_029251785.1 Maricaulis sp. | reverse complement strand
CGTTCGCCCTCAAACGGCAGGTGCCCATGCCAGGAATTATCGGCCCTCAGGAAGGCAAAGACATAACCTTCCAGCGGCGGCACTTCTTCCTTGAAGTCGGCAAAATCATCCGGCCCATTCAGAACGCGGATACACCCCGCGCCCGTGCCATCCCACTCAGCGTTGAGATAGATCAGCATGGTGAGCATTTTCGCCTTCGAATCGCGATGAATGGGTCCGTCGGAGAGCTGTGACTGCTTGCGCACGGTGATCATGCGCGGCTTGTCCGTGAAATCGACACCAAATTTGTCGGTCAGAGCCTGCGCCAGCTCGGGAGAATTGAGGTCGAGCATTAGGCGATTGAAGGCGTCAGAACCGTCCAATTTCGACAGAGGCAGATATCCCGGCTTGTTGATCTCCGGATAATCACGACGAATATCGGCCGCTTCGTCCGATGTGACGCAATCTTTCGCGATGAAATAGTTATACGGTGTGTTCGACACATCCGCATCCGCGATCTGGGCAAAATTCAGCATGCCGCCCGGGCCAGTCTTGCCGGTGGTGCTCGGTGTGGTGTCGGCCATGAAATAAACTCCAGTCATCTGTGTTGGGATTGTAGCGAAGCCGCCAGACGCATCAAGCTAAGGCTTATGCGTCCAATGCTCGCAGCCAATTTCCAACAACAACAAGCTCCGCGCGCAAGATCGCGTTTCGAGCCGCCGCGTCCTCGTCTGCCCCCCAGTGCGCCGCCTGATAGACCTCATCCACGGTGGACAGGGCGTGTGCCTGAGCCCCGTCTATCCGCCCTTCCAGCAACGCCAGACCCAGAACAGCAGAGCCACAGACAGCGGTCGTGTGGGCCAAGGCGGTCAATTTCCAATCATCGAGGGATCCGGCCCGCGTCAGAACAGTGTGCAAGGCCACAGGGTCCTGCTCAACGGGCATGATTCCCGCGACAGCCTTCAATGTGACACCCAGCTCGCTCGCGGCCCAATCGAGCAACGGGTTCCAGGCCGCATTCTGGGCCAGTACGAGGTCGGCCGGTTCGGCCGCGCGAAAGCAAAGCAGATCGGTAGACGCATATTTGGCCACTTCTGCCGCCGTCTCGGCGCGGGCCTCCGCCATGCGATCAATGGTGACAAAGGCCAGACGCGAGGCTGGCATGGTCGGCGCATCAATGTGTTCGCCCTGAGCCGCCCATTCCGCGGCAATGATTTCCGCCGCGGCCTTCGTTGGCAATGCCAATTCCTTGCGCGCCGGAGATTTGACTCCGCGCCCGTCCAGCAGGACCCGCCAAGCTCCGCCCTCACCCGCTTCCACGGTGACGGTTTTATAGAAGCGCTTTGGCCGCGGATCTTCGGTCTGGGGGAGTTTGACTCCGGGCTTGGTCTCAAATTCACCGGAGGCAGCGTCACTCTTGCCGGTTTGCATATCGTTTTTCAAAGCTTTGTCCCAAATCTGTCTGCACGGTCGATCGATAGAACATTGCCGTTCCACCGCGTCTCTGTGCGCTATATAGCCACTTGCTTGCCCGGGATCATTTTCCATCAGCAGATGGATGGAGCGATGATTTTAACGCCCTCTCAGCGCATCTGCCAAAGTTCCGTAATCATGATGCATTTCATGGGCACCACCTTCGGTCACCTCGTCGGCGGTGTGGAACCCCCAGCTGACGCCGACCGCTCGGACGCCGGCATTGACGGCCATTTGCATGTCGAAACTGGTATCGCCGATCATCAATGTGTTGGCGGCATCCGCACCGGTTTCCGACATGGCGTCGAGGATCATGCGGGGGTGGGGTTTGCCCGGGCCGCCATCGACGGTCTGGAAGGTGGTGAAATATTTGTGCAGATCGTGATGGGTGAATACGATGTCGAGGCCGCGGCGGGCCTTGCCGGTTGCGACACCCAGTAGCCAACCCTCATCCTGCAGGCGCTGAATCGTATCTAGGGCGCCGTCATAGAGCGGCTCCTCAAAGCCCGGCTCGGCGCGTTGCTCGACGAAGGCTTCCTTGTAAAACAGACCCAGCTGCGCCACGCGCTCGGCGGAATAATCCGGCGGTGCGAGTCGCGAGATGGCTTCATTGAGTTCGAGGCCAACGATGGAGCGCGTGCGGTCATAGTCGATATCGCCAAGCCCGGCCCGAATGAAGGCCCGGCTCATGGCGCGCTGGATGATCTTGCGACTGTCGACAATCGTGCCGTCGACATCCCAGATGGCCAGTCGGAGCGGCTCACTCATACGAGTTGCTCTTCGACGAGGTTTTCATCGATATCGCCGGGCTCGAAACCGAGCGCGTTGAACACATATTCGAGACCTGGAGGCAGCGGGGCCTCGATCAGCAATGTCTTGCCATTGGCCTGCGGCAACTCGAGGCGACGAGCGTGCAGGCAAAGTTTCTTGTCGAGGTTTTCCGGTGCCGGGCGGTGGCAGGTGTATTTGCGATCACCGAGGATCGCATTGCCCATGGCCGACATGTGGACCCGAAGCTGGTGCGTGCGGCCCGTGACGGGGCGCAGAGCGACCCAGGCGGCCTTCTGGCCGGCATCGGCGATGACGGTGTAGCGGGTGAGCGCATGCTTGGCCCCCTCCTCGCCATGATCTGCGCCGACCATTTGTTCGTAATCAGAATCACGGCCACCGGTGATGGCCTTTTTCATAAAGCCCTTCACTTCGCCCATTTTAGGCTTGGGCATGCCGATCGTGACAGCCCAATAGGTCTTCTTGGTCTTGTGGGACTGGAAGGCTTTGGACAGACGCGCTGTGGCGGCCGGGCTCTTGCCAACGACCAGAACACCGGATGTATCCTTGTCGAGGCGATGCACCAGACGCGGGCGTTCAAGCCCTTCACCGAAGGCACCCAACAGACGGTCAATATGCTTGGTGGTTTTGGAGCCCCCCTGAACGGCCAGTCCCTGGGGCTTGTTGAAGGCGATGAGCTCATCGTCTTCATAGATGACAAGCGAACGAGCGAATTTCACCTCATCGCTGGTCAACCGATTCTGGGTCGGCATTTCCCCGGGCTCGGGCAAGGGCGGGACGCGGATGGTCTGGCCGACCGTCACGCGGGTATCGGTCTTGGCGCGAGCGCCATCGACACGAATCTGGCCCTTGCGACACAGCTTTTGTACCAGGCCATGGCCGATATGGGGGAAGCGACGTTTGAACCAACGGTCCAGACGGCTGTCTTCCTCGCCCTCAACGACTTGAAGTGTCTGGACACCACTCATGTTACCGCCCTGCGCATAATCATCATGCCAATCATCAAGGCGGCCAGCGCAAGGACCACGGAGGTCGATGCATAGGTAAAGGCTGGCAGCCATTCCTTGCGTTCTATCATCATAACCAGCTCGAGTGAGAAGGCCGAAAACGTGGTGAAGCCACCGAGAAATCCGACCACGCCAAACATGCGCAGGCTCGTCTCATGGCTTCGGTCAATCATGGTCAACCAGCCAATCAGCAATCCCATGGCGAGAGAGCCGATAATATTCACCGCAAATGTGCCCCAGGGCAGTCCGGATCCCAACAAGCGTAGTCCCGCCTGTCCGACCAGATAGCGGGAAATTGCGCCCAGAGCGCCGCCCGCACCAATGAGGAGAATATTGTACATGGGCGCTCGATAGGGCTGAACGCTATAAATAGCAAGGCTTCTAGCCCGTCGCACTCGGGGCCGGCCGAGCTCAGCCATTAACACATTGCCCCATTCTCGCCATCACATTACCAACCCGTAATTACATACATGTAACTGTAAGGTATGCATTTGCGCATGTCTGGTCTGGCAGAACGTCGCTTGTGAATTGGTGCTAACCCCTT
The DNA here is from genome assembly GCA_029251785.1 of Maricaulis sp. Taxonomy (GTDB): domain Bacteria; phylum Pseudomonadota; class Alphaproteobacteria; order Caulobacterales; family Maricaulaceae; genus Maricaulis. Next base: position 19,982 of record JAQXCQ010000136.1, on the reverse strand, counting down.
ATTTACCATCTCACGAATTCGGGCTCGCCCGGATTGAAACGAATAGACGACTAAAGGAAAACGAAATGACCCGTATCACCCAAGCACTCTCCACCGTAGTAAACGTGGTATTTGTTGTCGGCGTGTTCGGTGCCATGGCTTTCGCCATCGCCCCAACCATTGCCTAAGACAAACAAATTTGACGACGGCATCCGCAAGGATTGCTGAATAAGGCGAGCGCGACCGAGATCTGTTTTCGCCGACAGATTGCCGGCCCTCTCCCCCCAAACAGCAAAAAGCGGCATCAGATACCCCCTGATGCCGCTTTTGTTTTGCGCGTTTGCGACTGTAGAACTTCGACCACCACATATATGCCCCAATAAACAAACAAGCTGACTTGGCAGACGCGCCCGACTCCGTAGAGTGGGGACAGGAATGAATTCAAGGATCCGCCATGTTGTTTTTGATCGCTGCTGCCAGCCTCGCCTTGCAAGAGACGCCTGTGCCGGTTGAGCCGGATGCTGCTCTGCCAGAAACAATTGAGGGCCCGGAGTTGCTGGCCAGCGCGGCACCGGAGCTTCCAACACCGCCCCCAACAGACGCACCCACTCTGATCGCGCAATTCGACACCGATTACGCCGCCCACGGCGACATCGTGGCACAAATGGCCGGACGCAAGGCGCGGGAGCGGTATTTGCGATCATTGTTGATTCCGATCATTTCACGTTCCGATCTGGACGACGGTGCACGCAGTGTCATCATGACGGAGACGCGCGATACGTTTGAAGCCGTTGAGGCCAGCAATACGGCCTGGGCAGTTGAACGGCTCGATCCGGAGGTGTTTGGGCCCCTATATGACGCGCAGCCGCGGCTGGCGCTGGAAATCCTGGGCTGGGCGGAGCGTGATGAGACTGCGGCACTGCGTGTGCTGGCGGTTCTGGAACCGGTCGCACTGGCGGGGGATTATGATGCATCGATCTATGCATCACGAATAGACGCCGAGGCAGTCGCGGATAACCGGGCGCAGACTTACGGCACGGCTTTTCAGTGTACGGATGGCGTCGAAGCTCAATGGCCGGTCGATGCCCCGGAACTCCTGACAGAGCGACGCGCCGCGTTGGACCTCGTGACGATGGAAGAGTTTCAGGCAGCCCGGCTCGCGAATGGGGATGATGCCTGCGCGGTGCCAGAAGAAGAAGAAGAAGAAGCCGGCGACACGGCGGAGTAGCAGACGCTAGTCCCGACGCTGCTTGCGCTGGGCACGCCAGCGCGCCAGCCGCTCGGCGATGGCCGCTTCACGACCGATATCCTTGGGTTCGTAAAGGATCGGTCGTTCGGTCATTCCTTCGGGGAAATAGTCCTGACCGGAGACACCGCCGGGCGCGTCGTGATCATATTCATAGCCTGCCCCATAGCCCTGCTCCTTCATCATCGATGTGGGCGCGTTGAGGATATGGGCAGGCGGTGTCAGTGAGCCGGTCGCGCCCGCGGCGGCCTGAGCTTTTTTCCACGCGACATAGACAGCGTTGGATTTAGGTGCGCAGGCCAGATGCACCACAGCCTGGGCAATCGCCAGCTCGCCCTCGGGGCTGCCGAGAAATTCATAGGTGTCCTTGGCGGCGAGTGCGGAGTGGATGGCCGCGCTATCAGCCAGACCGATATCCTCAACTGCCATGCGGACAACGCGACGGGCGATATAGAGCGGATCTTCCCCGCCATTGATCATGCGCGCCAGCCAGTAGAGCGCGGCGTCAGGATCACTACCGCGCACGGATTTGTGGAGGGCAGAGATCAGATTGTAGTGCTCGTCACGCGATTTGTCGTAAACCGGCGCGCGCTTGTTGAGCAAGCTGCCGAGCTCTTCGACATCGACCGGAGTTTCCCGCTTGAGGGTGAACACTTCCTCGGCGAGGTTGAGCAGATAGCGGCCGTCCCCATCGGCCATGGTCGTCATGGCCTGACGAGCGCTTTCGGTTAGCGGCAGGGCTTGGCCCATTTCCGATTCAGCGCGCTGGAGCAAGAGTTCGAGCGCTGCGTCGTCGAGGCGTTTGAGCACCAGAACCTGGCAGCGCGAAAGCAAAGCCGCATTGAGCTCAAAGGACGGGTTTTCAGTCGTCGCGCCAACGAGGGTGATGATGCCCTCCTCCGCGACGGGCAGGAAACCATCTTGCTGGGCGCGATTGAAGCGGTGGATTTCATCGACAAAAAGCAATGTGCCACGCCCGGCCGCCCGTCTCGCCCGTGCCCGGTCAAAGGCCTTCTTCAGATCGGCGACGCCGGAAAACACCGCTGACATGGGCTCGAATTCCAAATCGCTGTCCTCGGCGAGCAGGCGCGCGATGGTGGTCTTGCCCACACCGGGCGGGCCCCACAGGACCAGGGATGCCAGCCGGCCCTGCGCGCGCATGCGCGCTATTGGTCCCTCACCCTTGAGTAGATGGTCCTGGCCGACGATTTCGTCGAGGGTTTTCGGGCGCAGGCGATCGGCGAGCGGACGGGGCGCGTCGGTCTGCAGTCCTGCGGCTTCGAACAATGTGGTCATGGTGCTAGTGTGCCCGGATCAACATGGGAGGGAAGTTGAACATGCAGATGATCGGGGATCCAGACAAGAAATCGCCACCCGACGGCATTGCGCCCCACATCACCTGCGCGGGCGCGGAGGAGGCGATTGCCTTCTATACGGAGGCCTTTGGCGCCCAGGAAGTGTTTCGCTCCATGCATGATGATGGGGTGCGGATTATGTATGCCCATCTGCGCATGAATGGCGGGTCCTTCATGCTGCACGATGACTTTCCGGAATATCGTGGTGAGGGTGAGATGCTCAAACCGCAGGGCGTCATCCTGCATTTGCAGGTCGATGATGTTGAAATCTGGTGGCAACGCGCCATATCAGTTGGTGCGGAGGTTGTTGCCCCGTTAGAGGACCAGATGTGGGGCGATCGTTACGGGCACCTCAAGGATAAGTGGGGCCATACCTGGTCCCTCGCCTCGCCGTCCAAGAAAGAGACTTAAGCCATGTCAGCTCCAACAACCGGTATTGCGCCCTATCTCAGCGTTCGCGATGGCGGGGCGGCCATCAGTTTTTACGAGAAGGCTTTGAAAGCCGAATTACTGGAGCGGTATGACTTTCAGGGCAAGCTGGGCCACGCCACGCTGAAGATCAATGATGCGCTGGTGATGCTGGCCGATGAATTTCCCGAGCATGAGGCTCAGATCGGTAATGTCGCCCCCCCGACACTCGGCGACCGAACGACTTTCACGATCAATCTGTATGTGACAGACGCCGATGAATGGTTTGATCGAAGCATCGCTGAGGGCGCATCGATCGTGCGCGCCTGCAGCGATGAATTCTTCGGTCGGCACGGCAAGGTGCGTGACCCGTTTGGCCATGTCTGGAGCTTTGTCGCGCTCAAGGAGCAGGCGGAAGGCTGATCACGCATCTGATCAGTAGCGATACAGGCCTTCAATACGATCGCCATTGCGTTCGATCACAATCGGCAAGCTGCCTCGCCCACCGATATTGTCGAGAATATCCCGCGCCTGCTCGACATCTTCGATGCGATAGCCGTCAAGCTCGATCAGAACGTCACCGGCGCGAATGCCCTGTCGCGCCGCAGAAGATCTGCGATGAATGGACAGGAAGACGATACCGTCGAGAAATGGGTCTACGCCGATCGTCTCGTTATAGGCCGGCGAAAGACGGACCAGGCTAACCCCCGCCATGATGCTACTGCCGTCAAAATCAACGCGGAGTGGATCAAGATCCCCCGGTGCCGGTGAAACGCCCACCTCCAGAGATAGCTCCTCACCTCCACGCAATACGGTAAAGTCCGCATCATCACCCACCGAATGAGTGGCCAGCCGGAAATTCGCACCGGGTTGATCATTTACCTCCACATCGTCAATCGCGAGTATAATATCGCCTTGCCGGAGGCCGGCCCGGTCGGCCGCTGCATCCGGGTAAATTTCGTTGACGACAATCCCGCGGGGACGATCCAGGCCGAACACTTCAGCCAAGTCGCCAGTGACCGGCTGCAGGCTCGCACCTAACCATGGCCGGATCAGCTCGCCTTCAGACATGGCGGATTCAACGACGAGTCGGACCATCTCCACCGGGATGGCGAAGCCGATCCCATTGGAGCCGCCAGAGGCTGAGTTGATCATGGTATTGATGCCGATCAGCTCGCCGTCCATATCAACCAGGGCGCCGCCGGAATTACCGGGATTGATGGAGGCATCTGTCTGGAGGAAAAACGCGTAATCACTTTCGCCGACATCAGTTCGCGCCAAAGCTGATACGATACCGCTGGTGACGGTCTGCCCGACGCCGAAGGCATTGCCGATCGCCAGCACCAAATCCCCAACCTCAGCACTGCCCGACATATCATAAGGCAGAACCGGCAGAGGCTCATCGGTTTCGATCTTGAGCACCGCCAAATCAGTGCGCTCATCGGTTAGCAGAATGGTGGCTTCATATTCCCGTCGATCGGCGAGCACGACACGGAGTGTATCCGCGCCGTTGACGACGTGAAGATTGGTAACAATGACGCCGGAGGCATCAACGATCACACCGGAACCGAGTGAGTTTTGCTCACGGCTGCGCGGGCCGCGCGAAAAGAAAGATGGCCGCTGTTGAACAGTCCGGGTCGAGAAGACATTGACGACGGCGGGCAAAGCTTCGCGCACCAGGGGCGCGAAAGAGAGCTGCATTTCTACACGGGATTCCGGAACAATCCGATCCGGAGCAAACACTGGTGGCTGCGCCTGAGCTGTGCCCCCGAGGGTGGCGGACAAGATGGCTGCGGCTATCAGGGTCGATTTGATCATGCGGGAAAACTCGTTTCAAAATGACAATAGAAAAAGGCGGCCCGCAAAAGCTAGGCCGCCTCAATCTAAATCACAATGACGAGAAACTTAATCCTCTGTCACGCCATCTTCTGCTTCGAGGCGCGCACGGTCGGCAGCGCCCTTGGCGGAAACGTCACGATCGACAAATTCGATCACAGCCATTGGCGCGTTATCGCCATGGCGGAAGCCCGCCTTAAGAACGCGGGTGTAACCACCAGCGCGCTCGGAATAACGTGATCCCATCACGTCAAAGAGCTTTTTGACCTGCGCTTCGTCGCGGATCTTTGCCATGGCCAGGCGACGTCCATGGACATCACCTTTTTTGGCCAGGGTCACCAGCTTGTCCACGAATGGAGCCAGCTCTTTGGCCTTCGGCAAAGTTGTGACGATCTGCTCGTGCTCAATCAGGGACGCAGCCATATTGGCCAGCATCGCCTTCAAGTGCGACTGGGTGCGGTTAAGCTTGCGATGTGCGACGCCGTGACGCATGACTATTCTCCTCGTGTCCCAACACTGCCTTCAGGCTAGTGTCTAGACGTGGTCTTCAAAACGTTTTGCAATATCTTCGATATTCTCTGGCGGCCAGTTTGGCGCTTCCATGCCCAGATGCAGACCCATCTGTGCGAGAACTTCTTTGATCTCATTAAGCGACTTGCGGCCGAAGTTCGGGGTACGGAGCATTTCCGCCTCGGACTTCTGGATCAGGTCGCCGATGTAAACAATATTGTCGTTCTTCAGGCAATTCGCGGACCGCACAGAAAGCTCGAGCTCGTCGACTTTCTTGAGCAGGGCCGGGTTGAAGTCCAGCTCTGGCTTGTCGTCTTCCGGCTGGCGGACTTCGACGGCTTCCTCGAAATTGATGAAGATCTGGAACTGGTCCTGCAGAATGCGTGCCGCAAAGGCGACAGCATCGTCAGGGCTGACCGTTCCATCTGTTTCAACATCCAGTGTCAGCTTGTCATAGTCGAGAACCTGTCCTTCACGGGTGTTTTCCACCTTGTAGGACACGCGCTTGACCGGGCTGTACAGGGAGTCGATGCCAATCAGGCCAATCGGTGCGTCTTCGGGACGATTACGATCGGACGGGACATAACCCTTACCGGTGTTGACGGTAAATTCGAAACGGATTTCCGCGCCTTCGTCGAGCGTACACAGGACGAGATCCTTATTGATGATCTCAACGTCTGCGGTCTCTTCGATGTCACCGGCTGTGACAACGCCCGGGCCGGTCTTGCGCAGAACAACGCGCTTTGGACCTTCACCGTGCATACGCAAGGCAATCTGTTTGATGTTCAGCACGATGTCGGTGACATCCTCGCGAACACCCTCGATCGATGAAAACTCGTGCACGACGCCATCAATGTGGACATTCGTGATCGCTGCGCCCTGCAAAGAGGACAGCAGCACACGACGCAGGGCATTACCCAGCGTCATACCGAAACCGCGTTCCAGCGGTTCAGCAATGATCTTCGCGTGACGTTCCGGGTCGAATCCAGATTCGACTTCCGGCTTCATCGGGCGGATGAGTTCTTGCCAATTCTTCTCGATCACGTTCCTAATGCCCCTTCAGCAGCGGCGCCGCACCCCACGGGTGCGCGCTCAGGCGTATTCCGACGTTGTATAATTATACGCGGCGACGCTTTGGTGGACGGCAGCCATTGTGTGGAATGGTTGTGACATCCTGGATGGTGGTGATGGTGAAACCCACCGACTGGAGCGCACGCAGTGCAGATTCGCGACCGGAACCGGGACCGGAAACCTTGACTTCCAAGGTTTTCATTCCGTGTTCCATGGCTTTCTTGCCCGCGTCTTCAGCAGCCATCTGCGCCGCGTAAGGCGTAGACTTGCGAGAACCTTTGAACCCCATGTGACCCGCGGACGACCAGGAAATAGCATTTCCCTGCGCGTCGGTGATGGTCACCATAGTGTTGTTGAAAGTCGCATTCACATGAGCAACGCCCGATGTGATGTTCTTCCGTTCACGACGTTTAACCCGTGTTTGCTCTGTAGCCATGATCTAGGCCCTACTTTTTCTTGCCGGCAATCGGCTTGGCCGGACCTTTGCGCGTCCGCGCATTGGTATGGGTGCGCTGCCCACGGACAGGAAGGCCACGACGGTGGCGCAGGCCACGGTAGTTACCCAGGTCCATGAGACGCTTGATATTCACAGCAATCTCACGACGAAGATCACCTTCGACCATATGGTCTTGGTCGATCGTCTCGCGAATTTGCAAAACTTCCGCATCCGTCAGGTCACTGACTCGGCGCTCAGGCGCGAGAGAAACCTTTTCACAGATCTCCTTTGCCTTGGCCGGCCCAATGCCGTGGATATAGCTAAGCGCGATTAGCACGCGCTTGTTCGTCGGAATATTGACGCCGGCGATTCGGGCCACAATCCATCTCCTAATTCAGAACGCATTTCAGGGACGAACCAATGGGCGATCTTTCGATCACCACACGAGCTCGCCCGTTTCATGAAGCGCGCTATCTACAGTCTGTGTCCCTACCCCGTCAATGGGGTTGAGACACCCTTAGTTCACTTAATATCCAATGCGGCTGAAATTCCTGCCGCCACATCGTCAATCGAGCCCATTCCGGGCACTTCTCGCAGCTTGCCCTGACCCTCGTAAAAAGGAATCAGTGGAGCTGTTTGATCCTTGTATGCCTTCAAGCGGACCTTGAAGGCATCGATATTGTCATCTGCACGTCCCTGATCAGCAGCACGCTTTTCCATGCGCTCAACCAGTTCGTCCTCATTCACCAGAAGACGCACGACGCGGTCCACCTGGGTGCCACGTTTCGCCAGGGCCGCATCTAGTGCCTCGGCCTGGGCAACGGTTCGTGGAAAACCGTCAAAAATAGCGCCACCGGCCGCTTCGGCTTCGGGCAAACGTTCTTCAATCAACTCAATCACGATCTCATCCGAGACCAGATTGCCGGCGTCCATCACTGCAGCCACTCGACGGCCCAACTCAGTGCCGGCCGCCTTCGCGGCGCGCAACATGTCGCCAGTCGATAGCTGTACCCATCCGCGCTCGGTCACAAGCGCTTGGGATTGTGTACCCTTGCCGCACCCGGGAGGACCAAACAGGATGATGTTCATCGTTTGCGGCCCCGAAGCTTCGACTTCTTGATCAGGCCTTCATACTGGTGCGCCAACAAATGGGACTGAACTTGGGTTATCGTGTCCATCGTCACCGAGACCACAATCAGGATCGATGTCCCGCCAAGGGCCATATTGCCTCCGCCAAACATGGGCAGCATCGGCACCAAACAGATCAGGGTCAAATACAGAGCGCCCACGAAGGTTAGACGCGACAGGACATAATCAAGATATTCCGCTGTGCGTGCACCTGGGCGAATACCGGGCAAGAATCCGCCATGCTTGCGCAAATTGTCGGCGTTTTCTTCCGGATTGAACACAATGGATGTGTAGAAGAAACAGAAGAAAATAATCATGGCCGCGTAGAGCGACAGGAATAAAGGCGTGCCTGGCCCCAGATAGGCCACGACCACATCCAGCCAGCCACCACTGGTCTGTGACTGGAAACCGGCGGCCGTTGCAGGCAGCAACAAAAGGGACGACGCGAAAATTGGCGGAATAACACCCGCAGTATTCACTTTAAGCGGCAGATATTGTGTGTCGCCACCCACCATTTTATTGCCCTGTTGACGCTTTGGATATTGCACCAAAAGGCGTCGTTGGGAGCGCTCAATGAACACCACCAGGAACAGGCCGATTGTGACAAGCGTCAAACCAATCAACATCGGCATGAAATTGGAATTGGCCTCAGCCGATTGCAGAGCGCCTCCAAGGATACCTGGTACGGCGGCAATAATACCGGCGAAAATGATCAGTGAAATGCCGTTACCCACGCCCCGCGCAGTCACTTGCTCACCCAGCCAGAGCAGCAACATTGTACCGCCGACAAGCGTGACAATTGTTGATGTCAAGAAAATGGGGCCCGGATCCAGCGCCAAGGAATTTCCGTCTGCATTAACGGTATTCATGCCGATTGCAATCGCAGCCGCCTGCCCGGTGGCCAACAAGACTGTCAGATAACGCGAATACTGGTTGATCTGCTTGCGACCAGCCTCGCCACCATCTTTTTTCAGCTTCTCCAGCGACGGAACGGTCGCGGTCATAAGCTGCATGATAATCGATGCCGAGATGTACGGCATGACGTTCAATGCAAAAATGGCCATGCGCTCGACAGCGCCGCCACCAATCACATTGAACCAGTCGATAATGCCACTCTGGCCCTGGAACATGGCAGCGTACTGAACAGGATCCACTCCCGGAATCGGAATGAATGTTCCGATCCGGTAGACAATCAAAATCCCGATTGTGAACAATATGCGTTGCTGGAGCTCTTTCGCTTTACCGAAAGAGCCCAGACTCATATTTTGTTGGAGCTGTTCAGCAGCTGAAGCCATGAGAATTCCTTTGCGAGGCCGGCGTTATTGCCAATCAGTCCTCGGATGTGACGACTGGCAGGTTTACCTTGCCACCGGCTTTTTCCACGGCAGCGATCGCAGCCTTGGATGCACCAGCAACAGTCACCTCTACTTTGGCCTTCAGCTCGCCTTTCGCAAGAAGGCGGATGCCATCAAGCTCACGACGAACCATGCCAGCTGCAATCAGAACAGCCGCATCAATAGGCTTTTTGCCGTCAATCTTGCCGGCATCAATCGCTGACTGAAGGCGGCCCAGATTGATTTCTGCCCATGCCTTACGGTTCGGCTTGTTGAAGCCGCGCTTTGGCAGACGCATGTGGAGCGGCATCTGACCACCCTCAAAGCCTTTAATCGCCACACCGGAGCGTGACTTTTGACCTTTTACGCCGCGACCACCGGTTTTGCCCTTGCCGGAACCGATACCACGACCGATGCGGAAACGGTTCTTGGTAGCCCCGTCCATATCGCGCAATTCATTGAGACGCATGTCGTTCTCCATTCGAATGAGTGGTTTCCCGTTTGGGGACCTACTCCTCGATAATTTCCACCATGTGGCTGACCTTGGCGATCATGCCACGAACAGACGGTGTATCTTCTAATTCGCGCACACGGCCGATCTTGTTGAGACCGAGACCGACCAGTGTAGCGCGCTGATCTTGTGGCCGACGGATAGGACTACCCGTCTGACGCACGCGGAGCATCTTCTTAGCCATAACAGCTTTTCCTAAGCTTCGATCGCTTCGGGTGAAGACGCGCCATCATCACGGCGGTTCACCACGTCACCAACCTTAAGGCCACGCTTGGCAGCAACCGAGCGCGGGCTCGCCTGTACCTTCAGCGCGTCAAAAGTGGCGCGGATCATGTTGTATGGGTTGGATGTGCCGATCGATTTGGCAACAACATCCTGGATACCGAGTGTTTCAAGCACAGCACGCATCGGGCCGCCGGCAATAATACCGGTACCTGGAGGCGCTGCACGAAGAACCACTTTACCAGCACCGTGACGGCCACGACCATCATGATGCAGGGTCCGACCCTCGCGCAGAGGAACCCGGATAAGGCTCTTCTTGGCCAGTTCGGTTGCCTTACGGATCGCCTCAGGAACTTCGCGGGCCTTACCCTTACCGAAGCCTACGCGACCTTTTTGGTCACCCACGATGACAAGCGCGGCGAACTGAAAGTTACGACCACCCTTAACGGTTTTTGCGACGCGGTTGATGTGCACCAGCTTGTCGACAAACTCGTCGTCACGCTCTTGTTCACGATCCTTGCGACCCCGTCCACGGCCACGGCCGCGCTGTTGCTCGTTCTGTTGAGCCATGCGTCCGCTCCTTAAAAGCTCAGGCCGCCCTCGCGGGCTGCCTCTGCAAGCGCTTTGACACGCCCGTGAAAGATGTAAGCGCCACGATCAAAGACGACGTCTTTAACGCCTTCCTTGGATGCGCGCTCGGCAATGAGTTTACCTACGAGAGAAGCGGCAGTCTTGTCTGCGCCTGTCTTGTGTTCTTTCTTGACGACGTCTTCCTGGGAAGAAGCCTGAACAAGAGTTTTACCCGCAGTATCATCGATGATCTGCGCATAGATAAATTTGGATGACCGGAACACTGTCAGGCGAAGACGCCCGTTTGCCAGCTTCCGCAGCCGGATCCTGTTGCGCTGTGCGCGCCGGATCATTTTTTCGCGTTGAGTTTTCATCGCCTTACTTCTTCTTGCCTTCCTTACGACGGACAAATTCGCCGACGTATCTGATGCCCTTGCCTTTGTAGGGCTCAGGTGGACGGAAGTGACGGATCTCGGCAGCAGCCTGACCAACCTTCTGCTTGTCCGCGCCTGACACCTTGACTTCGGTCGGCTTGGAAACAGCGAGGGTTACGCCGGCAGGCGGCACATAGACAACGTCGTGGGACAGGCCAAGCGCCAGCTTCAGGGACGTGCCCTGCATCTGGGCGCGATAACCAACACCAACGAGCTGAAGATCTTTTTCGTAGCCTGTGCTCACGCCGTGGACCAAATTGGCCACGAGTGCGCGTTGTAGGCCCCACATAGCACGCGCGCGCTTGGTCTGCGTGGCGGGTGTGACCACAAGACCATCTTCGCCCTGTGCAACACTGACTTCCTTGACGAATTCCATGGACAGCTCGCCCTTGGGACCCTTCACGGAAAGACCAGCATCACTCAGTGTCGCTGTGACACCGGCTGGGATTGCGACCGGGAGTTTACCAATACGTGACATTGTTTCGCTCCCTTATGTGATGTGGCAGAGGATTTCCCCGCCCACATTGGCTTCGCGAGCGCTGGTATCTGACATCACACCTTTTGGTGTGGACAAGATAGCAATGCCGAGGCCGTTCTGGACGAGAGGGATATCCTTCACACCGGAATAGACGCGACGACCAGGCTTGGAGATACGCTTGATCTCCGAAATCACCGAGTCACCTTCGTAATACTTGAGCTCGATCTCGTATTCCTTGAAGCCCGACGAGTGATCTACTTCCGCATAATCACGGATATAGCCTTCGGTCTTGAGAACATCGAGAACGCGACGGCGCATAGCCGAAGCAGGCGTGTTGACGTTCCGCTTATTGCGCATCAGCGCATTACGGATACGTGTCAGCATATCGCCGAGAGGATCGTTTACGTACATATCTGTGCCCCTCTCTTACCAGCTGGACTTGACCATGCCGGGAACCATTCCCTGGCTGGCCAGATCACGCAGCGCGATACGCGACATACGCAATTTGCGATAAAAACCACGCGGACGACCGGTAACTTCACACCGGTTACGGATCCGAGTGGGTGCGGAATTGCGTGGCAAGGCCGCCAGTGTCATTTGCGCTTTGAAACGCTCCTCGACCGGCAGTTCTGTGTTGCGTGCAATTGCTTTGAGCTGTGCGCGTTTCGCCGCGTATTTATCAGCTAGTCGCTGACGTTTGCGGTTACGTTCTACAGCGCTTGTCTTCGCCATTTATTTCCTCCTGCGTGCCGGACCGTGCTGGCCCGGCTCTCCTGTTGCGTTAGTTCGAAAACGGAAAATCGAACTCGGCCAACAGGGCCTTCGCTTCTTCATCATTCGTCGCTGTCGTACAGACAACGATGTCCATGCCCCGAATTTTCTCGACCTTATCATAGTCGATTTCCGGGAAGATTATGTGCTCTTTCAAGCCCATAGCGTAGTTGCCTCGGCCATCAAAGCTCTTTGCGTTGAGACCGCGGAAATCGCGAACTCGTGGCAGAGCAATGGTGACAAGACGATCCAGAAATTCAAACATACGATCCTGGCGGAGCGTGACCTTGGCACCAATAATCTGTTCTTCACGCAATTTGAATCCCGCAATCGACTTTTTAGCAGCCGTTTTGACAGGTTTCTGTCCTGCGATCAGTTCAAGATCGACCAAAGCGCCGCGGATTTTCTTGGAATCCTGGGCCGCTTCACCGACACCCATGTTAATCACGACCTTATCGAGGCCAGGGATCATCATCGGATTGGCGTATTTGAACTTCTCATTCATACGATCGCGAATTTCTTCACGGTATTTCGTACGAAGTCGTGGTGTGTATGTATCAGACATCGATAACCTCACCCGAACTCTTGGCGAAACGGACCTTGCGGCCGTTTTCAAGCGTCTTGAAACCAACACGGGTCGGTTCGCCGGTTTTCGGATCAGCAACAGCCACGTTTGAAACGTGGATAGATGCTTCTTTTTCCTTGATCCCGCCTGGATCGGCCTGGGTCGGACGCGTGTGGCGCTTGACCACATTCACGCCAGACACAAAGACACGGTCTTCAGCTGGATTCACTTTTGTGACTTCGCCTGTCTTGCCCTTATCGCGGCCAGCAAGCACGACGACCTTGTCGCCCTTCTTGATCTTCGCGGACATTACAGCACCTCCGGAGCCAGAGACACGATCTTCATGTGGTTTTTGCCACGAAGTTCGCGAGGCACAGGACCAAAGATCCGTGTGCCAACAGGCTCATTATTGTTATTGATGATCACGGCGGCATTGGAATCAAAGCGAATGACGGAACCGTCTTTACGCTGGATATCCTTGCGAACACGAACAACAACCGCCTTGCGGACGTCACCCTTTTTCACTTTGCCCCGTGGAATTGCTTCCTTGATGGAAACGACAATTGTGTCGCCGACGTGTGCATAACGACGCTTGGAACCACCAAGCACCTTAATGCACTGAACGCGACGGGCACCAGAATTGTCTGCCACTTCCAAATTGGTCTGCATCTGAATCATTGCAGATCCTCCTTAAGAACGGACCGTTACTTCACCAGGCAAAGCCTAGGCAGCAACGACCTCCCACCGCTTGAGTTTCGACTTTGGTGCACATTCCTGAATCTGGATAATGTCACCAACTTTTGACGCCTGATTTTCGTCATGCGCGTGATATCGCTTGGTACGACGGACTGTCTTACGCAGCAGTGGGTGCAAGAACGTACGTTCCACACGGACCACAACAGTCTTTGTGCCTTTGTCGCTTACCACGACGCCTTGCAGAATTCGCTTTGGCATCGCCTAGCTCCCTTGCTCGATCTGCGCCTTACGCTCGTTCAGGACCGTACGGATGAGCGCGATATCGCGCCGCTTCACACGGAACTGCGAGGTATTTTCCAGCTGGCCGGTGGCCTGCTGAAAACGCAGATTGTATTTTTCTTTTTTCGCCTTCAGGAGCGCGTCCTGAAGCTGATCATCGGTCATGGCGCGAACGTCAACCGGTTTCATTTTTTTATCTGACACAGCCGAGTTCTCCTCTATTCGCCCAGACGCTTAACGATCTTGGTCTTGATCGGCAATTTGGCGGCACCGAGCTCGAGCGCTTCGCGCGCTACAGCTTCAGAGACACCATCGATCTCGAACATGATCCGGCCTGGCTTGACCCGGCACGCCCAAAACTCTGGCGTACCCTTACCTTTACCCATCCGAACTTCGGTCGGTTTCTTTGAAACCGGCACATCCGGAAAGATGCGAATCCAGACACGACCGGCACGCTTCATATGACGAGTGATCGCCCGGCGTGTCGCTTCGATCTGACGTGCAGTTACGCGTTCCGGCTCCATGGCCTTGAGACCATAGGATCCAAAGTTCAGCGTAAAGCCGCCCTTCGCGATGCCCTTGATCCGGCCCTTATGGGCTTTGCGGAACTTTGTGCGTTTTGGTTGCAGCATTGCTCCAGCCCCTTACGCGTTAGTGCGGCCCGAACGGGCGCGTTGCTCACCGGACTCCTGAAGCTTGCGCTCCTGGGCCATCGGATCGTGTTCCATGATCTCGCCTTTATTGATCCAGACCTTAATACCGATGATACCCATCGCGGTCTTGGCTTCGGCGGTTCCATAATCGATATTGGCGCGCAGTGTGTGGAGCGGCACGGAGCCCTCCTGATACTGCTCGGACCGGGCGATTTCTGCACCGCCCAGACGACCTGCAACCAAGATCTTACAGCCCTTAGCACCCATGCGCATTGCTGATTGCAGCGAACGCTTCATGGCGCGACGGAAGGCAATACGACGCAGAAGCTGCTGGGCAATACCCTCGGCTACCAATGTCGCATCGATTTCCGGCTTGCGGACTTCGACCAGGTTCAGGAAGACTTCGCCATCAACGCGCTTGGACAATGCCTTGCGCAGAACTTCGATGTCGGAGCCCTTCTTGCCAATCACCACACCGGGACGTGCTGTGTGAATTGTTACACGGCACTTCTTGTGTGGACGCTCGATGACGATTTTTGAGACGCTGGCATTCTTCAGCTTCTCACGCAGCATCTTGCGGATGGCAATGTCTTCATGGAGCAGCTTCGCGTATTCGCCAACACCGGCATACCAACGCGAGTCCCATGTGCGGTTGACGCCGAGGCGCAGACCGATCGGATTAACTTTCTGACCCATCAGGCGGCCTCTTCAACTTCACGCACCACAATGGTGAGCTCGGAAAACGGCTTCAAGATCTTCGCGCCGCGACCACGGGCACGGGCCCGGAAACGCTTCATGACTAGATTCTTGCCGACAAATGCCTCAGCAACAACGAGAGAGTCGATGTCGAGGCCGTGATTGTTTTCAGCATTCGCAATTGCCGATTCGAGGGTTTTCTTGACCTCTTTGGCAATGCGCTTGCGGGAAAATTCAAGATCCGCGAGCGCACGCTCCACCTTTTTGCCGCGGATGAGCGCAGCAACAAGATTGAGCTTCTGACCGCTGGTGCGGATCATGCGAAGCTTGGCACGCGCTTCGTTTTCAGCGACGCGGCGAGGATTGGAAGACTGTCCCATTGTTAGCCCCGCCTCGCTTTTTTATCCGCGGCGTGACCGTAATAGGTACGTGTCGGTGAAAACTCACCAAGTTTGTGGCCTACCATGTCTTCGGTTACGAGCACGGGGATGAATTTTTTGCCGTTATGAACCTGGAAAGTCAGGCCCACAAACTGTGGCAGTATTGTTGAACGGCGCGACCAGGTCTTGATCGCTTGTTTCCGTCCGCCCTCGTGCGACTTTTCTGCCTTTTTAAGCAGATAACCGTCGACGAACGGACCTTTCCATACAGAACGAGGCATGGTGGTTTCCTATCGCTTCTTGCGCTCGTGGCGCGATCGGATGATGAATTTATCGGTCGACTTATTCTTGCGTGTCTTGGCGCCTTTAGTTGGCTTACCCCAAGGTGTCACAGGATGACGACCACCGGATGTCCGGCCTTCACCACCACCGTGTGGGTGATCCACAGGGTTCATGACAACACCACGAACTGACGGACGCTTGCCAAAGTGGCGATTACGACCGGCTTTGCCGAGATTGATATTCTGATGATCCGGGTTGGAGACAGCACCGACAGTGGCCATGCACTTGTCAGACACCATCCGCAGCTCACCGGAGCCGAGACGAATTTGGGCATAACCCGCATCACGTCCCACCAGCTGAACATAGGCACCGGCCGAGCGGGCAATCTGCCCACCCTTTTCAGGCTTCATTTCCACATTGTGGAGAATGGAACCAACAGGCACGGCTTTCAGCGGCATAGCGTTACCAGGCTTCACGTCAGCCTTGGCAGACGCAATAACCGAGTCACCTACAGCCAGACGCTGAGGCGCGAGGATGTAGGCGCGTTCGCCGTCCTCATACTTCAGCAACGCGATGAATGCGGTCCGGTTCGGATCGTATTCCAGGCGCTCGACCACTGCGGGCACGTCAAATTTACGACGTTTGAAATCGATAATACGATACAAACGCTTGGCACCACCACCGCGTCGGCGGGAAGTGATACGTCCGGTATTGTTGCGGCCGCCCGACTTGGACAGACCCTCAACAAGCTTCTTCTCAGGACGGCCCTTGTGCAGAGCGGAGCGATCCACAAGCACCAGAGCACGGCGGCCCGGAGAAGTCGGTTTGAATGTTCTCAAAGCCATCTTTAGAGACCCGTCGTGACGTCGATTGTTTGACCATCCTGGATCGTAACAATCGCTTTTTTCTGGTCGTTGCGCTTACCGGCAACTCCCTTGAATCGTTTTGTCTTACCGTGAACCTTGATGGTGTTCACCGCAGTGACCTTGACCTTGAAGAGTGCTTCGACCGCTTCCGCAATCTCATTCTTCTTCGAATTCAAGGGCACGAAGAACACATACTTGTTCTGATCGGAGATCAGGGTCGATTTCTCGGTGATCACCGGGGCAAGAATTGTATCATAGTGGCGCGCAGCAGCTGACATGATCAGGCCTCCTTTGCGCTGAGGCGTTCGTGGATTTTTTCCACGGCGGCCTTGGTAAGAACCAGAGTGTCGCGACGCAGCACGTCATAAACATTCAAACCCTGTGCGGGCAGAACATCGACGCAAGGCAGATTGCGAGCGGCTTTGGCGAAATTCTCATTGACGGTCTCACCATCAATGATCAGCGCGTTTGAAACACCCAGGCTTTCAAAGGAGGTACGAAGCTCCTTTGTCTTGGGATCTTTCATCGCCGCATCATCTAGAATGATGAGATTTTGGGAACCGATCTTGGACGAGAGCGCGTGACGCAAAGCCAGGGCACGAACCTTCTTAGGAAGATCATGTGCATGGCTACGAACGCGAGGTCCGTGAGCACGACCACCACCGACAAAGATTGGAGCCGAGCGCGCACCGTGACGAGCACCGCCGCCACCTTTTTGAGCGCCAAACTTCTTCTTTGTGCGAGCGATTTCGGAACGGCCCTTGGTCTTGTGCGTGCCTTGCTGGCGCGCAGCCAATTGCCATCTTACGGCGCGCTGCAAAAGGTCGGAACGGACCTCGGCGATACCGAATACGGCATCGTCGAGCTCAACAGCTCCGGCAGCTTTTGCCGCGAGGGTTTTTACCTCGAACTTCATGCTTCCGTTCCTTCTTCACCGTCAGCCGCTGCTGCCGGAGCTGGCGCTTCGGCGGCAGCCGGTGCGTTCAACTCAGCGAGCGTGCGGAACTTGCCGGGCATTGGGACGTCGACGCCCTTGATGCCTTTGACAGCATCACGAAGCTCAACCCATCCGCCGGCAGAACCCGGAATGGCACCCTTTACGAGGACCAAGCCGCGATCGACATCAACACGTGCAATTTCAAGATTTTGGGTCGTCACGCGGGTTGCACCCATGTGACCAGCCATTTTCTTGCCTTTGAAAACTTTACCCGGATCCTGACACTGACCGGTTGAACCATGCGAACGGTGCGAGATCGAAACACCGTGCGTCGCCCGCAGGCCGCCAAAGTTATGGCGCTTCATGGCCCCTGCAAAACCCTTACCAATCGAGATACCTGAGGCATCGACTTTCTGGCCAGGGACAAAATGGTCTGCGGTCAGCTGGGCGCCAACTTCAATGAAGCTGTCTTCCGTGACACGAAACTCAACCAGCTTGCGCTTGGGAGCCACATTCGCCTTGGCGAAATGGCCGCGCATGGCCTTTGGAGTCCGCTTCGCTTTCGCGTCGCCAACACCAATCTGCAGAGCGGAGTATCCGTCAGTGTCGACCGTCTTCTGGGCGACAACCTGGCAGTTATCCATGTGCAGAACGGTACACGGCACGTGCGATCCGTCTTCAGCAAAGATGCGTGTCATACCCAATTTGCGGGCGACAACGCCTGTTCTACGATCATCCTGGTGCATGATCTTACGCTCCCAGCTTGATCTCGACGTCCACACCGGCGGACAGGTCGAGCTTCATGAGCGCGTCCACAGTCTGCGGTGTAGGGTCGACGATATCTAGAAGGCGCTTGTGAGTCCGAATCTCGAACTGCTCGCGCGACTTCTTGTCGATGTGCGGGCCACGCAACACCGTGAATTTCTCGATGCGCGTTGGCAGTGGAATCGGACCGCGAACATTCGCGCCGGTACGTTTTGCCGTAGATACGATTTCCCGGGTGGAATTATCCAATACCCGGTGGTCGAATGCTTTCAGGCGAATGCGGATGTTTTGACGTTCCATCAAACCGATCCCGTTTCTTTAAACTTCAAAAAGAGCAAGACCGGGGCAGCAAACAGCTGCCCCGATCCGATTACGAAAATTACTTATTCAACGATCTTCGAGACGACGCCGGCACCCACGGTGCGGCCACCTTCTCGGATGGCGAAGCGGAGCTTCTCTTCCATCGCGATCGGTGTGATCAGCTCGACATCAACTTCAACATTGTCACCCGGCATCACCATTTCGGTGCCGGCCTTCAATGTCACAACGCCCGTCACGTCAGTTGTACGGAAGTAGAACTGGGGACGGTAATTGGTGAAGAATGGTGTGTGGCGGCCACCCTCATCCTTGGTCAGGATGTAGGCTTCAGCAACAAATTTGGAGTGTGGTGTGATCGAACCCGGCTTGGCCAGAACCTGGCCGCGCTCAACATCTTCACGACCGATGCCGCGAAGCAGGATACCAACATTATCGCCCGCTTCACCCTGGTCGAGAAGCTTGCGGAACATTTCAACGCCGGTACAGGTCGTCTTCGACGTGTCACGGACACCGACGATTTCAATCTCTTCACCCACATTGACGATACCGCGCTCGATACGGCCGGTGACAACAGTACCACGACCGGAAATCGAGAACACATCCTCAATCGGCATCAGGAAAGGAAGATCCTTTGGACGCTCAGGTGTTGGGATGTAGGCATCAACTTCTGCCATCAGCTTGAGGATCGATTCTTTACCAATCGCCTCATCACGACCTTCAACAGCCGCCAGAGCAGAACCGGCTACAATCGGAATATCGTCGCCTGGGAATTCATACGTGCTCAAAAGCTCACGGATTTCCATTTCGACGAGCTCGAGAAGCTCTTCATCGTCAACCTGGTCAACCTTGTTCATGTAAACAACAAGCGCTGGAACACCGACCTGACGGGCAAGCAGAATGTGCTCACGTGTCTGTGGCATAGGACCATCGGCCGCGTTCACAACCAGAATGCCGCCATCCATCTGAGCCGCACCGGTGATCATGTTCTTCACATAGTCAGCGTGGCCTGGGCAATCAACGTGAGCGTAGTGACGGTTTTCCGTCTCATACTCAACGTGAGCCGTGGAAATGGTGATACCACGTGCTTTTTCTTCCGGCGCGCCGTCAATCTCGTCATAGGCCTTAGCTTCGCCGCCATGGGCCTCCGCCAATACCATCGTGATTGCCGCTGTCAGCGTCGTCTTGCCGTGGTCAACATGACCAATCGTGCCGATGTTGACGTGCGGCTTATTCCGCTCAAACTTTTCCTTAGCCAT
>JAQXCQ010000135.1 GCA_029251785.1 Maricaulis sp. | reverse complement strand
TCATCCATCGCCATCGCCAACGTGTTGGCCTGAAGGGCAGCAGAGCGTGACTGGCCCGAGTTAAACCGGGACAGCAAGGACGGGGTCACCGCCGCCGCAACAATAGAGATGATAACAATCACAATGAGGATTTCAGAGAGGGTATAGCCCGCCTCCAGATCGCGTTTCTTGTTGGTATTTTTGGTATCGTCAGGCTGCATGCTCACATCCCCCCATATCAAGATTTGCATCCTCGCCGCTGATCCAGCGCCAATCCATCGTGCGCGCTGGCAAGGTGCGCTGTCCGGTGATCAACAAAACCGCACTGGCAGCCTGGTTTTGTTCCGGTAGCCAGGCAGAGACAGATAATCGACTGCCTGCGGCGGGGCGCTCAAAATCTGTTGATTGCCCGCGAACATTGAGTCCATCCAAGCGGCCGCCAAAGACTGTGAACAATTCGCGGACGCATTCTTGGCTTTCAATTGCTCTGACCAGCACATCATCAACGAGTGTGATCGGCTCGTTTCGTAAGGTCATCTCAAGCAGGGCTGTTGTCATCGCTGAGGTGTCGCCTTGAGATAAACCACCCGATTGCGCCGTGGCGCGCACCACATCGAGCGGTGCCTGGTTAAGATCAACCTTGTCGCTTTCATAGGTGATTTGAATGGCGATACTGGTTCCATCAACGTTGAGTGTGCCGCGACCATCAATTAGACGCAGGCTGCGCTGACGCGGGGCCAAAACGATCTGCGATGTGGCCATAACAATGGCCGAGCGAAGCTGGCTTTGTTGAACCTGTTCGCGGTCCATGCGCGAGACACGCACCAATTCGCCGGTCGATGCCGTCATCAAGGCAATCGCAGCCATCGATAAAATCACCATCACAACGGTGACGCTGGCAAGGATATATCCGTCCTCGCTCGTAATGCTCACTGTTCCATCATCCGTGCTTCAAGCCGGGATAGGGCTGATGGCAAGCTCAACATCGTTTCACCCAACTCATTGGGGTCGGTGATGATCCGCACGGTAATCAGTACGAGCAGCTCGATGCGTTCTTCGGCCACCGATTCAGACCTGAACAGGCGCCCCACGACCGGCACATCCTTGATAAGAGGGACACCGGTTTCACCCCCTGTACGGCGATTGGAAATCAGCCCTCCAAGTGCCACAGACTGTCCGGACGGGACCAGCAAGGTGGTTGCGATGCGGCGCTGGGTAATGGTTGGAGAATCGATGCCGGAGGACGTCGTTTGTGCCACTCCGGACACTTCCTGGCGAACATCAAGTTCGACCATGCCACCGGCTCGGATTTGCGGGGTGACCGTGAGGATCACACCGGTATTTCGATAAGCAGTCTGGTTGACGATGGGAGCGCCTGGATCTTCTACAGAGACCGCCGATTGCACCACGATGGGAACCTGATCACCAACTTGAAGCTCTGCTTGTTCATTGTGCAGGGCCAATATGGAAGGCCGCGAGACCACCTCAACTTCGGTCTGGGCGGCCAGCACATTGATCGCCGTTTCAATATCGCGATTGATGTAGCTGATCGAGGCTCCTGGAAAGCGAGACACGACCTGACCGGCAATGTTGTCAGCAAAGGTCACAGCAACATGCTCATTGAGAATGCCCTGCCAATTGACGCCCATGCGCATCTCATCGGTCAATGTCACTTCGATAATCGCGGCCTCGATAAGAACCTGGGCACGAGGCCGGTCCAGCATGATCAGTAATTCTTCGACCTCTGCGAC
>JAQXCQ010000119.1 GCA_029251785.1 Maricaulis sp. | reverse complement strand
GGGATATCGGCCATATGGAAATCAGGCACATTGACGGGCTGCTCAAGTCGTACTTCCTCCACATAGATCAGCCCATTCATCATCACAAACAATCCGATTGTGATAGCGCCAGCCACCGGAAGAACCAGTGGTAGTCTTGTTGCGGTGCTCATATTGATCACCTCCCCTAGAGCAATGTCCGACCAGGCCCCAACATTCATTGCCCGCAACCATCAATTGACCGGTACCGAGAACCGGTATCCGGCTTGACGGTACGCGGGAGTGCGCCTCGCGCCCTCCCAACGCCACATTACATTCTCGTCATAAATGGGCGCAAATTCGGCGATGCAAGGTAATATTGTGATATTTTGGAGGTAATATCGGGGCAAACAAAAACCCCGAATGCGAGGGGGCATCCGGGGTTCAAGTTCTCGAACTTCAGCGCGACTAGAACGTGCTGCGGGCCCGGAAGCTGATAAATCCGCCCAGATCCTGCTCCTGGATTTCGCGCGCACTGACGATGTTGTCGATGCGTGAGCCGGTGTAGAATGTGCGTTCGCGTTCACGCACTTGCGGAAGGAAATCCCCGACATAAACGCTCAATGTCACGCCTTCGATCGCTGTTGATTCGACGAAAAAATCGAGCACGGGCTGTTTGGTGGTGAATAAGTAGGACTGGTCGTAGCGGAAGACGTCCTCATCGCCCTGGGTGTAAAAGAAGAAGCCCCAGGCCAGATCCTGCTCCGGCAAATTCTGACGGAAATCAAGGATCAGGCGCCAGTCTTCATTGCCCTGGAAACGACGGGTCTGACCCGTGGTTGGATCGGTGACCTGACTATCCCGCAACATGGTGGTGACATTCAGACGTGAATTGGAGAGGCCCAGATTATCCAGCGGAATCCCTGCTTCAAGCTGAAGGATCGTCCGTTCGCCATCGCCAATATTTCCGGGCGCATCGAATGTGTCCGTGGTGACCGGCGTGGTCGTGTCATCGACGACAACGGTGATCGGACGCAAATCAGAAACATCCTCCGCCCGCTCATGGATGAGACTGATCGAGACAGTGCCATCCTCGCCCCAGCGACGTTCCCAGGCGGCCGAGGCCCGCCAGGTTTTTTGAGGAACCAGCTCGGGATTGCCGATCTGGACCTGATTGTCCGTCGGGCTGACTTCACTGGCAAACTGGCCAAACGACAATTGGCTGACGTCACGCTCGAGACCAAAGGTCCATTGGGTGTTTTCGCTGGGCATCCCAGGTCAGGTTGATGGATGGTTTTGGATAGTCAAAGGACCGCTCGCGCTGGGCATCGCCGGTCTGGGTGATGGTGGACCGCTCGAGTCGGAAGCCGGATTCCACCGTGACATCAGAATTGGGTCGCCAGACATGGGAGGCGAAAACTTCGCTGCGCTCTTCTTCGACGCGCGTGTTGGCAACCGGGAGCGGAACAGCCACCGGACCCAGGCCCGTATCGCGAGAAATTTGCAGGCCGTTATCCCGATAATTAATCGCCGTTTCGAGACCAAACTCGAAGGAATTCTGTTCATTGCGTTCCCAGGTCAGCGTGCCCCGCACCGCGCGCTCACCGGAATCGACGATGGAATTAAAGAAGGTTGTTGAGCCACCACCGCCGGCCGGCGCAAAGATAAACTCGTCGGCGGATTCGGACGCGTCATCGCGGTTGAGCAGGACAAGCTGGCCGGACAGGCTTTCGCTGAGCGGGCGCTCATAGGTGAGCGTGCCTTCCCAGCTGGTATCGTCACCCTGGGAATTGAACAATTCGATCCGTGATAACGCGCCGAGAGGATCATTCACGATCGAGCGGTCACGCGTGGCGCTGTCCGTCCAACCGCCAGCGAAGGAAAGGCTGAGACGTGATTCATCGGCAAAACGGGTATTGATGCTGGCGTTGAAACGCGGTGCGGTGCGCAGGCGCGATGTGCGTTCATCCCGGGTCTCAATCAAGGCACCGACAGAATTTTCAAGACGCTCAGTCCTTAAAAGAGGGGCGGCGTTCTGGTCGAAATTTGCCCCCAATGTCAGACGGGTATCGCCAAATTCCCAATTGCGCGAAATGCTGCCGGACGGCGTCACGCGACCATTGCCGGGAAGATATTCAAAGCCGGCATTAACGGTTGTCTGTGCTTCATTGCCTTCTCGCAACACCACATTGACCACGCGGGTCTGGCCACGCATGTCGACGCCGGCCACAGATTCGCGGATGAATTCGATGCGTTCGACCGAAGCCAGAGGAATCCGTCCGAGAATGGCCTGGATAGACTCCGACTTGGTGCTCTGGCGCTCGCCATCGATCAAGACGTTGGCAAATGTATCGGCAAGGCCCTTACCTGGGCACCATCATTGATCGAAAAACCCGGCACCTGGCTGACCATATCAGCGGCGGTAATCGGGCTGTACTCGGCAAAAAATGCGGGTTCATAAGTCAGAACCGCACCGCCCTGCGAGGTTTCCTGAGCAAAACTGGAACCGGAAGCGAGCAAGGCTATTACCGCCGAGGCGGCTAAAAGATGTTTTTTCACGAAATGTCCCCTAGATGACATTTGCAGCAGAGCCTGTGCGACTCATTTGCTGCGATTTATCCCGGGACATTACTGGCAGGAAGCAACCATCCGCTTCCCTACAGTCGTCTTACAGTTTGGTGATTTTGTTACCTTTTGTAGAGGTTGCAGGTCGCCCTGAAGGTCGAAATCAAAACGGTATCCAGATATCCGCCTCGGCGCGCATGCGGGCCCGGCGCTGTTTCCAGTCCGGCATGATCGACGTGACCACGGCCCAATAGCGGGCAGAATGATTGGCCTCCACCAGATGCGCCGCCTCGTGGGCGCAGACATAGTCGAGCAGCTCAACGGGAAAGCCCATCAGCCGCCAGTTGAGACGGATACTGGCATCGGACGCGCAGGAGCCCCAGCGGCGCTTCTGATCGCGCACTATGACCTTGGAGACGCGACGATCCAGGGCGGCAGCATAGGTCTCCACTTTGGGGGCCATCAGCGCCAGCCCTTCGCGCTTGTAGAAACGCGCCAGGGCGGTCTTCAACGTGCGCATGCGCAACGCGCCCTCCAGCTGTGGATCGAGGGTGACATGCAGCGTGTCATCGCGGCGCGTCACACGGGTGCGCACGCCGCGCGGCTCTATGTCCAGCGTCAGCTGGCCGCCAAGCCAGCTCAGCGTCTCGCCGGTTTCAAACACGGGTTCTGCTGGTTTGGGGCGCGCAGCCCACTCCGCCAGCTTGGTCAGGATCCAGCGCGATTTCTCGCGCATGCCACGCTCTATCTCGCGTTTGGAGGTGCGCTGCGGGGCGGCGATGGTCAGCCCGTCTCGACTGATTGTGAAACCGATCGTCCGGCGCTTGCTGCGCTTGAGCGTGTAGATGACCGGTTGGCCGTCGAGAAGAATGGTCTGCGGTGACATAAGCGTGTCAGGAGTCTAGCGTGCGAACACGGTCGGCCAAACTGGTCTTGTCGAGGGATGCGTTGATCGACTTGAGCGCTTCGTAAAGATCAACGCCGCTCTCCTCAAACAAATCGGCAAAGGCGCGCTGAAACACATCCAGATTGGCCCGCGCGCGGATCGCCATATCGACGCCGGCTTCGGTCAACTCCAACAAACGTTTGCGACCATCAGTCGGGTCCGGCTTTTCGAGCAAGTAACCGCCTTTCATCAGGGGTTTGTAGTTTCGAACAATCAGGGCATGCGACACGCGCAATGCGCGCGCCAGGTCGACAACACTTGCGGGACCGTTTTGCTTGAGAAACATCATCATCGAGCCGGCCCGCGTGGGCACATCAATGCCCTTCTCCTCCATCACTTCGGTACAATCATCCAGCATGCGTTCGCACAGGCGTTTGAGATGATGGGGCAGGACGGCCGTGCCGAGTTCATCGACAAAATCAGGCTCAGCATCAGACATGTCGAAAACCCCTTATAATCAGCACCCTGCCCGTTCGCCTTGAATCTATACACGAAGACGCTTCGGGAATTCTCAAACTGTCAGCAAGTCCGCACAAATCGCCTCGAGACCCGTCTGGTCAATTGTATCGAAAGCGCTGGCTTGCGTGGAATCAATATCGAGAACCGCCGCGATTTTGCCTGCTCCGTCACGGACCGGAACGACGATCTCCGAATTTGTCGCGCTGTCGCAGGCGATATGGCCAGGAAAGGCGTGCACATCCTCAACCAGCTGGGTCTCGCCACTCTGTGCCGCAGCACCGCAAACCCCGCGACCGAAGGGAATTCGCAAACAGCCCAGCGTGCCCTGATAGGGGCCCACGACAAGCTCGGTCGGCTTGAGCGGATCGACGAGATAGAATCCGGTCCAGTAAAATCGCTCACCAAAGGCATCCCGCAAGATACAGGACGCCGTCGCATAGCGCGCTGTGATGCTGGTTTCGCCAGCGATTACAGAAGCGATTTGCTTGCGGACATCCTGATAGAGTTCGGCCTTGTTGGTCATGTCATCACCTCTTCCACATCGCGGGCGTTCAACCTGCTTGGCAATGTGGGTGAAAGCGTTCGAGGTTCAAGCCTCGCATGCAGGCATTCAGCGACCCAGCCCACCGTCAAGCGATTGGCGAATGGCGCGCTGCATAGCTTTTTCGGCCGTGTCGGTGCCACCCTTCTCGTCCTCTGGATTGGCCAGGCGGGCTTCTTCAAATTCGAGGCGGGTGTTGATCATGCGAATACGGGCGTCAACCAGGCCATAGATCAGATTGGGAACTTTCGAGGACACGTTCATGCCCATTTTTCTGGCCTCTTGCACCGAAATGGCCTGACTGTGGGACATCTTCCCTTCAGATAAGTGGTCGGCGAGGTAATGCTCATCCTTGCTCTTGGACTTGTGGGCCTCATTGACAATCTCGCGCGCGACCTTGGCGGCATAACGGTCATATTTCTTGGCTTCATGGGCCAGCATAACCAAGACGTCCTGGGTGGCCAGGGCTCCCTTTTGGTCGAGCAGGGCCTCATAAGCCTCCGTGGGGAAGCCACCATAGATCGTGTCGATCGGGCCAAGTGACGCCGTCTCGTCCATGCAGACAAGTTCTGATGCGAGGGCAATCATGGTGCCGCCGGACATGGCGACATAGGGTATATAGGCCGTGACGCGCGGATCCTTGAAGGAATTATGGCGCTTGGAATTCTTGAGATGGCGCTTGAGCGCCAGGGCGATCATGTGAGCCGGGCGCGCATAGCCTCCTAGCGTGTGCAGGACCACCACGACCTTGGTTCGAGCGTTTGCCTGACGAATCGCGGCGACGGCCTCGAAGGCTTCATCGAAGGCGATCTGCTGCTGGGCGCTGTCACGACCGACAAAATCATCACCCAAATCATGGATGAAATCGACAAGCACCGTGTTGCCGCTTTCGATTTTCCTGCGAAAACGCGCGTAATCCTTGCGGGCTTCCTCGTATTTTGAACGACGCTTGGTGCGCAGGCGGGCGACCTGACGCTCATCTGTTTCGGCCTGCTGGGCCTGCATAACCCGAGACAGCATGAAGCCAACGACCACAAGCACAAGGCCCGCGACCGTGGCGGCAGCCATCACGGTGTCATCCACAGATTCAAACACGTCATTCCCCCACGGAATGCCGAAACCGGACACCTCGCCCAGTTACACCAGCGGCACATTAACCAATTTGGAGCTTGCGACACAAGCTCAATTCAACGGTACAACGCGGTAAACCACCCGATATCGTGATGTGCGCCGGAGCTGTTACAGCATTGCCACACAATGTTTGAGTGCAGCAATCGCGCGCTCGTTGGAAACCCCGACGGATAATCGCCCCTCAGTCCAGTGATGCCGAGCCGGTGGCACTCATGGCAGCAAACTCCGGGTCGGAGACGAGGAGATTGAGCAGACCGGCCAAGCGGACGCTCCCCTGTTTGATCTGATTGCGATTAACCCGCAGGGCATTGCGGTAATACGCCTCGCCCGGATCAATGCGGTTTTCGGCAGTGGCATAGAGATAGCCAAAGTCGCGCGAGCGCACGATGTCGTGGCTTTCCTGCGCCCAGCCGATGGAATTGAGCGGAGTCGATACGGCCACGCCCGTTAGCGGAATCTCGGCCGCCAGGCTGTCGGCCAGATGGCGCCAGCGATCACCTTCGTCCGCCCAGGGCCATTCTTCACGCATGTGGTCGAGCAGGATTTCACTGTCCCAGACCCGGTGTAGATTGGTGTGACGCTCGCCGCGCCACAGCACGGGAATATCATTTCCGCCGCGATCGCCCTCGATGGAGACGTGCAGGGGCTGGTGGATATCACCGAGCCAGTGTGCGAGGAATTTCAGCGCCTCCAGACGCTCGGCATCGCTGCGATTGGTGTCGCCAAACACGCCGGCATGAAGATCGATGGCGGAGGTGATGCAGCCACCCTCAGCGCAATCTTCGGGGTCGATATGGCTGTCTTCGCGAGTCTGGTTGATATAGTGCCAGGGCCGTGTGTGATTATGGGTGGAATAGCGGACCTGGTCGGCCCAGGAGCAGACATCACGGAAATGATCAAATTGGTCGTCCAGGGCAATCAGGCGATCGACTTCGCTGCGGGCATCATCGCTGAGATAACGATAGGCCAAATCGCAAACGATGCGATGACCGTCGCGGCCATAGGCCTGGGCGTCCGAACCATTGAACACAACGATGGCAAGACTGGCGGATACCAGCAAACGAAGAAAATTCATGAGACGCGCCCCGGGCTTGATGCGGCGCACATCGCCACACTCGGGCACAGGTCTAGGTCAGCGCCAAGCCGCGCTCTACTAAGCGAGACGAGTAGTTTTCGTGAGAGATACTCATGGTTTTAAAATCGGGCGTTTTGATACGAAAATATGGCGAAACCACGTGATTGTGACCAAGATTTCATGGCCGAGTCGCAATGGCTACAGCGCAGTCCCGGTCGCCAATTACCCCGACAACACCAACAGGTTCGTGACAGATCTATTCACGCCGGGCGCCGGCGAAGTCACGTTCGCGTCTGAAATGACAGCCTTGAAACAACTGCGAATTCAGAGGCTGCTAGGCCGCCAATTCTGCATATCGGTCCAACATGATCTCGGCCTGCAAAACTGAGCCAGACGCACAATCTTTGATCAAATACCCAGCAACATCGAGAGCATAGGCCCGACCGATATCGGTGGCGTCGAGCGACGTCGTCATGATGAAGACACAGGAATTGCGCAATTTGGCGTCTTCGCGGATCATTTCGAGGAAATCGAAGCCGTTTATGCACGGCATATTGATATCCAAAACGATCAAATATGGCCGTTCGAGTTGTTTGCTGAGCAATTTTTGAAGCAAATGATCAATGCCGGCCGCCCCACCATTGGCAAACTCAACCTGGCCCAGCATGCCCAGTTTATCGAACACACGCCGCATGCTGCGGCGGTCAATTTCGTCGTCATCCACGACGAGTATTGGAATTTCGTCTCGCAAAAGTGTCTCCCCAGACCATTGGCCATAGCGGAGTCTCAAAGACACCAGGTATCGAAAATTCTCAAGCAATAGCTGGTGCTATGGTTAATGTTGGATTTGATAAAATTTGAGACATACAAACCGTCTGATGTGCCCGCTGCCGGGAGATCGACCGGTCTGCAGATCTGACCGCCCACCGCTTTCCAGGTCATCACACGTCGATACCGCGTGAATTGCGGGCGCTGATCGCGCCCCTGCTCCAACGGGTCTGGGGCGAAACGGGATTGAGCTTCGCTCTGGCCTCGAAGCATTTTGGAGCCGGCTTTGGATCCCAAGCTCAGATCAGAACACCCGCATGAGATCGACGTCTGAAACACGCCTCTCGCCCTTTTGACTTCTGCGCGCTAAGACCACGCTATGTCACAGATTAAATCACTCTTTGCCACACGCCTCTATCGGGCGGAGCTGGCTGAACATGGCAAGGCCATTGATACGGCCGAGCTTGAGACATCTTGCCTGTCGATTGCCGGCGATGATGAGGCGGGGCAGGATTGGTCCGAGGATAACGGCTATCCCGGCTATACCAGCTACGCCTCTCTGGATGATTTGCCGTGGCGGTTTCCGATTTTCGAGGATTTAAAGACTGTGCTGGACCTGCACGTGGCGGAATTCCTCAAGGATTTGGAGTTTGACCTCGGGGACAAGACGCTGCAGCTGGATTCCCTGTGGATCAACATCCTGCCTCCGGGCGGGATCCATACCTCCCATATCCATCCGCATAGCGTCATCAGCGGCACCACCTATGTGACTGTGCCCGACGGTGCCAGCGCCATAAAATTTGAAGACCCGCGCTCCGCCCGCATGATGGCGGCCCCGCCCCGCACGGCGGATGCACGCGAAGACCTGCAAACATTCGTCTATGTCGCGCCCAAGCCCGGGGAAGTTCTGCTCTGGGAAAGCTGGCTGCGCCACGAAGTGCCGCTGAATATGGCGGATGAGAATCGGATCAGTGTGAGCTTTAACTACAATTGGATCTGAACACGCCGCAAATGCATACGAGGCAAGAAAATGTCCGGACAAAGCTTTTTTTGTCAGTTGACGAATGGTGCTCGTCCAAGCTCATCAAAATCAAGCGACAGATTGGAGAACGTGCTAAAGCATTATTAGAAGGGCATGTTTGGTATGATTTTACAAAATCTGGTGAAGGCAATTCGCGAACAGAATTGGTTTGCGGTGGGCCTAGAACTCATCATTGTTGTTCTGGGTGTTGTCATGGGTTTTCAGGTCACGGCCTGGAATTCTGAGCGCGAAGATCGCGTCACTGAAGGCCACATCATCGCCCGACTGCATGACGAAATTATGGGCCTTGAAGACAATCGATGGGATTGGGCCGCCGAGCGCGCATCCACGCGTGAAAATCTGTTATCAGCGAGCCAGAAACTATTTGCGGAGAGCGTCGAAAATTTAACGCCGCCCGAATGCACAGCCCTGGCAATGTCACACATTTTCAACGCCCCCTCATTGGCGCTGCCGGTGATTGCCGAACTGGAATCAACCGGGGACCTGGATTTGATTGTGAATGGCGATGTGCGTACGGCCATCACCGTCAATCTTCAGGCCGATACCTGGGCCCGTGAAATGGATACGGCCCTCAATCACGAAATCCTGAATCTCCCGCCAGACCATCCGCAGCTTTTCCACTTTGCGGCCCCGGCGACCGGCGACAATTGGAACCCGGTATTCGATGGCTCCGTGCGCTGTAACACCGATGCCATGCGTGAAAATCGCGCGTTTTTAAACGCGCTGGCAGACAATATCTCAAAGGGCAATTTCTACATGACCGTGATGGTCAATGTCGCCGACAGCTTTACAGCCCTTCACGCCGCCGTGGATCTTGAATTGGGTTTAACGCATTCAGTCTCGACGGACTGAGCCCGCCCACTAATTTTGACCTGCTTCCACTTCAAACGTCAGGCCCGCGTGCTGGCGAAGACGTTCAATCAGCGCCATGCCCATGGCCGGCGCGCTGGTATAGACGCCACCGCCCACCTGCTCCGACAAACCTGTTTTGGCCAGACAAATCGCGGCCTCGGCAATCATTTTTGAGGTTGATCCATAGCCGGGATCCTTATCGCCCGTGACACCGACCGTTATCCGTTCGCCAGACGACATTTCGCCGGTGAACATGACGTCATAAAATCCGGTTTCACGTTCTTCCAGGCTTGGGCCCTCACCGGGCTTGGGCGGATTTGTCGACATGGATTTATCGGCAGCAATATGATTGGCCATCGCTTCGCCTTCAGGACCAGGGCCGGTCAGGAACATCTCGTCATAAACAAAGTCCTGCCCGTAGGAATGGCCGAGCAGGGCGTTGGAACGGTGGACGTTTTTGGTGTTGATCGAGGCCATGATAAAGGGCGCGGACCAGCTACCCAGATCCTCGTCGAAGATGGGCTTGGCACCGGAGGGCTGACGTGGGCCATCAAAATCGGGCACCAGGCTGAACGGGTCACGGAGCCAGCCCATGACCTCCGGCTCCCGCATTACGCGGGCCATGGTCTCACCAAAACTGGCCGCCGTGCCGCCGGAGAATGTGCCCTTCATCTTGCGGACGCGGCCCTTCACCCGTGCGACGGGCTTTCCGGACAGCTTCTTGGCCTGTTCTTGAAGGAAGAAGACGCCCAGATCGAAGGGAATGGAATCGAAGCCGCAGGACAGCACAATCCGCGCGCCTGATGCCTGGGCCGGCGCGTTATACGTGCGGATGATGTCATACATCCAGGCGGGCTCACCACACAGATCGACATAATCGGTCCCCGCCGCCACACAGGCCTCCACAAGGTCGGTCCCATAAAGCTGATAAGGCCCCACTGTGGTGAGAACCACCCGGGTGCGAGCCGCCATCGCGGCCAGAGAGGCCGTGTCGCTGGAATCGGCGACGATCAGCGGCGTGTCGTCCGATGCGCCAATTTCTGTCCGGATCTTGGCCAACTTGGCCTCAGAGCGCCCCGCCATTGCCCAGCGCAAGCCGGATTTGTATTCGCGCGCCAGATATTCCGCCACCAGTCGTCCGGTAAATCCGGTTGCCCCAAATACCACCACATCAAATTCGCGCTCAGACATTCGAAACTCCCCGATAAAATGTAAATTCAATCCCTAAACCCTGTCATAGCAGGTCTGTCACATTGCGTAAGGATTTGTTGTCAGTGCGCGGCGCCTGCCGTCCTCGACATGGCAAAACGACATACCGAGGGATCAGGCGTCAGGCTCGCTCAACTCACCAGAATCCAAAATGGGGGATGCGTCCAGGTCTTCGGCATCCATGAGGCCCGCAATACGCTGCAGGGAGGAAATCAGCATCGATTTCTCCCATTCCTGTAATTTGCGGAATTCCCGAAGAAAGCCGGCTTGCAAAAGCTCTGGAGCCTCTTCGGCGGCCTCCAGACCCCGGTCGGTGAGGCAGGTCAAAACCACCCGCTTATCAGTCTGTGACCGCTCGCGCCGGACGAGATCTGCTTTTTCAAGCCGATCTAATATGGAGGTAATGGTGGCCTGGCTGAGCGAAACTGCGCGCGCGATGGCACTCGGTGACATCTGCCCTTCCTTGCGCAGCGCATGGATTACCACAAGCTGCGGAGCGGTCAGCCCGGTTTTCTTTAACAATCGTTTCGATTGAAGATCGATCGCCCGGGTAATCCGGCGCAAGGCAATCAGGATATCGTCATGGTCTGTCATAGTGCGCCTATATTATGATGGGAGTCATCTATTTAGACCAATTGATCGGTCGATGGGATCGATGAATCACAATCATTAGAGCTCAAAGTTTAATCTGCGAACTTTCCAACCCAATTAGCCGCTGTCAATTCGAGCAATTCTTGTGACAATTGAGCAACCTTCACCTAAGCAACTGTATTGTAACGCATACTTTCAACGGAAAGTCACATTTCGGACCGGCGTGACTTTTAGCAGAAACTTTATAGTCCTAAAGACTGTAGCCAGAATCGCCACCATCTCCTAGACCCGGGTAAACATGGTTTACAAATCCGGGGACACGACTTCGTCATGCTGAAACAAAAAGCGCTTTCTTCCACTATTCTCGCAGCTGCAGCGATATCGGTTGCTGGAACCGGGATCGCCGCGGCCCAGATCGACCAAATTACGGTCACCGCAACAAAACGCGAGCAAAGCTCGCAGGACGTTCCGATCGCACTCACAGCGGTTTCAGGCGAAACACTGGAGGAGCTGGAAGTTGGAAATTTTGACGATTATGTCCGGTATCTCCCCAATGTAAGCTTCGGCGGTCGCGGCCCCGGCCAGTCGACGCCATATATTCGGGGACTCGCAGTGCAACCGATCACGGTTCTGCTGTCGGGTGCCCAGGGTACGACGCCCAATGTTGCGCTATTCCTCGACGAACAACCGGTCACCGCACCGGGTCGAAACCTGGATGTCTATGCCACGGACATCGCGCGCATCGAGGTTCTGCCCTGACCGCAAGGAACGTTGTTTGGTGCGAGTTCCCAAGCCGGGACCATTCGCCTGATCACCAACAAGCCTGACTTCTCCGGCTTTTCTGCCGGCGTCGAAACATCGGTCGGCTTTACCGCACACAGCGATGATATGAGCTCCGGCGTTGAAGGCTATATCAATGTGCCCGTCAACGATCAGCTGGCCTTCCGCGCCGCCTTCTACAATGTCTCTGAAGCAGGCTATATCGACAATGTTCCTGGCACGTTCACCACGGACCCGGCGATCAACCCGCTTTCAACCGCAACCGCGACTGCCGCAAGCTATATCGCGGCGGACAACTCCGCCCTCGCGGAAGATGATTTCAACGACAGCTCCTATCAGGGCTTTCGCCTGAGTGGCACCTATTTGATCAATGATGAGTGGAGCCTCAACTTCCAGCACACACAGCAGACGCTCGAAGCGGATGGTGTGTTTGATTACGATCCCGCGATCGGTGATCTGGAAGTCACACGCTTCTTCCCCGACACGCTGGAAGACACATTTGGTCAGACCGCCTGGACGCTTGAAGGGCGCCTTGCGATGCTCGACGTGGTCTATACGGGTGGGTATTTGAACCGGGAAGTCGACCAATCGGTTGACTATACTGGCTATAATAATTCCGGTGCCTTCATCAACTATTACACCTGCACCTACACCAATCCGGCCTATATCGTGAATTATGGCATCGATCCGTTCTTCATCACGCCAGGCGGACGCGAATGCCTGGATCCGACAAAGGGTGCAGTGATCCAGCAGGAGCACGAGCGCAACACACACGAGCTGCGCTTCAGCACGCCAAGCGACAATAGCTGGCGCCTCACTGCGGGTGTGTTCTTCGACAATTACGAAATCGAGACGCAGGACGATTACTGGTATCTGGCAGCGCCCGATCTCGGCTTCGCGCCCAATGCACCGATTTCAACGGCGGTTCAGGTTAATCCCGCCACGCGGCCGGCCGGCGTCACCTTCTTTAATGATGTGACCCGCTCGACCGAGGAAGTGGCCTTCTTTGGACAGGCTGAATTTGATCTGTCCGACGAATTCACCCTCATCGCCGGTGTCCGTCAGTATAATCTCGAGCTCGACTTTGCCGGGTCTTCCAACTTTGCCGACGGCATTTTCCAGGGATCGACCAATACCGATCGCGGTCGTGATTACGACGTCAATGGCGGCCATACCGGCAGCCCGATGGAATTGGACGGGGTGATCACCAAGTTCACGCTTCAATATCGTCCCAACGATGATCTGATGTTCTACGCGACACGCTCTGAGGGCTATCGCCCGGGTGGCTGGAATCGTGGCGGCGGCATTCCTTCCGTCAATCCAGCCTTCCCAACGGTATCTGCGACCTATGACACCGATGATGTGGTGTTCCTGGAAGCCGGTTGGAAAGCGAC
>JAQXCQ010000114.1 GCA_029251785.1 Maricaulis sp. | reverse complement strand
CGTCGCGATGCTGGTCCTCGCTGTGCTCTGGGTTTGGGCGCTTGTGCGCACCGTTTTCGGCCTGGTTCGGCTACTGCAGGGCCGCGGCTTCGATGATCCTCAGGGTAATTGGAGCTAGGGGGTAAGCACGACTCCACAAACCGTCATCCCAGTGAAAGCTGGGACCCAGATCAAAAGCGCCGGTATCTGTAATCTGGGTACCAGCATTCGCTGGCATGACGGTTTTGATTGGAATTCGCGCCCCCGACAACGACCCGCACAAAACTCCCTCTAGTCCAGCTCCGGTTCAGCTGGGCAATAGCGCGCTTCCGTCTCGGCCACAGTCAGCGAAAGGTCGACCAGCGAGCCCGCATCCTCGGCGCGGCAGAACCAGACCATGCAGCGCGCTTTGTCCTCACACGGCTCCATCCGAAAGCCGGCATGCAGGGTAAAGCGGTGGATCAGCTGGTTGTCGGCCAGCGTGTAAAACTCATGGTAGCGCTCGGAAGCGCTGGCACGGGATACATTTTCATACAATCCGTCCTGCGCCCGGTTGAGACTGATCCCGAAGGTCTCGCCCGCATAAACAAACCCGTCCGGCGTCTGCACCCACAATCGGTCGGTGGAATTCACCATCCCCATCATCTGTGGCACAAACAGGTCCAGATCCCCGTCCTGGTCGATATCCTCGACATGCGGATAGGCGCGCTCGCTCTCCAGCACATCGCCAAAGGATTGCTCCACCGCCCCCGCCGCATTCACCACACGAAATTCAACCCGGTCCGTCGCCTCGCCCCACTCATTTTCTTCCGCATCGAGAACAAAATGCAGCAGCAAAACCCGCCCGTCCCCGAGCGGCAGCGCGCAACCCTCGCGCTCGCCATCATCCTGCATATACGGGCAAGCATCCGTCGCCTCCCCGCCCGGCTGCATCAGACCGCCCAACAGAGCCGCAATAATCATCTCGAACATAAATTCCCCCAGACCGGCCCAAACACCGAGGCCGCTTTCAATCACAAACACAAAACCAAATCAGGATGTTTCCCCGCCTGCTTGCATAGGGAGATGGAAGTGAACGTGGGGTGAGCGGGGGCATCCGGTCACGCGCACCGCGCGCAACTCCCACCAAAAATCTCTTCTCCCCACCTCGGGGAGAAGGTGGCGCGCAGCGTCGGATGAGGGGTCGGGTTACAGACTTCGGCCGTCCTCGTTACGCGTCACGGCCCCTCATCCGCCCCATTCGGGGCACCCTCTCCCCAAAAGGGAAGAGGGAGGCGCGTGGTTTGCCCCTTAAAGTCCAGCCAACATATATTGCAATTACCAGGGCGCCGCCAAACCATGGGGTGATTTTACGAAAGTTGAACGGCCCGGCGTAGTGTCGAGCGACAAAGCAGCGATATCCCGGTCATTCCAAGAGAGTATCCAGTCGTTTGTCGTGGTACATTTGGCGCATTTGATCAAAGAAATATTTTCCGGCGCGGCATAATGATCCCGCAGAATATTTTCGTCCGGCATTTCCGGCGGCAAATTTTCACATTCGACCCAATCCGGGTCCCTCTCTGCCGAACAATTAAACAACCAAACATGAGAACGAATTCCGTGCGTTGAATCCCAAAGGTACGCAAAAGCGGCGTGTTCAAGAACATCCACAATCACGTTGAGAGGGCCGCTTTCCGCAACTTTCCATGAGCCTGTTTCCAACGTTGACATACGCCCCTACTACCCCAGCACAAACCCACACTTGTACGGATCCCTGTCATCCACAAAGATCGTATTGATCCCCGTCTGCCGCGCCCAGCCGCCAATGCTGGGCTCTATCGCGTCAAAGCCACCCACACGGGACGCCTTCTCAACACGCCCGTGAAACAGGCTGCCGATAATGCTTTCATGGACGAAATTATCGCCGACTTTCAGCTCACCACGTGCGGCGAGTTGTGCCATGCGGGCGCTGGTGCCGGTGCCGCAGGGGGAGCGGTCTATTCCGCGGGCTCCGTAGAAGACGGCATTGCGGGCGTCGGCTTCGGGATGCTTTGCCGTGTCGGCCCAGAGCAGGTGACTGACACCGCCAACGCTTGAATCTTCCGGGTGCACACATTGCACCGCCTGATTGGCCAGATCGCGGATGATCGGGCTGTAGGTCTGGATGTCGGAGACGGAGAAATCATCGAGGCCGGGATAGTTTTTTTGCGGCTCCAGCACGGCGTAATAATTGCCGCCATAGGACACATCAAACACCAGCTCGCCCAGCCCCGGACAGTCGATTTTCACTTCGGTTTCGGCCAGATAACTGGCGA
The DNA here is from genome assembly GCA_029251785.1 of Maricaulis sp. Taxonomy (GTDB): domain Bacteria; phylum Pseudomonadota; class Alphaproteobacteria; order Caulobacterales; family Maricaulaceae; genus Maricaulis. The sequence continues at coordinate 51,457 of JAQXCQ010000114.1, read as the reverse complement.
TATTAAACAGGCGCACGCTCTCGACCAGCCCGTCTTTCCATTCCACCGCCACCTCGATCCGGCCTGCCGGCACGTCCAGCACGACGCGGCTCTTGTCGCGCGGGGTGATCAGCCCGTTTTCCAGTGCCATGGTCACCAGACCAATCGTGCCATGACCACACATCGGCAAAGCGCCACTGGTCTCAACAAACAGGATGGCGGCATCTGCAGCGTTCGAGCACGGCGGGTAGATAAACCCGCCCGACATCATGTCATGGCCGCGCGGCTCAAACATCAGGGCCTGGCGGATCCAGTCATGGTGGGCGATGAAATCCTGCCGCTTCTCGCTCATCGTTGTGCCACGCAGGATCGGCGCACCGCCGGAAATCAGCCGCACAGGATTGCCGCAGGTATGCCCGTCCAGACACTGGAATGTATGACGCATGCGCTAGCCCTATTCTGCGGCGGTCAGTTCTTTCAAGACCGGACGATTGTCCCGCGCGGTCTCGACCATGGCAATCACTTCGGCGCGGCGTTCACCGGTCAGCTTCATGCGCGGCATGCGCACGCGCTCCGAACCCCGGCCCATCACCTGTTCGGACAGTTTGATCGACTGCACCAGATCATGCTCGGCATCGAGGTGCAGGAGCGGCATAAACCAGCGATAAATCGCCCGCGCCTCGTCCAGATCACCGCGCTCAAACGCATCCCACAAGGCGATACTCTCTCTTGGGAAAGCATTAGTCAGGCCCGACACCCAGCCAACCGCGCCCAGCAACATCTCTTCCAGCGCCACATCATCCAGCCCGGCAAACACGCGATAACGGTCGCCGCAGGCATTGATAATATCGGTGATCCGGCGTGGATCGGGCGCGGATTCTTTTACCATCACCAGCGTCTCCACATCGCCCAGACGCTGAAGCGTTTCCAGTGAGATACTGACGCGATAGGCCGGCGGATTATTATACAGCATGATCGGCAGGCTCGAGGCCGCAGCGACCCGGCGGATATGGCATTCCAGCTCCGCCTCGCTCGGCACATAGACCATCGCCGGCAACAGCATCGCGCCATCCGCGCCAATCGCCTGCGCGTCCTTCACATAAGCCTCGGCCAGCTCGGTCGTCAGCTCGGAGACACCCGTGATCACCGGTACGCGCCCGGCCACGACATCAACAATCGCCGCCAGCACATCGCGTTTTTCCGCCGCCAACAGGGAATTATTCTCACCCACCGTGCCCATCGCGATAATGCCGTGCACACCATCGCGGATTAGCCCGTCGACGACCGCCTTGGTGGCGGCGAGATCGACGCTCATATCCTCGTAAAATTGCGTCGTGGCAGCGGGGAAGACACCGCCCCAGCTTTTGGCGTCTTTTATTGCTTTGCTCATGGCACCGCTCTCCTGGCGAAGTTTGTTGTCTGGTCGGTTGTTTGGGGCCCCGCCAAGGACCTCGACAAAACCACATTATCCTGATTTTCAACTCTGCATATATCCAGATTGTATCCAATATACAATCACACTCATTCGTGACGCGAAAATGCCGGGCCCGCCCGTGACAGCTCGCGCCAACCGGGCTAGCGTCGCGACAGCCTTGAAGACGGGGATACCTTCATGAAGAATTCAACCATGCTTTCCGGCCTGGCCTGCCTGGCACTCACCTTCGCCTTGCCCGCCGCCCACGCCCAGGACGACGCGCCTGATTTCGCCACCAGCATTGAAGGCCTCGATCACCGCGATGGCGTGTTTGATCTGTATGTCGACCAGGGCGATGGCCGCATCCTCGCCGAGCTGACCACGCAAGGCGACGGCACGCTGGGTCGCCTCGTCTACAATGCCCGACTGACCACCGGCCTCGGCTCCAACCCGGTTGGGTTGGATCGCGGCTATGGCAGCAGTTCGGAAATCCTGCGCTTCACGCGCGTCAATGACAAAGTCTTCGCCGAGTTTGAAAACATGGGTTATCGCGCCCTTGGTGCCGGCCCGGAAGAAGCCCTCGCCACGACACAATCCTTCGCCCGCTCAATCATCTGGAGCACCGAAATCATCGCCGAGAAAGACGGTCGCGTCCTCATCGATCTGTCGGACTTTTTAACCCGCGACCCTGTCGACACGACCGGTTCGCTTTCCGGTAGCGGCCAGGGCAGTTTTTCCATAGACAGCGATCGCAGCGCCCCGCTGACCAATGCCGCCTTCGCCTTCCCGATCAATGTCGAGATTGATGCGCTGTTGACGCTCAATTCCTCTGATCCGGGGCCCGAGGTCCAGGCCGTCACACCCGCGCCCAATTCCGTCACCCTCACCGTCCACCACTCCTTCATCGCCCTACCCGAGGACGGCTATCAAATCCGCGAAGCCGATGACCGCTCCGGTGCGATCACCATGGGCTTTTATGACATGGCGACGCCGCTCACGGATCCGGTGCGCCGATCCTATGCCGTGCGCCATCGCTTGGAACGCGTTGATCCGTCGGCCACTTCCGGCCCGGTCGTCGAACCGATCATCTATTACGTCGACCGCGGCGCCCCGGAACTGATCCGCGAAGCCTTGATCGAGGGCGGAAATTGGTGGGCCGAAGCCTTTACCAATGCCGGTTTTGAAGACGCCTATCGCGTTGAACTCCTGCCCGAGGGCATCCATCCGCTCGACGCCCGCTACAATGTCATTCAATGGGTCCATCGCCAGACACGCGGCTGGTCCTATGGCGGCTCCATGCTGGATCCACGCACGGGCGAGATCATTCGCGGCTATGTCATTTTGGGCAGCCAGCGCGTGCGTCAGGACCGCATGTTGTTTGAAGGCTTGCTGGGCGCCGCCGGCACCGGCTCCGGCGCCGACGACGATCCACTCGAACTGGCACTGGATCGCATCCGACAGCTTTCCGCCCACGAAATCGGTCACACAATCGGCCTCGCCCACAATTTCGCCGCCAGCGGCTATGGCCGTGAATCCGTCATGGATTACCCCGCCCCGCTCGTCGGTCTTGATGAGGCAGGCGCCATTGATGTCAGCCAGGCCTACAACGTTGGCATCGGCGAATGGGACAAGGTCTCCGTCAACTGGCTCTACTCGCAATACGATGGCGCCGACGCCCGCGAAGCCGGCCTGGAATCCATCCTCGACACCGCCCGCAGTGAAGGTCTGACCTTCATTACCGACCGCCATGCCCGCGGCAATAATTCCGGCGATCCGCACGCCAATCTCTGGGACAATGGCTCAAATGTCACCGATGCACTCAATGACACCATGGCTGTTCGCGCTGTCGCCATGGAAGCTTTTGGACCACATAATATGGCCGATGGCTTGCCACTGAGCGATCTGCGCGCCGTCTTCCCCACCGTCTATCTGCATCACCGCTATCAGGTTGAGGCCGCCGGCAAGGCGCTTGGTGGTGTCGAAATGCACTATGATCTCAACACGTCAGATCGTCGTCGCCAACGCGTCTATCCCGCCAGCGAGCAACGCCGCGCCCTGACCGCCATGGTCGCGACGCTCGACCCGGCAGCGCTCGACATTTCCGACGACACGCTGAGCCTGCTTGTGCCCGCGCCGTATTCAGACTGGGATGCCATCGCCACACGCGAGCTGTTCGACAGCGCCCAATACCCCGCCTTTTCGCGCCGTGATGCCGCCACCGCCGCATCGCGCATCACCTTGCGCGCCATGTTGTCGACAGCCCGCCTGGCTCGCATTGCGGACCAATCAGCTCGCGATGAAACCCAGCTTTCGCAGGACGAACTGTTTGATGCGCTTGATGCAGCCCTGTTTGTCACCGGCAATGACGAAGCGCGGCGTCTCGCCCCGGTCCGCGAGGCGATCCAGACCGAATACGTCGATCGCATGCTGGCCCTGATTAATAGCGGCGTGCCTGCCGCCTCCATCACCGCTCGCGCTCGCCTGGAATCCCTGGCTGATGGCCTGCCTGGGCGCCGACGTTCGGCCGCCGGTCGCCGCGACCATCGCAATTGGCTGGCCCGCCGCATCGAGGCCGGTCTCGCCGCCATCGACACCGGTGAAAGCGTTGCCTCCAATGAGACGGGTGTTCCGCCGGGAAGCCCGATTGGCAGCGAAGCCGCCGCCGCTTTGGGTGAAGATTGCTGGCATTGCGACAGCGCCAGCCTGCTCGGTCTCGGTCGATGAGACATGTGATCAAATTGGCCGCCGCTACCACAATCGTCGCGATGACGGCCTGCACACCGACACCGGCCGGCCCGCCGGAATTCACCTGGACCGAACAACAAAGCGGCGTCGATCTGAGCATGCGCGGTCTTGCCGTCGTTGACGCACAGACTGTCTGGGTCGGCTCTCCGGAAGGCACGGTTCTTCGCACGGTAGACGGCGGTGACACCTGGACCCACACCCAGATTGCTGGAGCAGAGACGCTGGACCTGCGTTCTGCCCACGCCTTTGACGACCAACACGCCCTGTTCATAACCGCCGGTGCGCCCGCTCGCCTCTATGTGACCCGAGACGGCGGTGAAAATTTTGACCTGGTGTTGGAAGACCCCTCGGAGGCAGCCTTCTTCGACACGCTCGAATTTTGGGACGACCAGCACGGTATCGCCTTCTCCGATCCCATCGACGGGGCCTTCCATATTCTGCTGACCAATGATGGCGGGGTCACATGGTCCCTCGCGACCGGCCTGCCGGCACCGCTCGATGGCGAAGCCGGTTTCGCGGCGTCTGACACGTCGATTGCCGTGGCGCCTGGCGGCGCGGCCTGGATCGGCATGGGTGGCGCAGAGACGGCGCGCGTCCTTCACACGGAAGATTATGGCTCAAGCTGGACTGTCCACGACACGCCGATGGCCGCGGGAAGCGGTGGTGCAGGAATCTTTTCCCTGTCCTGGTCACAAGATCGCCTGGTCGCCGTCGGCGGCAATTACACCGAACCCGATGAGCCTCGCCTGGCCGCATTCTGGTCCGATGATCGCGGGCAAACCTGGCACATCCCGGCCACAGGCACAGGCGGCTACCGGTCCGCGGTCACACATATTCCCGGCCAGGTCGGCTATCTGCTCGCCGTTGGCACAAATGGAACAGACATCAGCGCCGATGGCGGTGCCAGCTGGCAACCCGTCTCAGACGCAGGTTTTAACGCCATCCGCTTTGCTGACGACGGTAGCGTAGGCTGGGCCGTCGGCAGTAATGGCACCATTTCGCGGATCGACGTCAGCGGAGGCTGATCCTCACCCAAATCTCCCTCATCGGCACATCGTGCGACGGAAACCGGTTCGCCGGCTCGTAACACTGACACCGATGAGGAGATTGCCATGAGTGCCACCCACGCCGCGATTGCCACCACACGCTTCGGCATGGGCGCTCGCCCGGGCGACATTGCTGAAGCGACAAGCGATCCCGCCGGCTGGCTCATCGCCCAATTAACCGACAGTGGCCCTCGCCAACTTAGCGATGTGCGCACCTCCCAGGACGGCCTGCGTGCGTTGATGGCCAATCGTCCCCCCGGCCGGCGCGGCCAGCGCGAGCCCACCGCGCAACAACGCCAAGCCCAGGAAGAGCAGCGCCGCATCTCACGCCGCGCACTCGGCCAGCACATCTCCCAACGCACCTCGTTGGCCGTCGCCACACCCGCCAGTTTCACCGAACGCTGGATCCGCTTCTGGTCCAATCATTTTTCGGTCTCGGCGAAGAATCCCGGCACCACAGCTTCTGTCGCGGGACTGGAAGCCGAGATAATCCGCCCCCTCGCCTTCAATCGTTTCGAGGACTTGCTGGTCGCCGTCGAAACTCACCCGGCTATGCTGACTTATCTCGACAACGCACGTTCGGTCGGTCCCAACTCACGGGCAGGTCAGCGGCGCGGCCTGGGCATCAATGAAAATCTGGCGCGGGAAATTCTCGAACTTCACACCCTTGGTGTGAACGGGGGGTACAGCCAGGACGATGTCGAGGCGCTCGCCAATACGCTCACCGGATGGACTGTTGGCCGCGCGCGCATTCATACCGCCGGCCAGCAAGGCGACGGCATTTTTGATCCGCGCCTGCATGAACCCGGACGCCAGCGTGTTCTCGGTGAAACCTTTAGCGATAATGGCGCCGACCAGGCCCGAAACGTCCTGCGCCATCTGGCCCGGCAGCCTGCCACGCGCCGCTTCGTGTGTACCAAGCTGGCCCGCCACTTCCTTGCCGACACACCGGCCGAAGCCGATATCACCCATCTCGAACAAGCCTGGTCACGCCATAACGGTGACCTCGCCGAACTCGCCATGGCGCTTGTCGCCAGTCCCGGAGCCTTCGCGCCGGAACAACGAAAGTTCAAAACTCCCGAAGAATTCCTGATTTCTTCCATGCGGGCACTGGAAATTCCTCCCCTGCCTGTGCGCACGCTGCAGGGTATTTACCAGGCGATTGGCCAGAGACCGTTTTCAGCGCCATCGCCACAAGGATGGCCCGACACTGAAGACGCATGGTCCGGCCCCGACGCCATAATGAAACGCATTGAATTTGCCAATGAGATGGGTGGCCGGATACGCGGCGATCTGGACCCGCGCAGTCTCGCTCCGGATATCCTGGGCGCTCGCTTAAATCCGGCCACCGGTCTCGCCATCGCACGCGCCTCATCCGTCTCACAAGGCCTGACCCTACTCTTGATGTCCCCCGAATTTCAGCGCCGTTGAGGAATACCATGACCCATTTCATCCCCACACGCCGCGACTTGCTCCTATCCGGTCTGGCTGGTGCAACCCTGGCCCTGCCGTCTCCGGCAAGTGCTCAGGAGGCCCCAGCCCGCAATATCGGCAAAAAACTCTGCGTCATTATCTTGCGCGGCGCTATGGACGGGCTGGCCGCGATCGCCCCGCTTGGCGACAGCCGCTACCACTCGCTTCGCGGGTCTCTCGCCCTCGATGAAGGTCACGATATCGGCGACGGTTTCAGCCTTCACCCCAATCTCGGCCATGTCGCCAGTCTCTGGCGAAACGGCGATGCGCTGGGCCTTCATGCCTGCTCGACCGCGTATCGAGACCGCTCTCATTTCGATGGCCAGGACCAGCTCGAGGCCGGCAGCCCCTCCCAACGCGATGGCTGGCTCAACCGGGCCCTGTCAGTTATCGGCCCGTCAGCGGAAACCGGGGTTGGAATTGGACAGTCAGTGCCGCTAATTTTGCGTGGCGATGCGGCAGTATCCACCTGGGCACCGTCCGTCTTGCCAGATGCCGACGACGATACACTCGCTCGTCTGATTGATCTTTACGCGGACGATGCCCGCCTGGGAATGTCCCTGCAACGCGCCCTGCAAACCGACGAAATCGCAGGCGCAATGGGCGGCGAAATGGTGTCTGGAATGGCGGGCCGACGCCGTCGCGGAGCCCAGAGCTGGGGCGTCATCGCCCAGGCCGCCGGAGAACTTATGGCCGCGCCCGGAGGCCCGGACCTCACGGTTATCGGGCTCGATGGGTGGGACACCCATGTCGGTCAGGGATCGATGACAGGACAACTGGCAAACCTGTTTACCGGACTCGATGGTGTCATCGAAACGCTGCACACCTCGTTACAGCAAAAATGGTCAGAATCTGCGATTATCGTCTGCACCGAATTTGGTCGCACGGTCCGCGTCAATGGAGCCGCCGGTACAGATCATGGCACCGCAAGCGCGGCCTTCCTGATCGGTGGTGCGGTTAATGGTGGCAGGCTTGTTGGAAACTGGCCCGGTCTTTCGCGACTTCACGATAATCGTGACCTGATGCCCGTCAACGACCTGAACGCGCTATTCAAGGGCGTGCTGCACGGACACTGGCGGATTGCACCGGACGATCTGGACCAGCTGGTATTTCCGCATGCACGCTCCAACACCCTTTTGGACGGGTTACTGGTCTAGGGTTGATCCAATTCCGCGTCGGGCCGCGTGAGCACGAATATTGCCGAGCACGTCAGCACGACCGCCTGGATTATCAACACCAGGGGACGGACATCCAGGGCCCAACTCAACGCCAGCAAACCCACCATTGTAGACACCGAAATGAGTTTGGTTTTGCGGTCAATACTGCCATTTTTTTGCCAGTTTCGGATTAGTCCGCCAAATATTCGGTGTTCGGTCAACCAGGTGTGCAAACGCTTTGAACTTCGGGCAAAAGCATAGGTCGCCAGCAACAAAAACGGGGTCGTGGGAAGCAGAGGCAAGATGGCACCAAGGATCGCCAGCCCCAGTGCCAGCATTCCAAAGGTGAGCCAGATTATTCGCTTGAACATCGCCGTCCCATTCCATTTTGCAACCGCAATGTCATGCCGACCTGGCCCCAACTGCAAACGATTATTGCTTGTATAGCAAGCCCTTGGGCAAATAGAGCACAATTGTTGCACAATTGCACTTGCAATCCCAGATAAGTGACGTCACGGTTCGGCCAGAAAAAATTTGACGGACATCATGACCTTTAGCGCACACAATAAACTGGCCGCAGCCATCGCCACCCTCAAGGGTGAGCGAGTGCTCGATCGTGCGCGTAAACTTGTGTCCATTCTAGCGCTCGTCCTCGTACTTGTGGTGATTATTACCACCATACCCGGAGCGGAACTCGCACCTGCCAGTTAGGAATAACCTCAACAACGGCAGAGACGAAAAACCCCGCTTCGGAAACGAAGCGGGGTTTTTCGTGCTTGCCGCACGGAAAACAGCCCATGTCGACACAGCGTATCAAAAATTCAGACCACATCACGGCCGGCCCTGCACGGGCACCGGCGCGAGCGATGCTGCGCGCCACCGGCATGACCGACCAGGACTTTTCCCGGCCGATGATCGGCCTGGTCAATACCTGGACGGGCATCACCCCCTGCAACATGCATCTGCGCGAACTGGCCGACCCGGTCCGCGAAGCGATCCGCGAGGCCGGTGGAATTCCCATCGATTTCAACACCATCGTCGTTTCCGACGGCATCTCCATGGGCACGCAGGGCATGCGCGCCTCCCTGATTTCCCGAGAGGTCATCGCCGATTCGATCGAGCTGGCTGTCCGCGGTCACAGTCTCGATGGCGTCATAATCCTGACCGGCTGCGACAAGACGATCCCGGCCGCGGCGATGGCCCTGGCCCGCATGGATTTGCCTGGCTGCGCCCTGTATGGCGGCTCGATCATGCCCGGCCGTAAGGACGGTCAGGACCTCTCAATCCAGGATGTTTTCGAAGCTGTCGGTGCCCATGCGTGTGGTGCAATCGACGATGATGAACTGGCCGCTGTCGAGAAATCCGCCTGCCCCGGGGCCGGAGCTTGTGGCGGTCAGTTCACCGCCAATACCATGGCCATGATCCTGTCCATGCTGGGCCTGTCCCCAATGGGGGTCAACGACATTCCTGCCCCGCACCCCGACAAAGCAAAAGCCGCCGCGACGTGCGGCCAGCTGGTTGTTGATCTGGTCAAATCCGACACGCGCCCCCGCCAATTCATCACCCCCGCATCCCTGAGAAATGCGGCGATAGCGGCCTCAGCAAGTGGCGGTTCGACCAACGCTGTCTTGCATCTGGCCGCCATCGCCGCAGAAGCGGGTGTCGAATTTTCTATCGACATATTTGATGAAATTTCCGCCACAGCGCCGGTCATCACTGATCTCAAGCCCGGTGGAAATTTCCTCGCCCATCACATGTTCCTGGCCGGCGGCACCCGCCTGTTTGGCCAGCGACTGATGCAGGCTGAACGGCTCACCAACACGCCCACCGTCACCGGTCGAACCCTGTTTGAGGAATTTGCTGACGCGGAAGAATCCCGCGGCCAGCGCGTCATCCGCAGCATCGAGAACCCCGTAAAACCCGATGGCGGCTTCCGCATTCTCTATGGCGAAATCGCCAGCGAGGGCGCGGTCCTCAAACTGTCCGGTCACGCCCGCACACGCTTTGACGGGCCAGCCAAGGTCTTCGAATGCGAAGAAGACGCCTTTGCCGCTGTCGAGGCCAACACCATTGAGCGCGGCGATATCATCATCATCCGCAATGAGGGCCCGCGCGGCGGTCCCGGCATGCGCGAAATGCTGGGCGTCACCGCAGCTCTGGTCGGCCAGGGTCTTAGCGAAGACGTCGCCCTGATCACCGATGGCCGCTTTTCCGGCGCCTCGAAGGGTTTTGTCATCGGCCATGTCGCGCCTGAAAGCGTTGCCGGCGGCGCCATTGGTTTGATCGAGACTGGCGACATGATCCACATCGACGTGGGTGCCAGGACCATCAATACAGATGCCGATCTCGTTGCTCGCCGCATCGGCTGGGCCCCGCGTGCGCCCAACCAAATGGGCGGCGTGTTCGACAAATATGCACGTCTGGTCTCCTCCGCATCCGCCGGAGCCGTGACCAGCGCTCGTCCACAATCATCACCCTCACAACAGACTATATCCGATCAGGAGATCTTCGCATGACCACCTCAACCACCGCCCAGCATTCCGCTCCCCAAACAGCCATGAGCCGGGCCGCCGGTGAAGTCGACACGACGGCCTTCAAGGCCGAAACCATTGCCGTTATCGGCTATGGCAGTCAGGGCCGTGCCCACGCGCTCAACATGAAAGAGAGCGGCTGCAATGTGGTGGTCGGCGTTCGCGCCGGCGGCAAGGGCGCACAACGCGCGACCGAGGACGGCTTGCGCATTGCCGAGCCTGCGGACGCCGCACGCGAAGCCTCGCTGATCGCCATTCTGACGCCCGACATGTCCCACGAGCAAGTCTTCCGCGAGGACATTGCACCCAATCTCTCAACCGGCGATGCGGTTTTATTTGCCCATGGCTTCACCGTGCATTTCGGGCGCGTTGATGCGCCTGAGGGTATCGACATTTTGCTGGTTGCCCCCAAGGGGCCCGGCGATCTCGTCCGCCGCGAGTTTCAGCGTGGACGTGGCGTGCCCTGCCTCTTCGCCATCCATCAGGACGCCACCGGCACCGCCCGCGCCCGTGCCCTCAGCTACACAGCCTGCATCGGCGGTGCGACCGCCGGCGTCATCGAAACCAGCTTTGCCGAGGAAACAGAAACCGATCTGTTTGGCGAGCAGGCTGTCCTCTGTGGCGGCGCGACCGAGCTGGTTTTGGCCGGATACGAGACTCTGACCGACGCGGGCTATCAGCCCGAAATTGCCTATTTCGAATGCCTGCACGAACTCAAGCTGATCGTTGACCTCTTGTATGAGGGCGGGCTGGAGAAGATGCATGAATTCATCTCCGAGACCGCCATTTATGGCGATCTGAGATCCGGACCGCGCGTGGTCAATGACGAGACCCGCCAGCGCATGCGCGAAATCCTGACCGACATCCAGGACGGCACATTTGCCCGCGACTGGATCACCGAAAATCAAGCGGGAAAGCCGCAATACAACGCCCTCCTGCGCAAGGACCTCGCCCATCCAATCGAACAAACCGGTGCTCGCCTTCGTGCCGATATGCCCTGGCTAAAGCCCGGCGCAAACGCGCTCTGACCCCAGATCCAAAACCAACAGGAAATCGACCATGACCGCCCAGTCCACCGCCCCGATCATCGCCGACACAGCACCCGCTCCCCGCTCCATCAACACCGGGGCGCATTGGGTGGTGCGCACGCTCGAGCAGATCGGAGTGACGCGGATATTCGGCTATCCCGGCGGCTCGATCATGCCGGTCTATGACGCTCTGGTCGGTTCACGTCTGCAGCACATTTTGGTGCGACACGAACAAGCGGCTGCCTTTGCCGCGGACGCCCAGGCGCGTCTGACCGGAACGGCGGGCGTTTGCCTGGCCACCTCCGGTCCCGGCGCGACCAATCTGCTGACCGGTATCGCCAATGCCTATATGGACAGCGTTCCCATGGTGATCCTGACCGGGCAGGTTCCCACCAGTGTCATGGGCACGGACGCCTTCCAGGAAATCGACATTTTCGGCATGAGCCTGCCCGTTTGCAAACACTCCATCATTGTTCGAGATCCAGACCGGATCCCCGAACTCATCAGACAGGCTTTCCAGATCGCCGAGACGGGCCGTCCCGGCCCGGTTCTGGTTGATCTGCCCAAGGACATTCTTCAGGCCGAGGCACACCCCCCAATCTCCCCGTCTCGACCGAAGCCAGGGCCGTCGCGGTCCATCTCCCCCAGACTTGACGCCGCGACGGCCCTGCTGGCCTCTTCCAAACGTCCGGTCTTGTATATCGGTGGCGGCGTCGCCCTGGGCGGTGCCGTTGATGCCTTGCGTGATTTCATGTCCCGTACAGGCATCCCCGCCGTAGCCACATTAAAGGGACTGGGCTGTTCGCATCCTGATGCCCAAAACTTCATGGGTATGTTGGGCATGCATGGCAGCCGCGAAGCCAATATGGCCGTCCAGGAGAGCGATCTGCTAATCTGCTGCGGCGCCCGCTTCGACGACCGCGCAACTGGACGACCGGACGGTTTTGCCCCGAGTGCCAAGATCATCCACATGGATGCAGACAGCGCCGAAATCGGCAAGCTGCGCACCGTTGATATCGCGGTCCACGGTAATCTGGCCGCTGCTCTCTACGCTTTTGATACGGGTTATCTGGACATCTCTGACTGGCGCGACATCTGTCTTCAGCGCAAGCGTGAGCACGCCTTCGATTACGACGCGCCCGGCAATGGCATCTTTGCGCCCGCCATGCTGCGCCAACTGTCCGAAGCGGCGGGCGACGATTTCATCGCCACCTGTGATGTCGGCCAGCACCAGATGTGGGTGGCCCAGCATTGCCGCTTCAACACCCCAGAAGCGCACCTGACCAGCGCCGGCCTGGGCGCGATGGGCTACGGTCTGCCCGCCGGCATCGGCGCGACCTTGCAATGCCCGAACAAAAAAGTTGTCACCATCACCGGTGACGGCTCGATCATGATGAATATCCAGGAGCTGGCCACAGCCCGCCGGTACAATATCCCGGTTCGAATCCTGCTGCTCGACAACTCATCACTGGGCCTGGTTCGCCAGTGGCAGGAGCATTTTTTCGAGGAGAACTACTCCGAGATCGACCTCTACGACAATCCCGACTTCGCCGATGTCGCCCGTGCCTTCGGCGTTGAAGCCTTTACCGTGCACAGCCGCGACCAGGTGCCCGACGCGATCGAGCGCCTGCTCAACGCCACAGGCCCGATCCTCGCCCACGTCCTGATCAACCCCAGAGAAAACGTCTGGCCGCTCGTGCCGCCGGGCAAGTCCAATACAGAAATGATGGAGAATTGACATGAACACCAATCTGCTAAGCGTTTCCCTCGCCGAAAACGAAGGTGCCCTGACACGACTCATTGGTCTCGTGGAACGACGTGGCTTCTCCATCAATGCTCTGGATAAATCCGCACCAACCGGCGGCGAATCCCGCATCACCATGGAGGTTTGCGCCCGTGAGGACGCGCGCCGTATCGACATTTTGGCCCGCCAGGTCAGCCGCCTGCTCGACGTGAACACGATTTTCGCGCCGCAGGACATTCACGTTTCAGAACCGACCGGGAGGCAATCATGTCGACCTCAAAGCTGACCCAAGATCCACACGTTCGCATCTTCGATACGACCCTGCGTGATGGCGAGCAAGCGCCCGGATTTTCCATGTCACCCGCTGAAAAGCTGGACATGGCGCGCACGCTTGAAGCGCTCAATGTTGACATCATCGAAGCCGGTTTTGCCGCCGCCTCACCCGGTGATCTCGAAGCCGTCCAGCTAATCGCCACGGAAATCCGCACACCCACGATCTGCGCCCTCGCCCGTGCTGTTGAAGCCGATATCGACGCGGCCATCCGCGCCCTGGAAACAGCACGCCACAGCCGCGCGCATCTGTTTATTGCCACCAGCCCCATCCATCGCGAATTTAAATTGCGTATGTCGAAGGCCGAAATCCTCAAGGCGATCGACGCCTCGATCCGCCATGCACGGGACCATGTCGACGAGATCGAATTCTCCGCCGAGGACGCCCTGCGCACCGAGCCTGAATTCCTCGTCGAGGCGATGAGTTGCGCAGCGCAGGCCGGGGCCACCATCCTCAATGCGCCGGACACGGTTGGTATCTGCACGCCGGACGAAATCCATGCGGCCTTCACCAATTTGATCGCCAATGTGGAGCGTCCCCAAGGCGTCATTTTCAGCACGCATTGCCACGATGATCTCGGACTGGCAGTCGCCAACTCGCTGGCAGCGGTGCATGCCGGTGCCAGACAAGTTGAATGCGCGATCAATGGTATCGGCGAGCGCGCGGGCAATTGCTCCCTCGAAGAACTCGTCATGGGCCTCGCCGTGCGTGAGGACATCTTCCGCACCAACACCCGGGTCGAAACCGAGCATCTCTGGCCCGCCAGCCAGAAGTTGATGCGCCTGACCGGCACCCAGATCGCCCCCAATAAGGCGATCATCGGCAAGAATGCCTTTGCCCATGAGGCGGGTATCCATCAGCACGGCATGCTGGCGGACCGGCGGACCTATGAAATCATGTCCGCAGAAACCGTCGGTGCACCCGGCTCATCGCTCATCTTGGGCAAGCATTCGGGCAAGCACGCGCTCGGTCAACGTCTGGCCCAGCTGGGATATCAACCCAGCCCGGGTGATCTCAACGACGCCTTCAAAGCGTTCAAAACTCTGGCTGACCGTCACGGCGAAGTCACCGATGCCGACATCGTCGCAATGATGGAAGGCTATAGCCCGTCCGGTTCGGCCTGGCACGTGGTGCGCACGGAATTGCGTACCACGACCGGCCGCAAGCCCACGCAATTTGCCCGCGTTGAACTCGAACATCCCGATCGCGGCCGTGTCTCCGATGTGGCGACCGGCGATGGTCAGATGGCGGCCGCTTTCACTGCCGTGCAACGCATCACCGGCCTGCAGGCCGATGTGCTCGGCCTTGAAACGCGTCTGCTCAACTCGGGAGCCGGCCGTGAATTCACCGCCGACATTGAAGTTGAAATCGCCGGCGAGCGCTCAACCGGCCGTGCTCGCGGACCCGACGTCATCACCGCAGCCATCGATGCGCTGCTCTTCACACTGAACAGAAATGAAGCCCGCCAATGCGCCGGCAAAACCGCCGAACCGGCTTGAAAAGGAATACATTATGGCAATCCAGGAAACAGACTTCATCTGGCGCAATGGCGAGCTCGTTGATTGGCAGGATGCGCAGACCCACATCCTCTCCCACGCCCTGCATTACGGCACGTCTGTCTTCGAGGGCGTCCGCGCCTATGACACCCCGGACGGACCGGTCATCTTCAGGCTCAAAGATCATATTCGCCGGTTGTTCGACAGTGCACGCATGTATCATATGAAATTGCCCTACACGCCGGAGGAGCTCGAGCACGCGTGCAAGCTGACCGTCCGCTCCAACCGGCTGAAGGACGCCTATCTGCGCCCCATCGCTTTCTTCGGCTATGGCGGGATCGGTGTCCTGCCCGGCGCCGATACCAGCATCGATGTCGCAATCGCAGCCTTCCCGTGGGGTGCCTATCTGGGCGAGGATGCTCTGGCGAAGGGCGTTGATTGCTGCATCTCGTCCTGGTCACGCCCGGCCCCCAATACCATCCCGACGGGGGCCAAGGCGGGCGGCAATTACCTGTCATCCGTATTGATCAGTCACGAGGCTCACGAGCGTGGCTTTGATGAGGGCATCGGCCTAGACGTCAACGGGCTGGTCTCCGAAGGCGCCGGTGAAAACATCTTCGTCGTCTCTGAGGGGATCATCCGCACGCCGCCAACCTCATCCTCCATTCTGGGCGGGCTGACCCGCGACGCCATCATCAAGCTGGCCGAGGCGGAAGGCTATGATGTGCGCGAACAGACCCTCTCGCGCGAAGCGCTCTACGTAGCCGACGAGATCTTCTTCACCGGCACCGCTGCCGAGATCACACCGGTTCGATCCGTGGACCGCTTCGAAGTTCGATGTGGCGGGCGCGGTCCTGTCGCCGCCCTGATGCAAGATCGTTTCTTTGGCCTGTTCACTGGCCATACCGAAGATCGCTGGGACTGGCTGTCCCCGGTTCATGATGACGCCATGGAGGCCCAACATGTCGCCTGACCACGCACATCCGCGCTCCCTGTTCGACAAGGTCTGGGACGCGCATCTCGTTACGCAGGAAACGGTCGAGACACCAGCCCTGATGTATATCGACCTGCATCTGGTTCACGAGGTTACCTCGCCCCAGGCATTTGCAGAACTCGCCTCACGTGGGCTGGACGTGCGCCGCCCAGACAGGACATTGGCGACTGTCGATCACTCCACCCCAACGCTCGACTTTGCCCCGGGAGAAACACCGCCCTACGCCAATGAGCAAGCACGCAACCAGGTCGAAACCCTGCAAGACAATGCGCGCAAGCACGGGATAGAGCTGCACGATTGGGATAGCGAGCACCGCGGCGTCATCCACATTATTGGCCCGGAATTAGGGGCCACCCAGCCGGGCATGACGATTGTCTGCGGCGACAGCCACACCGCAACCCATGGCGCTTTTGGAGCGCTGGCCTTCGGCATTGGCACAACCGAAGTCGGCCATGTTCTGGCCACCCAGACTTTGTTGCAGCGCAAGCCAAAATCCATGCGCATTCACGTCAACGGTCAAACAGGCAGCGACGTCACCGCCAAGGACATCATCCTGCACATCATCGCGCAAATCGGCGTGGATGGCGGCACCGGCTGCGTGATCGAATATACCGGCGACGCGATAACTGCGCTGGATATGGAAGCCCGAATGACCGTTTGCAATATGTCGATCGAGGCCGGTGCGCGGGCCGGCATGATTGCGCCGGACCAGACCACATTCGAATATCTGCGGGGTCGCGCCCGCGCGCCCAAGGGAATGAATTGGGACAATGCCGTCGCCAAGTGGAGCGAGCTGGCGAGTGATGCAGGTGCGGTCTTTGATTGTGAAGTCCACATCGACGCCACACAGATCCGCCCGATGGTCACCTGGGGCACGGCCCCCGATACCGGCATCGCCATTGGTGACGCGATTCCAACCCCTCAAACTCCGGCGGAGCAACGCGCCATCACCTATATGGATTTTCAGCCCGGCGAAGCCATGGGCGAACATCGTATAAGCCAGGTCTTTATCGGCTCATGCACCAATGCGCGCATCGGCGATCTGCGCATCGCCGCCCGCGTCATGCGCGGCCGCAAGATCGCGCCGGGACTTCGCATGTTGATCGTGCCCGGCTCGGTCAGCGTCAGGCACCAGGCAGAAGCCGAGGGGTTGGATAAAATTTTCCGCTTCGCCGGTGCCGAATGGCGCCAGCCCGGTTGCTCGATGTGCATTGCCATGAACGGTGATCGCGGCGAGGCCGGCCAATTGGTCGTCTCCACCTCCAATCGCAATTTTGAGGGACGTCAGGGCACCGGCGTACGCACCGTATTGGCCAGTCCGGCAACAGCGGCGGCCTCTGCCATAGCGGGCCACATTACCGCCGCTGGCTCCCTGATGGAGGCCGAATATGTCTGACCCCCTCAAACCGGACTTCGCTCGCTTTCGAAGCCGAACATTCGTTATTTCACAGGAAAACATCGATACGGACCAGATTATCCCGGCACGCTTTCTCACCACCACACAGTGCGCCGGACTGGGTCTCAATGCTTTTCATGACTGGCGCTATGACGAGGCGGGACATCGACGCTCCGGCGAACCGCTCAATGCGCTCGACACGGCCCATCAGCAAGTGATTGTCGCCGGACGCAATTTCGGTTGCGGATCCTCTCGGGAACACGCCGCATGGGCACTGCATGATCTGGGCATTCGCGTGGTCATCTCCAGCGAAATCGCCGATATTTTTTCCGCCAATGCCAGCAAGAATGGCATCCTGCCCATCATCGCGCCGAAGATCGCCCATCACTGGCTGCTGGAGCATGATGGTGTAGAGATCGCGATCAATCTCGAGACTGGGCGGGTCGATCTGGGCAATGGTCCCAGCTTCCAATTTCAGATCGAACCCTTCGCCCGAAGATGTTTGCTTGACGGCACCGACCCGCTTGGCTTCCTGCTGTCCCACGACGCCCAGATCAGCGCATACGAGGCCCGAACAACATGACCCGCACAATCGTCTTTTTACCCGGAGATGGCATTGGTCCAGAGATCACAGCCATCGCCAAACGGCTTGCCCAGACCATATCGGACCATTTCGACCTGTCCTTGAGAATAACCGAACACGCTTTTGGTGGCGCATCCATTGACCAGTTTGGGGAGCCGCTTACCGATGAAACATTGCAGGCCTGCCTGTCCGCAAATGCCGTGTTCCTTGGGGCCGTAGGCGGGCCCAAATGGGATCAAGCAACAGCCAGACCGGAGGCGGGATTACTGGCGCTGCGCAAAGCCTTGGGCGTGTACGCCAATTTGCGTCCCGTCGCGGTCCACCCGGCGCTCGCCCACAGGTCTCCTTTGCGGCCGGAGCGCGTCGCAAATATTGATATTCTCGTGGTTCGCGAACTGACGGGTGGCGTCTATTTCGGTGCGAGAAAACGCACGGAAACATCCGCCAGCGACACCTGCACCTATTCAGTTTCAGAGATTGAACGCGTCGCCCATATTGCCTTCCAACAGGCAAGAAGGCGGCGCGCAAAACTCACCTCGGTCGACAAGGCCAATGTGCTGGAAACCAGTCGCCTGTGGCGTGAGGTGGTGACGCGAATGGGTAAGACCATCTATCCCGATATAACCCTGGATCACATGTATATCGACGCCGCTGCCATGCATTTATTGCGGGACCCGGCCAGCTTCGATGTGGTGCTGACGGAAAACATGTTTGGTGACATTCTCAGCGACGAAGCCTCGATGCTGCCCGGTTCGATTGGATTACTCGGATCCGCGTCTTTAGGAGATCAGGCACCAGGATTGTTTGAACCGATACACGGCTCTGCCCCCGATATCGCCGGTCAAGACAGGGCCAACCCATTCGGGGCAATCGAGGCCATGGCGCAACTCTTTGAAAGCGGGCTGGACGAACCCCGGGCGGCAATGTCAATTCGCTCTGCGGTCAATACCATGCACGAGGCCGGGGCCTGGACCGAGGATCTCGGCGGACCACTCAGTTGCACGCAGGCGGGCGACCGTTTTCTGCAATGCCTGAAAACATCTCTCCCCGCGCACCAGGCAGCCTAGGACAGCGCGCATGAAAACGCCGCCCCGGTTCGTCCGGGGCGGCGCAATTCATCGTCGTTCGAAAAAGACTATTCGCTGTAAAGCTCGGAGATTGACAGCGAAGCGCTCGCATTGTCGCCCTGAGCATAGGATCCGATCCAGATATCATAGACACCGGAAGACGGGTTATAGAAGCTCAGCGCCGGATTAAGGCCAGCATTGCCGCCATCATCATCACAGTGCCAATTTCCGTTTGGATCATTGACCAAGATCGTGGTGTCCGAATTGGACGCCGCAGACAGGATGAGCGGCAACGACCCTGCATTAAAGGTCAGCTGGAAGTCGGGAGCACCTGCTACCCAGCCAGCGCATCCGTTACGCGCGGAGCTGGCGCGGAATTGGCCGCCAGATACGATGTTGACCCGGTAAGGATCGGGCGCAAACCCGGAACTTAGATTGGCCGAACCAAAGCTGGCTGGTAGGGACATGTCGATCCGGTTGGCAACCGGCGTGCCGCGATGAGGAGCGACCTGCCCAACCTCGGAAACCGATAGGGTCGAGTTCGCAAATTCACCCTGGGAGTAAGATCCGATCCAGACGTCATAACGGCCTGATTGCGGATTGGAGAAAGTGATGAGCGGGTTGAGATTGACACCGCCATCATCATTACAGATCCAATTTCCGTTTGGATCATTGATCATCAGGGTCGTATCGGAACCGGAGTCGACGCCAAATGTCAGGTCGAAACCGCCGGCATTATAATTCACGGCGTAATCCGGTGCCTCAGAAACCCAGCCAGCGCAATTGCTGGATGTGTCATAGGCGCGGAACGCACCGCCGGAAACAATCCGGGCGGTATGGGGGTCCGGCGCATAGCCGGCGGACAAATTGACGCTTCCAGCCGTTGGATTAAGCGTGAAATCCGGGCCATTCGGCTGTGGAATGGGATAACTCGGCGCTGGTCCAACCTGAGGATTGGAATTTATCGGAGCTCCGCCAACCTGGCCAATTTCCGATATCGACAAGGTCGCATTGGCAAAGTCACCCTGACGGTAGGAACCGATCCAGATGTCATAAAGTCCGGATTGAGCATTATTGAAGGTCAAAAGCGGATTGAGACCCTGCCCCCCATCATCATTGCAATACCAGCGGCCGTCCGGCGCGTTGACCACAAGAGTGGTGTCGCTATCCGACATAGCCGCAATCGTCAGTGGCAGGCTGCCTGCCGTGAAATAAAGGTCGAAATCTGGGGCGTTGGCGACCCAGCCGGCACAACTGGGCGAGATCCCGCGGGCATCAATTAAGCCACCGGACGTGATTGAGACCATGTACGGGTCAGGCGTGTAGCCTGTGGTCAGCGAGACATCACCAAAGGATGGCGCTGCTGACGGGTCTTGAGCCAGGGCAGTGCCACTGGTGATAGCGATGACTGAAACAGCCATGAGAAACTTGTTCATTGTGATCCCCTTCGAAGAATGAACGCCCTTACATACACGGCGCTCCCAAATGCTTGCACGCATAGAAAATGACTTTTCGTCTGAACGAATACTGAACAACCCCTTTTTCATTCGGTCAAGTTTTCGTTTTCGATAGTTGTGGCATGCCAATCCAGCGCGTAAGCCATCAAATGAAACACCGAATTTTGCTCCAGCGAGCCGCCGAAATTATGCGCACGAGGCCCAGCCGCATACAATGCGACATCTGCGCCGGAATGAGTCTCGCTCATCCGCGGGAAACCCGCCTGCTGCATAAATTCGGTGTCGGCCACCATTTCATCGGTCAGAGGCTCGGAATCATCCAATCGCGGATTGCGGCCATTTTGATAGCCCAATGCAGTATAGGGTCCACCATCATCGGCCATCGTCAAACTCAATTCTGTGGACCCCGGATTGGACGCGTCATTGGTACGGACCAAACCCAGGATCGGATTACCGCGTGCCGGATAACCGGAGAAAGTCATCGTGTGTCCATGGTCGGCGGTCACCACAATCAATGTCTCATCCAGATCGACGTGTTCGATGGCGGTCGCGATCGCTTCGCTAAAAGCCTGAGTGTCCGTCAAAGCGCGATAGGCGTTGGTACCATGGTGGGCATGATCTACACGTCCGGCCTCGACCATCAAGACATAGCCGTTTTCATTCTGCGATAATCGATCGATGGCAAACCCGGTCATTTCAGCCAGAGAAGGCTCTTCAGACGCATCCCGATCAGCCTCATACGACATATGGCTGTCGGAAAATAAGCCAAATACTGGCTCAGTCCCGTCGATGGGCAACGCACGAAATTCTGCCGCTGACTCGACACTGACACCGCCACGCCCCGACTCCCGCCATTCCGCGACAAGGTCGCGTCCATCCGTACGCACGCCACCCATTTCGGTCGGTCTGAAACTGCGACGCCCTCCGCCCAGGATCACGTCCACGCCATCACCCGATCGAAAACTCAGCAATTGCGCGGCAATGTCGACACAGCCTGCGGCAACAGCAATTTCGGGTAATTCTCCATCCGTTTCCCAACCACGCGACAAACTGTGTGAATACATGGTCGCCGGCGTTGCATGGGTGAGCCGGGCGGTTGAAATCACACCGCTCGCCATCCCCCGGTCTTCGGCAATTTCAGCCAGCGTCCAAGGCATGACCGTATCTTGTTCGCAGGATTCAAATCCCTGGGTAGCGGCGACGCTGATCGCCCCGGTCCGCGTCTTGATGCCCGTCACCATGGCGGTGGCCGTGCTCGCGGAATCAGAAACCTGCCGGTCAGTATTGTAGGTTTTCACCAGTGCCACATTCGGAAAGGTTTCAAACGATAAAACATTCTCGACCCCGGATTCTCCGCGATCCTGGCCGTCATAAATTCGGGCAGCAGCGATCGTTGGAATACTCAATCCATCGGCCACAAAGAGGATGACATTTCTCGCGGCCTGCGGGCGCTCGGCACGCTGCAATCGTGCCATGACGTCGCCACGTGCCAGCTGCCATGAGGCGTCTTGCGAATAGGCGGATGCGAGCTCAGTGTTTGCCACGTCGTCAGCCGTGGAGACCAAATCTATATCTGGTATCGTTTCCTGGCTTGTCTGTCTTTGACCACAAGATGTGACAAACAGCAGGCTTATTGCTGCAGCGGATCGCAGTAAGTTACTAGAAAGCAAAAGATTCCCCTTCGTCGACACAACACACAAGCTTACCCGCAAAGCGCGTGTTTATCCAATATCAAATGTGGGGGGCAGTTCTCTGATTGGCCGATTACGCCGGGCCCTACCAGTCTTTCTGGTCGATCAGGATCGTTGCCTCGACGATATTGCCTGCGCCCAAATAGGTCACATCCGAGAAGGATAGGTCACGTGCCATTGCAATGCCCCGGCCACGATATCCGTTATCTGGAACATCCAAATTGACTTGGGCGGCATGATCAAACCCCATACCTTCATCCTGGATTGTAATTGAAATGATCCGAGCGCTTCGCTGAAACGAAACAATCACCACGCGATCAATATACTCAGCGTCGAGCAGGCGTTTTTCGATTTCTTGCCGCCACGTGCCATTCATCAGAAGTGCATGTTTCTCTTCGGCTGAAATTTCCAAATTTCCGTGCTCGACTGCGTTGACCATCAATTCTTGCAAGCCAACAACAACGAGGTCAGGCTCAGGACAAGCCAATGCCAGCATGGTGGCCAATGCCCGCGCCTCATCCAGCGTTCGGAAGATGAATTGTCCGGAATTAATGGTTCCAATCGCAGATTTGCGTTTCGCGACATCGGTGCGAAGCGCCAAAACCTCTTCTCGAAATTCACGCGCAGCCCGAAACACCGACCGG
Source organism: Maricaulis sp. (assembly GCA_029251785.1). Classification (GTDB taxonomy): domain Bacteria; phylum Pseudomonadota; class Alphaproteobacteria; order Caulobacterales; family Maricaulaceae; genus Maricaulis. The sequence continues at coordinate 28,681 of JAQXCQ010000114.1, read as the reverse complement.
ACCGATTCAAAATCCACGTCTGACTTCAAAACGAAATCTGCCCGCGCCTTGGTCGCGGTATCATTTGTAATCAAAATCGATTGCAAGGCCCCGGCGGAATTCGCTTTCGCCTCGCCAAGACACCCTGCATGACTGTCGTCGGTGATGACAAAGCCAACCGAGCTTCCGGGTGGCAATTGATGATCCGTTACAACTTCAGCCGGATGATCACTTCGCAAATACTGAGTAATGGCGCGCGCGAGTGTCGTATTGCTCAATTGTATCCAGATGCAATTTGGCACCGCATCACCGCCGCAATTGTTCATAGCTATCGCAGGGGAGCCCATTAGCGAGCCTCCATCAAAATCAGCGTGATATCATCCCGCATTTCGTCTTCAGGGGTGGCGAAAACCTGCGCCTTCACACGGTCCGGAAATCCGTTCAGTCCATCATCGAGCAGCGCCTGACGCGCAATGTTTGCCAGATCCGTCTCACTCAAGGAGTTTTCAACATTCTTGAAATCTTCGGTCAGTGCGTCGCTATACAAAAAGAGGCGATCGCCAGGTTCAAACATCACCGTTCGTGCATCATACGAGACATCGTCACTCACGCCCAGCAACAAGCCCGAGGGGTCCAGCTCCTCATTACGACCATCATTGCGCAAAACCAGCGCAGTGGGGGCAGCACCCGAAGCGTATACCATTGAGCGGTTACGCCGGTCATAGACGCCGTAAAACCCTGTCGCAAAGTGCTCGACGGGCAATAGCTGGTAGAGACGTTCAGCCAGGGTCGCCAGCCATTGCGCGGGATTGCCGCGATCATCGGTCAGAGATTCAATCAGCATGTGCAGGCGAAAAGCGTTGATCGCCGCCGTCACGCCATGTCCGGATAAGTCGACCATCAACAATCCAAAACAATCGTCATCGATCGGGAATATCTGCCACAGATCGCCGCCAAGCTGGTTGGAGGGCTGATAATGGGAGGCGATCCTGGCTCCGCGTGGTTCCGCGATCGCGGCCACGTCTTCGTCAGACTTCATCAGCGAGACTTGCATTGCCTCTACCGTCCTCAACTCATCTTCCATTCGGCGCTGATATTGACGGAGGTCAGCGAGCAAGCGTCGATGTTCCACATGAACCCGGACGCGTGAGATCAGTTCGGCGGCATTGATAGGCTTGGAGACAAGATCTGTTGCACCTTCATCAAACACACGAACACGTTCGTCTGCATTTGTGATCCCTGATTGTACCAGTATCGGGAAATCGTGCCCCAATTCCTGGCGAACCTTCCGGCACACATCAAATCCGTCCATCCGCGGCATCACGATATCGAGAACCAGCAAATCCGGCTTGATCTCCCGGATTTTCTCGAGCGCCTCGATGCCGTCGCCCGCATAATCCAAATTCGTAAATCCCGCAGCAGCCAGCACAGCACCAATCATCATGCGCGATGACTTCAGGTCATCGACCACAAGGATCCGTGCGTCATCGGATGGCACATGACCAATATCTTCGCCTGGGAGCTCTTCGAGATTTTGACGCGCAGCCTGCATCGATCAAATCCGGTTAGATGACCGGAATGAGTTGATCGATCTTGGACAGCTCGACCACTTTGGCCACATGCCCTGAAACACCCGCCAGCTTGACCGTTTTTCCGGCCTTCATCGCCTTGTCATTCGCGAGAAGAAGCATGCCAATTCCCGCGGAATCGATCATTTTTGTCTCGGCGAGATTGATAACGATTTCCTCGGCCTGTTCTGTTGAGATGGACTGGACAACGCCCTTGAACTTTTCATGGTCGTCAAAGGTCAGAACACCCTGAATTTTAACAGTGGCGCAATTGTCTGAAGTGTCGATTGTATAATCCATAACGTCCTTAAAATAGCTCTATACTTGGCGCAACATCTAATTCTTCATATGACTCGATCTCTGCATCAGCGGACCATTCGCGAAGAAATTCTGTTTTCACCTCGTCTAGTCAGGTATGAAATCCAGTATGGCGCGATAAGGTTTCACACTCATCAACACGCGCCCATCAATTTGCGGACCCGCCACAAACCAGCATCCAGTCCGAAGCCGCGGCAATGAATTCGCGGCCGACCTTACGTGTCAGTGGGATGTCCGCTCAAATCATCTCAAAAAGACGGGGCGTTGGCCCTATTTGCCAATGATCGACCCAGAACGTCGCTGCAAGGGCGTCTGGTTGTGGGATTTCCATCAAGCGACGCACCGATCACGGCGCCCTGGCCATATTTCAGGCATCACGCGCGAACGCGATATTTTAACGTCGATCACTGAGATCGCCGTCGACCATCAGGCCTCTTTCATTAGATGCTCAATGGCAGAATCGAATGTCGCGACAAAGTCTCCGCTGTCGGCACTCGGATCAGTCTCAAAACCCCCCAGTGCACCGAGGCGCATCAAACCAATATTCGACGCGGCCCCCTTCAGGGCATGGGCTGTTTCCTTGGTGGCCGTTGGATCGGCGTTATCCCGCGCCTCCAGGAATGCCGTACGCAGGCGCTCGAGGTCTTCGCGGAACTGAACTTTCATGACCGCAAAGGCATCATCGCCAACAGCATTTTTAAGCGCACAAACAGTCGCACCATCGAATTCCGGACGATCATGCCAATTATCCATAACGCGCCTCACAAGCTGTTCCACCGAGTATGATCGACCGAACCTAGATAGGAATATTCCTGCGCACGACACTCCTGCGGGTTTGCATAATAAATCCCTAAGATGACCCTAGAAATAGCGGTGCGGGACCCTTATCGGGACGTTGAAAACCGTCGCAACCGTTTTTCTGAACAACAGTTTGCGCACCCGAATTCAGGCGCAAAACGTGCTCCCAGATCCGTACACATACGCCGCACCCCCGCGGCCTGGGTCGCCGCCTAGCCTGGCCGCCGGTTTTCAAGTCGGTTCATGGATTTGGAAAACACCCGGCCGCAGGGTCGAGGCTTTAGCTCAGATCAGGGACGATCACCTGCAACCGGATTCGGAACACATCCTTCATCGTCGGAATGCGAATTAAATAGTAACTTGAACAGAGACACACACCAATTACCGCCCCAAGCATTATCGATCACGGGTTGTAGCACGCCCCACTTTAAGCCAATTTGCTCACATTATCACCAAGGTCGCATTGTCCTGCTCGGATATCCTCCTCACGTGACGCAACGTGGCAATCGACTACAGCAACCTTCCTTGAGAATCAGGATTACGCGCTTTGTCGTGATCTGATGGCAGGGACGTGTGCGCAGTTTCATGTTGGGTGCCGGGCCTGATCAAGCGCGCCTTTCTATTTGGACGGCACGCCGGGCGGACTCGAAATGTCCGTCGAATATCTCAAACAAAACCGGACTGGTCACGATATCTGGCCGATGAGCTGCACCTGCAGGAAGAGGCGAAACTTAGCCATTTGACCGAATCCGGCTTCCCCATAGGGTCGCCAGTCTAGCTTAGCGCCCTAGCAACCGAATCCGGCGAACGTTTGCGCCCCAGACCGGCCGGCCGCCCCAGACTGGGCGCAGGATAGATGGTGTTTACCCTCTGTTTTATAGCTAATTTTTAGGGTGCCCTGTTTTTTAGTTTATTTTGCTGTTTATCTGGGGCTTTCCAGTTCTATCTATTTCTGTCTGACCGCACTCTCGTTAGAAGTTAATTGTACCACGTATTGTCGGCACGAGAGCATCAGAACGACCGGTTCCGCCAGGATTGTCAATGAATTGGAAATTGGCCTGCAAAACAAGCTGGGCACCCACAGGCATTTTGTAGAAAACTTCATAGGCCGTCTCAGCTTCCTGCGTGAATGGCGCATTTACATCATCGCTGAAGCTGACGCGGGAAACTCCGAAACCGAAAATATCGTCGGGTCGGATATTCAAGGGGCCTTGCCACTGAAGCCCGGCGCCGAAATGCTGCGTCAATGCGCTGACAGAACTATCGGCAAAACCCAGCTGGGCATATAGACCAACTTGATCGCTCAGATCGTGATCAAGAACCAAATAGAGCCCTTCAGCTCCATTCGTGGAGGTTCCATCGAAACGATTCAACGCCCCGTCCAATCGCCATCCCCCCACCTTGAGGCGGGTCCGGCCAGATTTGAAAGAGTAACGCGCCTCCAAAAATATTGCGAGGTCGCCAAGATCGCTAAAAACATTATGAAAATTTAAGCTGTTCTCGTCAAATCCATTGTTCCAAGCCGCATCATAAATCCCGAGACCTATCGAAAATTGATCGCTAGGGTGATAGAAAAAATTCGCACTCAATGAGGGGGGGCCCTGCGCTATGATCGTTGGGCTACGCTCTGTGGAAAACCCCAGGTGATGAGTGGCATTTGTGGGGGCAAAAAACTCGCTCTTCGGCTCAACCTTCCCAAGTTTCACTCGAAGCGTATCTCCAAAGAAATGCTGCTGCAGCCAGGCCATGTGGATTCGGTCATATTCCGGATCGTCTAAACCATCATAAACTTGGATATCGCCAACTTCCCTGGCGCCAGGCACGCCACTATGATTTTGGTACTGAACGAAAAGGCTCGCACCTTGCCACCCCCAAGCCCGCTCTAAATCGGCCTCAAAATTTAGCGTCAGACGTTGCTTTGATGTTGACCCGCCATCTTCAGGCCCAAGGGGCTCAAATGAATGTCCAGCTGCGTAGCTCAAGCCAAATGTAACCGCCCCCGTTTTCACATCTTCCGCGACCGCACAGCCGCCAATGAGAAACCCTAGTAATGAGGCGCACAATCCATTCTGAAAAGACGACTTAAGGAAATACATGAAACACCATTTTCGTTAACCAATTGGGACTGGCCTAGGCCTCACGGACTTTGACCAAAAACTCAGCGACACTACCTTGAACATTGGCGGCCTGTGCAGCGACGGCAAGAGCATTATCAACGACTTGACTGGCAGCAGTCCGCGTTGAATCTGTAAAGTTTTCAACTTTGTCGATTGAGCTGGTTACACTTTGAGAGGCACCCGCGGCGTCATACGCACTGGCCGCGATCTGTGAGGTAGCCGCCCCTTGTTGCTCAATTGAGCAGGCAATTGATGCACAGACCTCGTCGACGGATGTGATGGAAGTCGCAATAACGTCCATTGATTGCGTGGCGCCAGCGGTGGCAAGTTGTAGCGATTTAATATGTTGTTCGATTTCGTTCGTGGCACCTGCGGTTTGTTCAGCCAGCACTTTTACTTCGCTTGCCACAACAGCAAACCCCTTACCGGCCTCGCCGGCGCGGGCACTCTCGATCGTCGCATTCAAAGCCAGCAAATTGGTTTGCTCCGCAATATCACGAATGATACCGACGATTTTGCCAATTTCAATCGCCGTACTCGCGAGAGTATCTACTTGATTACTACCCCCGTGAGAGCCTTCGACAGCCTCTCTAGACCGGGTTGCAGATTCGGCGACTTGGACATTGATTTCAGCGATCGAAGTCGAGATTTCTTCCGCCGCGCCCGCAACCGTTTGAACAGATTCCCCGGCTTGCAGCGCCGCGTTGGAGGCCTCCTGAACAACGGCAACGACAGAATTGGCATCGGCAATGAGAGCGTTTGCGCTGCTTTCCATGCCGTTCGACGTGGTCAAGAGATCACCTATCGCTTTCTCGACCGAGCTTTCAAAATCAACGAGCACCGTGTTGATGAAGGATTGTCGGGCGTCCTCCCTCGCCTTTTCCTGAAACGCCTCGCTCTCTGCGCGCTCCTTGTCTCCACGGAACAGTTCGGCCCTGAAAATTTCCACAGCCCGGGCAACATCGCCCAACTCATCCATGCGCGACTGGCTGGGAACGTCCACCTGCCGATCACCCGCAGCAAGCTGATCCATAATAGATTTGAGATTGGACAAGGGCCGCGTAATATCGCGGGACAACAGAAAACTGCCCCCAATTGCGAAGATTATTGCGGACAAGATACCTGCCCAGCTCGCTAGGGTTCCGAGATTAAGCGACTCCTCAAGGGCGCTGCCCCGCTCATCCAGAAGACCGACTTCCATGTCACGAAATCGGTTAACCAGGTCGCGGATCCCATCCATTTGCGACTTTCCGGCACCTTCAATCTCCATGGCTCGGCCCCGCTCTCGCGTCGCGGGATTTCGCATCAAGCTGATGGCAGTCTCAGCATGTTCACTCCGCCAAGAGCTGCCCAGTTGATTGATATCATCGGACAGTCGTGTTGCCCTTGGGTTATCGAGGGTCCTAGTTCGCAGTTCAGTGATGGCCTCCTCAAACATCGTTCCGCCAAGGTGATAGGGCTCAAGGAACTCGTCTTCTCCCGCCAATAAAAACGCGCGCAGGCCGGTTTCCTGATTGACCATACCTAATATGGATTGATCCAAAAGTGCGAGAACACGATTGGTATGTGCTGTCCAACGAGCATTAGATTTCGCCTGTTCGATCACACCCAAGAACAGGCAGCTAAGCAGAACAGTAATTGCTGCCATCCAAACACTGAACAAAGTAAGTTTACGGCTAATTTTAAGGCGCATGGCAAATCCCTCAGATGCGAGAAGCGGGCATTCTTTCTAAGAATATTCGATAAGACAACGTTGGACAAAGACTTTAATATTTTATTACGAGAACGTCCTTCGTCAGGGATATTGGGATGAAAATACCTCATTTCACACTGGAGGTTTTAGGGTACATTATAGCAATCTAAGTTAGAAGGTGAGGCAGAGATCACCAACCAGCATGCTACGCTCGACAAGTTGCTGAAAAATGTGCGCCGCAAGACACGTCCGACCCATAACGCCGAAGAAAAGAGGCCGGTTGTGCTGGCCAGTCGCGTGGCAAGTAAAGGATCGCGGGTCCGTGCCGTAGCGGGGGATCGCGCAGCGCCGTTATGCAGTTGCCCCAAGGAGTTCTTAGAGGCGGTAAAGTGCCGCCTTCCGGGCGGTACAGCACGTCAGACGACATCGACGGAAAAAAGGGGTTGCCGCTCTGGGTCCTTGGCATCGAAGTAAGCCGTCGCCGCCCACGTCGCATCGGACCAACCCCGACGCATCAGACAAATGGTCAAAAAAAGGCGACACACGCGTCGAAGTTTGCGACGACCTGCCCGATAAAGCGCCCAACAACAAAAATGCGGTGAACAACAATCGCGACCGGTCGATCGACAGCGCGGACCAGAACTCGCGAGCTTTAATCAATTGAAGTAGCGCGTTAAAACCAGGCAGGCCTGCTCGAAGAAATTTCGATCTGCACCAAATAACGCCGCCTTCGCGGAGTCTTTACGTTTTTCGGTCATCTTGTTTCGAAACGAACAAAAATACCGGGTTGGATACATGGCGAAAGTGCTCGAGCGGAAGCTCGGTTCCTATATTAATATCGCGACATTGGTCAGTTTGATTGCAACCGTCCTGACCATCTATTTTTTTGTGGGCGCACTGAACAGAAACGCGATCAGGACTGACACCCAACTCCTAACAGCTGGCATCGCCGCAGCAGCTGAGCAAAACGAAGTCTGGACCGTCGACTATAGTTGGTGGGATGGCATCACAACGCTGTTCCGTTCGGGAAATACTTATTGGTTGCACGACGGTCTGACCGACTCATTCGACGATCACAATGGTTTTGATTTTGTCATTTTGACGGAAGAGGAAGCGGGTCGCGTTTATGGTTGGCATCGCGATGGAAGCGCCAAGCCGCGAACCAATCTTCTGAGCGAAACCGATGTCACTGCCCTGCGCCGCGATCTTGTAATCAACCATGAGAATGGTCGTTTCAGCGCTTCCCACATGCTCCAATTTGACGGTCGTCCCTATCTGGCCTCAGCGACCATCATTGGGGAATATGACAACCGTGCGGCTGAAATCGATCCCGCGCTCGATCCGATGATGATTATCGGGACGGAAATCGACCAGACATTCCTCAACACACTGGAAGCCAATTATCTGATCGACAACATCCGCTTCATACCCACCCGTGAAATTGCCATAGAAGGTGCGGTTCCGGTTCACGACCGTAGTGGTCATTCAGTGGGCCAGCTGGTCTGGACACCATCCCAACCCGGCCTGCAAGCCCTGCGTCTGGCTCTCATACCGCTTTTCCTCTTCATCCTGGCCTTCGCGGTCGGATCCCGCATTCTGGGGCGACGGGTCAAGCAATTGGCGCGAAACGCAGACGAGAGTCGCATGCGCGCCCGCAATGCTGCGCGAACAGACAGCTTGAGCAAAATACCAAACCGTCGTGCCTTCATGGAGATCGTTGAAGCCGATGATGCTGTGAAAAGCGCCCGCAAGGGTCATGCGGCAGTGATCTATATCGACCTAAACGGTTTCAAAGAAATCAATGATAAAGCGGGTCATCATGCCGGCGATGAAGTGATCAAGATCGTCGCCGAACGCCTGACCAATACCGCTCCAGAAGATGTACTCATTGCCCGGATGGGCGGCGACGAATTCGCCTGCGCCTTGATTGGCCGGGAACAAACAAAATCGACCCTCGAGCTGGCCCGTCAAATTTCACACAATCTGAATCAACCAGTCGTTATCGGCGATCAACAATTTGAAATTGGCGGTGCCGTCGGCGTTGCGAATTCACACGTTAACGCCCCCCAGACCTTCGTGGAACTCGTGCAGGATGCGGACGCGGCCATGTACCGCGCCAAGGCCGAACAGCTCGATCAGCCACTGACATACGATATCAGCTTCGGGATGGAAGCTTCTCAGCGCCGTGAACTGGAAACCGATATGGAACGCGGGCTGGAGAACGGCGAATTTTACGTGCTTTACCAGCCAATCGTGAAGGCCGCCGATAGCACGATTGTCTCGGTGGAAGCGCTCTTGCGCTGGGAGCACGAAACACTGGGCACCGTTCCACCCGACGTATTTATTCCGATCGCCGAGCGCTCCCGTCTGATCAATCGCCTGGGCGATCTCGTGCTCGACTCAATCTGTGCCGATTTCGGCCCGCAGACCGCACACACGGTTTCTATGAATGTGTCGCCGATTCAGCTCAATGATAGTGATCTTGCCGATCGCTTTGCCGATAAGCTGGCGCAGCACGACATGTCGCCATCGATGATCGAAATTGAACTGACCGAGACGGTGTTGGTCGATAATTTCGACAAAGCCAAAAGCCGACTCGAGGAGCTCAATCGCGCGGGCTTCCGGATCAATCTCGATGATTTTGGTACCGGTTTCGCCAGCATGGGGTATTCGAAAACCCTGCCATTCTCAAAGATCAAGATCGATAAGAGCTTTGTTGGCGTGATCGGCAAGGATGATGGCCATAACAAATTGCTCCAGGCGCTGTCCCTGATGGGTGATGCGCTCAAATTATCCGTGGTGGCTGAAGGTGTTGAAACGGCCAGCCAGGCCAATATGTTGCGACTGTTGGGCTTTGATTACCTTCAGGGTTGGCATTTTGGTCGCCCGATGACGTCCAAGGCGATCGGCGAACTGATTGCAACGCCTCCGCAGGATGATCTTGCGGATGATACACCAGAAGCCGGCTCCTCCCGGACCTAGCATCGCGATCCTGCCGGAATGAAGAAACCGGCTGCCGATTTGGCACCCTTTGCGCTACAAGTCCCCAAACAACTTGGGAAATGGGCGTCAAATGAACGCGAAAACCGACTCCACCGAGCTTGCCCAAAACGTCCTGGGGATAGTTTTGGCCGGCGGCGCGTCGCGCCGCATGGGCCAGGACAAGACAGATATGATCTGGCACGGCCATACCTTGCTGCAACACGCCTGCACGCTTTTGCAGGACATTGGTTGCGCCTCGGTCTGTGTCCTCGGGCGACCCGATCTCGAAAATGGCCTTGCAGACGCCACGCCCGGGGCAGGTCCCGGTCAGGCACTCCTGCAGGCGCTCGAACTGGCGCGAAAGCATTCCATGCGCGGCATTCTTGCGCTCCCTGCCGATATGCCCCTCCTGAGCGAAGACATTTTATATCCCTTGCTAAACGCTCCAGATAATATGGCATCTGCCTGGGCGCGTTATCCTCTGCCGCTATTTCTGCCATCCACCGTGTCGCCGGCGGATCCGCCAAAAATCAACGCCATTCGCGATCTTTTGAATGCAGGTCCCGTTAAGCGTCCGCGCCTTCCGCAATCCTTTGAGGCTCTGATGCTCAACGTCAACGCGCCAGAAGATTTCACGACCCTTGGCCAACACGAGTAGATGCCTGTTTGCCCCTGCGACGATCCGGGCGCTTGTAATAACAACCATCATCGCGCATCAATTCCGCATGAAACGTCTCGCCTCAGCCGGTGTATTGATCGCCTTTATCATAATCCTTGGTCTTGCCTCTCGTGCCGCCAGTCCGCAATCGGTCACGGTCGCTGTGGCGACAAATTTCTCCGACACACTCAACGCATTGGATTTGGCCTTTCAGCGCGAAACCGGCCACTCTATCACCGCAGTTTCCGGCTCCACCGGCCAGCTCTATGCGCAGATCGTCAATGGTGCACCTTTTGATATATTGCTCGCCGCTGATCAACTTCGACCCTCCCGGCTGGCGACCACACAATTTGCCGTGGGTGAGAGCCAATTCACCTATGCCAGTGGTGCGCTCGCCTTGTGGAGTACGCGCCTTGAAATCACGCCATCAAGGGGACGGGACCAACTCGCATCCGGCGCGTTTTCGACACTGGCAATCGCCAACCCCGCGCTCGCGCCCTACGGCCTGGCCGCGCTTGAAACGCTGGACAATCTCAACCTGACCGAGGCCCTCGAGGGCAGCATTGTCCGGGGTGAAAATATCGGCCAAACTTACCTTCTGGTCTCGACGGGCAATGCCGATCTCGGCCTCATTGCCCTGTCGCAATTGGTCAGGGAAGATCGACCGACGCAAAATAGCGGGTGGCGCATTCCCGCCACGCTTCACTCACCAATCCATCAAGACGCCATCCTGCTGAGGCACGGTGCCGAAAATGAGGCCGCACAGGCCTTCCTCACGTTTCTCAATGGCGAAACTGCACGCGGGATTATTGTCACCCACGGCTATACGGTGACGCAGCCATGATTGATCCCGGTCCACTCTGGCTCACCCTCAAACTCGCCAGCCTGGTGACAATGATCCTGCTGGTCGTTGGGACCCCTTTGGCGTGGTGGCTGGCGATGACCCAATCGCGCATCAAACCCGTGATTGAAGCCCTGACTGCCCTACCGCTTGTCTTACCGCCCACTGTTCTCGGGTTTTATCTCCTCTTGGTCATGAGCCCGAATTCACCACTCGGCGCCCTCTGGGTCACGATGACCGGCACCACCCTCACCTTCTCGTTCACAGGCCTGGTGATCGCGTCGGTGTTTTATTCTTTGCCCTTTATGGTGCAGCCGCTCCAAACCACCTTTCAATCAATTGGAAAGGCTCCGTTGGAAGCGGCAGCCAGTTTGCGCGCCTCACCGTTCGACACCTTCATGACAGTGGTCATTCCTTTGTCGCGCCGCGGCTTTCTCACCGCCGGCGTTCTCAGCTTCGCACACACAATCGGCGAGTTTGGTGTCGTCCTGATGGTCGGCGGCAATATCCCTGACCAGACACGCGTTATCTCCATCGCCATCTATGAGCATGTTGAAACCCTGAACTACGCCCAGGCTCACATTCTATCTGCCGGACTAATTGCCTTCTCATTCGCCGTTTTGGTCGCCGTCTACAGCATCAATGGCAAAGGGTCTGTCCGTGTCGGCTAAAACGCTCAATCTCGAGATCAACGCGCAATTTGGCTCTTTATTGCTGCACTTGCAGGCCCGCATCCCTGCGCAGGGTGTCACGGCAATCTTCGGCCCCAGCGGCAGTGGTAAAAGCACGCTATTGCGCCTGATTGCCGGTTTCACCCGCCCGGAGAGCGGTCTCATTCAATTGGGCGAAACCACCTGGACCGACACCCAAAATGACATCCACCTCGCGCCGCATTTGCGAGCTTGTGGCTATATCTTTCAGGACGGGCGCCTGTTCTCACATCTCACTGTTGATCAAAATTTGGCCTTCGCGCGAGCGCGCGCCTGCGCGGACCGTCCGGGACCGGACGAAGCAGCCCTGGTCACGTCATTGGGCCTTGCCAACCTGCTTCAGCGGCGCACAGAAACTCTGTCGGGCGGCGAAATCCAGCGCGTTGCCCTGGCACGTGCCCTGATCAGCAATCCCCACATTCTGCTCCTCGACGAACCGCTTTCTGCCCTCGATGCAGACAGCAAAGCAGAGATTTTGCCCTATCTCACCGAGACGTTACGCCATTGCGATATTCCTGCGATTTTTGTCAGCCATTCCGTCGACGAGGTCGCTTATCTGTCCGACAACACACTTTTGCTGAATAACGGGCGCAAGCAGGCCTTCGGTCCGACGGCGAACATCCTTCAGAGCCTGGATCTGGATGGTATTGCCGATGACCGTGATGCCGGGGCGATGGTGGTTGCTCAAATCACTGGACACGATGCCCGTCTGTGTCTGACGCATGTAGCGGTGGCCGATCAGACCCTCACCTTGCCTGCGATACCGGACTTGCCGGTGAGTGATCGCATTCGGCTGAGGATACGTGCACGCGATGTGGCGATTGCCACACATCGCCCGGAGGGGTTGAGCATCCGCAATATTTTGCCCGTCCGTCTGGAAGCGATCGAACAGGATCTTGAAACGTCGAGCGCCGAATTATTGCTCAGCCTCGGCGAAACCCGTCTTCGGGCGCGTTTAACGCGGGCAGCTGTCGAAGCCCTCAAACTTGAAATCGGACAGGATGTATTTGCCCTGATTAAAAGCGTCAGCTTTGACAGCCGCATTACCGCGTCCTGAATGAACTCAGCCCGCCATCATGCCCATGACAACCATCACGATTGACCAGACGAATGTGATTAGCAGCGCCAGAATACCCAGCATAAAACCCGCTGTGCGCTTGGACGGATCCGTCATATAGGCCTGCGAGTACATCACCCGGCCAACGAGCCAGACCACTGCAGCAATACCGGCAAATAAATCGCTCACCAGCATCGCAAAGATCCAGAGAACGGGTACAAAAAGGACCATTTGCTCAAGCGTATTCATGTGCACGCGCGTGGCGCGCTCAAACGTGTCATCGCCGGCCATGGCCGGTGCCGAGACACCGGAACTTGCCCGCGACTTGCCGGCGCGGAATGAAAAAATAAAGGTGAGCAAGACAATCGCCAGCGTGGCGAGTGTGGTCAGTGGATAAGCAGCAATCATAGTATTTCCCCGATTATGATTTTCATCAGGCCGGTGCCATGTTTTTCATGGTCTCAGCCATTTCTTCCGGACTGACATCGCGCAACTGGGTGGCCAGCGTCCAGTTATGGCCAAATGGATCATGCAGAACGGCTGTGCGATCGCCCCAGAACATGTCCTCTGGTTCGCTCATCGCGTCCAGCCCTGCAGTTTTTGCGCGCGCGAAGGCCGCATCGACATCTTTGGTGTAAAGATAGAAAGCGACTGACGACATATTGCCCGACGGGGCCTTGCGCGGACCGCCCGGCATTTCGTCAGAAATAAACAATGTGCTATCGCCGATCTTAAACGAGGCGTGCATGACTATGCCACTGCCGGGCATTTCCAGCACATGGACAATTTCCGCACCGAAAGCCTTTTCATAAAGCGCCAGCGCAGCGCGTGCATCCTTGACCATCAAATGCGGCGTGATCGAATGCATACCCGTAGGAATTTTAGCCATCGCCCTCTCCTTTGCTCAATAAACAGTCTAATTTCTCGTCGCTAAGGCGAGGCAATTGAAGCTGGACGTCCAGCCTTGCTCATGACGCTCGCAGTCCTCGCGTGTCTCAAACACGCTCTGCACCAACGTCAGGCGTGTGCCCTCACCAACGCTTTCCAGATCGATCTCGACCAGCGTGCTGTGGCCGCGTTCACCATCCACGGTCCAGCCCCAGGTAAAACTCAACCGATTGTGCGGTTTCAGCTCCACATATTCGCCGGAAACAACAAATTCCGCGCCATCGGCGCCGCGCATCGTGGTCGTCCAGGCCCCGCCCACGCGGACATCCATATCCACATGTGGCGTCTCAATGCCTTCCGGACCCCACCAGCGTTGCAAATGCTTGGGGCTGGTAAACGCCTCATAGACCCGCTTGATGGAACCGCTCAAATCCCGCGTCATCCGCAGTGTTCGGGCCTCCGCGTCGATAGTTGCTGACTCAGTCATCCTGATTGTCCCTGTCTTCTTCAATCAATATCGCATCGAGCCGGTCCAGGCTGGTCGACCAGAAGTCACGATACCGTCCAAGCCAGTCCTCAATGCTGGAAAAACATTCACGCCGCAGCCGACAATATCGCCACTGCTTCTCCACCCGCCGTTCGATCAGCCCGGCATCTTCAAGCACTTTGATATGTTTGGAAATCGCCGGCTTCGACATTGCATACGGCGCCGCCAACTCGCCAATTGGCAATTCCTCATGCGCCAGCAATTGCTCAACAATCGCAAACCGCGTCGGATCAGCAAGGGCCGCAAAGACGCGGGGCATATTGGAAATGGGTTCGGGCATAATTGATTCACTGACTGGTTATTTAACTTATTCGTGAACTACGAGGCCAAACCTGTCAACCGTAAAAGATCAATGTGATCTTGATGTCACAGCAGCACTTGCTATCAATACGTGCATGAGGCTGGTCGGGAAGAAGTCATGAATATTGAGGCGCTCGCTGCGAGCCTCACCCCATTGCATGTCGGGATTTTGGCCTTGGTCGGCCTGCTGCTTACCGGAAGCCTGGCCGCGCTGGTTTTGCCGCGCATTCAACCCGGCCGCTGGGAGGATCTGGGTCCACGCATGCAAAGCTGGTGGGTCATGTGCCTATTGGTCATCGGCGCATTATTGGCTGGCTGGCAAGCTTTCACGCTCGTATTCGCCCTGATCAGCTTCATCGCATTGCGCGAATTTTTGACTCTCGCCCCAACCCGCAGAGAAGACCGGCTTGTCGTCCTATTAGTCTACGCCTCAATCCTGATCAGCTATTGGACGATCTGGATCGACAATTACGACTATTTCCTGGTGATCGTCCCGATCTACGTCTTCATCGGCACCGCAATCATGATGACCATCATGGGCAGAACGGATGGGTTTCTTGCCACCATTGGAATCATGCATTGGGGTGTCATCGTCTGCGTATTCAATCTTGGCCATGTCGCCTTTTTGATGCGCACCCCGGCCGAGGAGTTGGGCCCCGCCGGTCCTGGCGGCCTGGTTTTCTTGCTCATCTTCATCACGCAGTTCAACGACGTCGCCCAATATGTCTGGGGCAAATCATTCGGTCGCCATCAAATCAGCCCGAAGATCAGCCCCAACAAAACCTGGGAGGGAGCAGTCGGTGGCTTCGCCACAACGACCGTTGCATTCATTCTCCTGGCTCCGATTTTCACACCACTCACCCTGTGGCCCAGCCTTCTTATCGGCAGCGTTTTGGCTGTCCTTGGCTTTTTTGGCGACATCACGATGTCGGCGATCAAGCGCGATCTGGGCGTCAAGGATACCAGCCGACTATTGCCCGGGCACGGCGGCGCGCTGGACCGGCTCGACAGCTTGATGTTCACCGCACCCTGGTATTTCCACATGCTGGCAATATTCGCAGTGGAGCGCTTCTGACATGCTGCACTTTGCTCGAAACATCCTGCTCACCTTTCTCATACGGCCGTTTGTCTGGCTGGTTCTGGGTCTGGATGTACGAGGCCGTTCAAATCTGCCAACGCAGGGACCGGCAATTATCGCCGCCAATCACAACAGTCACATCGACACATTAATCCTTATCAGTCTGTTCGGCGCGAAGACTCTGCGATCCGTGCGGCCGGTCGCAGCGGCCGACCACTTTATGAGCACACCACTCTCCAGCTGGTTCTCCCAACGAATCGTCGGGATCATACCGGTGCGTCGCAAAGGGCGCGCAGATCGCAACGTACTGGCGGGTTGCAGCGAAGCCCTCGAGCGCGGTGAAATATTGCTGATTTTCCCCGAAGGAACGCGCGGTAAAGCCGAAGAAATGAACAATTTCAAAGCGGGCATCGCTCGATTGGCCCAACAATTTCCTGAAGCCTCGGTCATACCCGTCTATCTTCAGGGTGCCGGGCGTGTTCTGCCTCGGGGCACTCGATTCATAGTGCCGTTCAATTGCAATGCGATCATAGGCAAAGCTTTTCAATGGACTGGATCAAAACAAAGCTTCATGCAACAGCTAAAATCAACCATTGAGACACTACAAAAAGACGCCCCTCCAGTGCGGTGGTTGTGACCCTGCATTGCTGAAATTGATTGGATACGCCTTATGATTTCCAACGCGGTTACGTTGTTCAGGATGATGCTGATCCTACCGATGTTCTACCTCTTGGCTAGCGAGGGCCCTGGCTGGCCCGCCCTTGCGCTGTTTTTTGTTGCCGGATTTCTGGATGTGGTCGATGGCAAGCTGGCTCGACACTTCGAGGAAACCTCGCGCGTTGGCGCGATGCTGGACTTGATAGCGGACCGGCTCCTAACCTTCGGTGCCGTCGCGGCCTTACTTATTGCTGGCGTGCTAGCCCTGCCAGCAGCGATTGCAGCATCGATACTTGTCGTTCGATGTCTGATCGTCGGGTCTCTCGGTGAGGCCCTCACGGGTCGCGCGAAATTGCGTGACTCACGCTACGAACCCTTCAAGATCGTGATCAGCTTTAGCGGGCTCGGCCTCGCTATGGCTCCGCTCGGCAACCTGCCCGGAACGACCATTAGCGCCGCTCAATCTGCTGAGATTCTGATTATACTCGCCGCAATATTGGCCAGCATCACAATAGTCGATTACATCCGCCAGACCCTCGCAAATTTATAGATAGTCGGCGTGCTCTGATCCACCGCCGAGGTCGAGCCATGTGCTCATCGACGTGGCCAGCGACACCACGAGGCGCTGAATGGCGAGCTGAGATACCCGGAACGCATTTATTCCGTATGCATCAAGGCCGGCTGCTGCGATGCTCGCTCCCACGGACGCAGAGAATCCAGGTTTTGATAGAAGCTATCAGCCTCTTCTTGAGTCAGCGACATCGCCCGTTCCAGGGCCATGTCTCGACCCGCCATCACATCTGAAAAGCGTTCAGGCTCCGCTATGTCCGGGGCGACGAAATGGCGCCGATCCGCTGTGTCTGTCCCAATATAGAGATAGGCCGAAACTTCCGGGTTCAGCTGCGAATAGGGCAGTTCAAAGCCCTCATGCCCAATATAGATATTGGGTCGTCCACCGGTTGGCTCGCCAATCGCAATCGATCGAGTCGCCACTTCATTGACCCCGGCAAATACGCTGCCGGCCGAAATCGTCTCACGACCGATCAGCATCACCACACTGCCACGCTGACAGCAAAACTCACTGATTTGGGCCAGATAGCTGACAGCCAGGGATCGACCGATCCATCCGCCCAGATTCTGCCGGACATCGATAATCAAACGCTCGGGGGCTTGCTCGCGAGTCATCAGATCATTGAACAGGGTCATCGTGAATTGGGCGAACGTCTCACCGCCATCCTGGTCGGATGAGGTGTTGAACTGAAAATAGACAATTCGGCCGTCATCGAGGTCAGTATACCAGTAGTTTTCGTCCAGACGGCTACGCGATAGCAAAGTTTCATGCCCCGACAAATCATCCAGAGTCAGCCAGCCCACAGGCCAGTGATAACCCTCACTATAGCCGCTTCCCTGAACGTCCCAGGAGCTCTGATCAATGGTCGAGTCAAGTCGGTTCAGTTGACGCTCACCGGAGGGCGTAACTGTCTCCAGCTCAACACGACCATCCGCCGCTGCCCAACCGTGATGCTGATAGGTCGCCGGAGCGATCAACAAATGCGCCGCGGCCCAGCTCCGTTTCCGTAAATCATTATCGATGAAGGCATATTGCGCGATGGTATCGAGAACATCCGCGACCGGCGCTCCGCCAATTGTTTCGATCCGATGGCCAACAAGATGCCGATAGGGATCGTCCGCCGCTGTAATAAACAGCCCGTCCTCAAAAACCCGAAAGCGCAACGGATAAGTGGTTTCAAATCCCGGCGTCGATTCATCCGGATAGATCTGAACATGTGTATCCGTCGCTAGTGACATCAGCGATGCGAGCGCAAAATACTGCGCGACCTGCGTCACTGGTCCCTCGCGCTGCAGCAGGGCATCACGTCTGGCTTGCCACTGTGGCTCGGCGACCCACCAGAATGGATCCGGGTGTGACGTCGTCACATGTTCATAGACGAGCTCGACTTCTTCGCGCGCCTGTTCCGCCGTCAAGCGCCCGTCATCCTCAGTCGCTATCGCGACAGATAGGAGTGCGGCCAGTCCGAGTGTTATGGGTCCCATAATTGTGTCCCTCATGTCCCTTATGAAAGGAGCGGATCATAGGCCTCATAAATATCTAGATGCTGGCAAGAGCGTTAAAGTTACCAAACGCGGCGGTTACAGAACATCAGGCGATCTGGATCCCGGCCTCACCGGCTTCAACTTGCCCAATCACGGCCGCATCCACATGCCCGGCCTCGTGAAACAGCGCTAGCACCTTCATCGCCGCTCCAGGCGCACACGACACCAACAGGCCGCCACTCGTCTGTGGATCACACAACAGATCGCGCTCTGCCTCAGCCCAATCGTCCGGTGCAGTCACACGATGCGAGATTGCCGACCAATTGCGCCCGGACGCGCCCGTGCGTACGCCGTCTTGCGCCAATTTACGCGCGCCATCAAAAACCGGGATATCGCCAGAGCGAAGCACGGCGCGCACGCCACTCGCCTCGCATATCTCGCGCAAATGTCCCAGCAGACCAAAGCCGGTCACATCAGTGATCGCATGCACGCCATCAATCTTGGGCAGCGCCGCACCCGGCGTGTTGAGCCGCGTCGTTGACGCGATCATTTCGCCGTATTCCATCTCGCCCAAAATGCCACGCTTCATCGCCGCGCTATAAATGCCGATGCCCAGGGGCTTGCCCAGGATCAACACATCACCGGCCTTCGCGTCGGAATTGGCTTTCACCTTGTCGGGATGCACCGTGCCCAGCGCAACGAGACCGTAAATCGGTTCAGCAGATTCGATTGAATGCCCGCCGGCGACCGGAGCGCCGGCGGCATCGGCCACGCTGCGACCACCATCCAGGATCGCCTTCACAGTCTCGATCGGCATCTGGCCAACCGGCATGCCGACAATCGCCAGGCAAAAAATCGGCGTTGCCCCCATCGCATAGATATCCGAAAGCGCATTGGTCGCCGCGATACGGCCAAACTCATACGGGTCGTCGACAATCGGCATGAAGAAATCCGTTGTCGCCACCAGTGCCACATCGTCCGACACGCGATAAACCGCCGCATCATCCCGCGTCGAGGCATCCACCATCAGCGCGCTCGGCATGATCGAGCCGGCCTTGTCGATGATCTGGCTGAGCACGGCCGGGTCGAGCTTGCAGCCACAGCCGCCGCCACGGGCCAGTGATGTCAGGCGCGGTGCATCGATGCGGTCAACCATGACACGTCCTTATTCGGTTTGATGAATGCAGTGATGTGAAACTGCGTCTTTCGGAGTATACGCAAGCCATGCCCGATTACGAGATCATAGATGAGCTGTCGCATGATGCCTTGCAGAGCTATGATCTGATCATCGATGTGCGCTCGCCCTCCGAATATGCCGGGGACCACCTGCCCGGCGCGATTAACTTGCCGGTTCTCGATGATGCCGAACGCGCCGAGACCGGCACACTCTACAAGCAGGTCTCGTCTTTTGTCGCCAAACGTCGTGGCGCGGCGCTGACGACCGCTAATATCTCCCGCCATCTGGACACCACGCTGAAGGACCTGCCAGAGGATAGCCGCCTGCTAATCTATTGTTGGCGCGGCGGCATGCGCTCGCGGTCGATGGCGCTGGTCCTGTCCTCGATTGGCTGGGATATCAGCCTGGTCAAAGGCGGTTATCAGACCTGGCGACGTCAAATCGTCGCGGGTCTCGACAAATCCACTGACCCCATCAATATCATCCTGCTCGATGGCCAGACCGGCACCGCCAAAACCGCCATCCTCAAGGAAATGGCTGCGCTTGGCGCTCAAACCCTGGATCTGGAGGGCATGGCCAATCATCGTGGCTCGGCCTTCGGGGCCCATGCCAACACCCCGCAACCCGGCCAAAAGCGTTTCGAGGCGCTTATCTGGCAAAGCTTGCGCCGCTTTGATTTGACACAGCCCATCTATGTCGAGGCCGAATCTAGCCTGGTCGGCAAGCGCCGCCTGCCCTCGCGCCTGTGGGCCGAGATGAAAAAAGCCCCACGCATCATTATCGAAGCGCCGACCGGGGCCCGCGCTGACTATCTGGTCAATGCCTATCCGGATCTGGCCACAGATCTGAATCAACTCACCGCGTCAATCGAGCGGCTCGCCGCCCGCCACTCAACAGCCCAACTCTCCCAATGGCACGCCATGGCGCGCAAGTGTGAATTCCGAAACCTCGCAGAATCCTTGATGGTCATCCACTATGACGCCGCCTACAACCGGGCCCGCATGCGTCGAAACACGGTCAAATCCCAGACCTTTACTGTCTCCGATCTTGAGCAGAAAACATTGTCTGATCTGGCTCAGACCCTCCTGGAATTCCGCTTCGCTTCCGACATGGCCGGAGCGGTCACAACCCGGACATGCACCGGCTGAATCTCGCAATGTGGCCGTGGCTGTCTCCGTTGGGCAACACTTCGAAATGGAATAATTTTATGCAACAATTTCGCTCGAATTAACCACGAATTCCGCTATCCCCGGCTTACGCCTCCCGACTGATTCACAGAAAATCTGGGGGGCAGGTCACACGCTGTGATCTGATTCAAACGGAGGGGACACAATGAAATTTGCCAAATTCACCTGCGCAGCCAGCGCCTTAACACTGGCCTTGCTCGCCACACCGGCCTTCGCTCAAAGTACCGATGATCGCCTCGACACGCTCGAAGCGCGGATCATGCAGCTTGAAGCCGCCAACCGCGAGCTGATGGAAATGCTGGCCGCCAGCCGCGCCGCTTCCCAGGAACGCCACGACGTTGAAGTCACAGTGGAGCACCACGGTGATCATCAGGCCCACCATGGCGATCGTCATGAAATGATCCACGTCGCCCACAATGATGACGCCCCGGTCGCCATCGAATCTATATCCGAACTTCGCGGCCTTGTCGGCACCAATGCCGAATACAGCTACTCCGTTCTGGACCACGCTGAAAACACCAACACCCACATGCTGACCCAGCTGGAAGCCCTGCAAAACGGCGAGCTGCACAACCGGGTCACACTGGGCGGTGGCGTCACCGTTCTGGCCAACTATCAGACCGCCAGCACCGACAGCAAATTTGGCTGGCTGATGCGCCACCCAACCTCCAACAACCAGATTGGTGAAACCGTTTCCGAAATGGTCGTTCACTCCGCCAATTTGGCGATGACGGCCCGTCTGAGCGACAACATCACCGGTTATGTTGAAATGCTCTACAATCCGGAACAAAGCTTTGGTCAGGGTACAATCACGGCTCTGGGCCGCAATGTCGTTCAGATGCGCCGCGCCTACGTCATGTGGGGCGATCTGAATGAATCGCCCGTCTATGCCGCAATCGGTAAGATGGACACACCATTCGGCCTCAACGACACGGTCAGCCCGTTCACCAACTCCTCCAACTGGCATTCCTTTGCTGGCCTCGCCTACGGTGGTATGGTTGGCTACACTGAGAACGGCTTCAACCTGCGCGCAATGGCGATTCAGGGCGGTGCCCAGTTCCGGGCTCACAACTCACCTGTTGAGAACACCAGTGTTCCATCACGCCTCAACAATTTCGCGGTCGACGCCAACTACACAGCGGACATGGGCGGCGGAAACTCCGTCATGCTCGGTGCCAGCTACACACACGGCAGCGCATACTGTCAGAGCTATCCAATCACGCATTTCACACCGTGTCAGGACAACAACCCGGCCTATTCCGTGTATTCCCGCATGAATCTCGGTGGCTTCGAGCTGCTGGGCGAATTTGCTTCCACGACCGAGGTATGGCCGGGCACACAGGTTCCATTCCCGGCACCACATCCGCTTGCCGGATTTGAAGCGCATGAAGCCCAGGCATTCACCCTCGGTGGCCGCACTGCTATCGATATGGGTCACAAGAGCGATGTGATGCTGTCACTCGAATTTTCACGCTTCATCGCCGGCCCTGATGGCGCACCATGGGAACGCCAGAACCAGTTTGTTGCTGGCGTCGCCTATGACGTCGCACCGGGCGTCAACATGTTTGGCGAATACATCCATGTCGATGGTTGGGCACCGCTCAACTTCGTCAGCGGTGGCAACCAGCCAGCTGGCGCGACCTGGTCCGAGCGTGACGCCACAACAGATGTATTCCTGTTCGGCGTACAGGCTGCATTCTAAGCCTTACCGAATACCCCAAACTGAAACGCCTCGCAGTCAAACTGCGGGGCGTTTTTTTGTGCCGATTTAAAAAAAGGAGCTGTCCGGCGGCTGCCGAACAGCTCCATCACCCGAAGGCGAGCGACAATATCTAGGGACCAATTACCGCGCGCCCATGCGGGCGGTTACGGCGTCACTGAACCTCTAGGGGGGAAATCCAGACCGCCATACGCGTATAGTCGATGACAAAATCACGCTGACCAAAAAGTGGCGCGCCAGCAATCATGGCCGGTCCGTCCGACAAACCAATCGCATCAAAAACCGGCGTTTCAGAGATGGTGATGGTTTGGTCTTCGCGGATCAAATCACCCCATTCCAGATCTGCACCGGTAACCTTGAAAGCCTGTGATTGCGTACCGCCAAAACCGATTAGAGGATCATCCATGCTGGCGCGCGGATCCCCGTGACGGTATCCGGCCACCTGCGCCGTCGACATGTTGACGATCACGCGCGACGCACCGGTATCGATCAAGGCGGCGACGTTCGCTTCATTGACCGTGACGTCGGTAAACAGCAATCCCGCAATCCCCGAGCGCACCGGAACTTCGATCCAGTCATCCATGTTTGAGGTCAGTTCTGCCGCGCTTTCATGCAAACGGATCTGGCCATTGCTCTGGTCAAACTCGAGCAAATAGTCGCCGAGCAGATCAGCGCCGATAATCGCATCCACGCCATCCATCGCCAGATCGGGGTGGTCCGCCGGCGCACCGACAACGCGGACTGCACCAAAATCTAAATCATCAAAGACCAGAGACTCCAGATTGTAGAGCGTGATCTCAACCTGGCCCGTCGCCGTCTGCGCCATGCCGCCATGGCCGCCAGTCTCGGTCAGCCCCAACGCACCCGCGGTCGTTTGCATCAGGAATGTCGCGGACGCAGCCGTATCGACCAGCACCGTGTACGGCCCCTGACCATTGATCATCATCTCGGTCAGAAAATGCCCCTTCGAGCCACGCGTCAGTTCGGCCTCGGCAACGATCTGGGCCTGGGCCGGAGCGTCGGCCATGAGCGCGAGCATTACACCACCAGCCAGGGCGATATTTCGAATTGAATATTTCATTGGTTTTCCTTTCAAAAGGTTTTGATTGAATTTGTTTTCAAGGACGTAAGACACGTCATCAGACCGACTGGATCGCCTCTCTTACCGAGTGCCGTGCGGCCGCCTGGGCCGGCAAAATGCTGGCCAGGATGGCGATGATCAGAGCAATGCAAGCGGCCATCGGAATGCTCCAGATTTCGGCTTTGTAATTGAACGGGTATTGCACCATCACAATGCCGAAATTGGTCGACACGATTTCGCTTGGTATCGGCGCAAGCACGGTCGCAATGCCCCACCCGATGAGGGCGACAAACACCGCTTCCCAGAGGAATATCCCCCGGATCGCGCCACCACGCCCGCCTATTGCCTTGAGCACGCCGATCTCGCGGGTGCGCTCGATCACGCTGACACTGGTCGAAGAAGCCAGACCCAGTGCACACACCGCCAGCATCACCACGGCGACAACCTCCAGGGCACGGGCAATGATGTCGAGATGTCCGGAGATCACAGCTTCAAGATCGCTGTTTGTGCTCACGGCGAACACACTCCAATCGTCCGCCAGCATCGCTGTTTCCAGGGCACGACCGAAGCGAATTTGCGTCAGCATCGAACGATCGCGCAGACGGATCAGGATGGCATTCGAGGCTTCGGTATCCAGCCCCAGCGTGCTCGCCAGAGCTTCGGTTCCATACACGGCTCCGCCACCAAATTCCTTGACCACGCCGATGACAGTTACCGAGGTCCGCTCACCGCCAACCTTGATGTCCATGACATCGCCAACCTCCATGCCTTCATCGATATGCATCAGAGTGCTGATGACAATTCCGGATGGGCGATCCGCGCTCAGCCATTCACCCTCCATCATATCGGGCACCAGCATGGCCATATCTTCGGGGACAAAATTGATCGCCTGATTACGACCGACCGACTCGCCGATTTCCAGCATTTCGCTCATTCGGGTGGTCCAGTATTCAACCGACTCGATTTCGTCATAGCGGGTCAGCCATTGGTCCATGGCATCGGTGTCCACCGGCGTCCGGGTTCTCGCGACAACACTGGCCAGCTGGGTCCGGTCAACCGCATCCACCGTGTCCAACAGGGAGGAACGGATATTGGCGGCCATCAGGAAGGAAATAATCCCCACCACCACCATCATCACGGTCAGTCCGGTCCGCCGCGGCGAACGGAACAGATTGCGCAGGGCCATGCGTGGCACCAGCGGTATCCAGCCGATCGTGCGCGTAAAGTGAAGCTGCGAGGAGCCGGTCTGCAAATGCGCGTCATTTTGCAACGCCACACGCACCGGCTTTCGGATCGCCTGGTCAACCCGCCACCAGGTCAGAAGGACCGGGATCACCATGCCCAGAGCGACCATCGACGGTGCCAGCCAGATCGGATCGGTCTCGGTCAGAATGTTGAAATTGATCATGCGGGCGGCAATGTCCGCCAGACCGCGGCCAAAATTCAACGCGAAGGACAGGCCAATCATCGCCGCCAGGCCTCCCAGCGCACCCATGCCCAGAAGATAGGGTCGCAGGATCTGGCCATGACGTCCGCCAATCGCCTTCATCACACCGATATTGCGAATTTCCGCGGTCAGGATGGAATCAATCAGATTGATGGTCAGGGCCGCACACAAGGTCATTGCCGTGAGCATCAGCCCCGTCAGCAGAGCCATGATCGACACCATCTGGAATTTGTGTGGGTGGTTTTCCGCATCCAGGACCGATGCCGTGACAAATTCCTTGCCCATGAAATCCATCACCGGGATCAAATGGTCCGCGGCGTATTGCGCGCGGGAATCCGGTTCGGGAGCGGCATGCATCGACGCCGCTTCCGATTGCGGCTCGGGAAGGGCTTGTGCCTCATCCGTCACCGTCATCAAAAGACGTGTGTATTGGTTATCCAGACCCCAGCTGTCATAGGTCGCCCGAGTGATATAGCCATAGATCAGACGTTCCATATGCGTGGGGGGCTGCCCGGCATCATGCACCTGACCGGTATAAGTCAGCGCGCGCTCTGTGCCGTCACTGAAGCGGAAATTCATCTGCTCGCCAAACTGCGTGTTGATATAGTAACGGCCATCACGCTCGATCAGCACTTCGCCGTCCATCGCAGGCCAGGAACCGGTTTCCGGATCGATCGTGGCGATGCGCATATCGTCGAAATCTTCCACGACAAACAGCATCGTGTTGAACCAGACATCCGGCCGGATTTCGAGCCGGACCAGGGTTGCACGACGCTCCTCCACCGCCTCCACACCGGGGATGCCAGCCAAACGTTGCACCTGGTCAGACGTCAGCTCACCCACCACCGCCGAGACATTGGGCGGCGTCGTTCGAACGAAATTTTCCTGCAAATCATCATTGAGAATAAGAAATGCCGAGGCGACGCCGATCACGGCAGATATGCCGATCACCAGTCCCGCCAGCGTCATCAAAGAACGGCTCCACCGCGTGGTGAAGTCGGCAAATACCTTTTTCAGGGCCGGGGAAATCATTGTGCCGCCACCGGTGCTGAGACGACAGTGCGCGGTGTTTCCGTGGTCACGCCATCGCTGATTTTGATCACACGATCAAATTGTTCCAAACCGCGTGGATCGTGCGTTGCAACAATCACGGTGCGGCCGTCCGCAGCGCATTGTGCGAAGATCGCCCGCACTTTCTCCGCATTGACGCTGTCCAGATTGCCGGTTGGCTCATCGGCGATCAGCACGGATGGGTCATTGGCCAGGGCGCGGGCAATCGCCACGCGCTGCTGCTCGCCGCCTGACAGGCGCGAGGGCAGCTTGTTGGCCTGCTCGCCGACACCCACTTGCTCGAGCAAAGTCATCGCCCGCTTGCGGCGTTGTCCGCCGGGTATCGCACCCACCAAATCCATCGCCAGGACGATGTTTTCAAGTGATGTCAGGGTCGGGATCAGCTGGAAAAACTGAAACACAATACCCACCAGCTTGCCGCGCAAATGCGCCAGCTTGCTCTCCGACAGACCGCCGAAATTCTGCCCGTCCACAATCACCATCCCACCCGTAGGGTGGTCGATGCCAGTGATCAGATTGAGTAGGGTCGATTTGCCGGACCCTGAGGGGCCAGTCACGGCGATAAACTCGCCGCGCTCGACGGTCAGATCAGTGGGCTGCAAGACGGTGATGTCCCGCTTGTCGACCGAATAGGTCTTGGACGCGGACTGTAGCTGAATAACTGTACTCATAAGGGTCTCCTTCCGGGGTTTGGAAGAAGCCTGGCGCCATCATGTCAGCTGAGTTTGCGGCAAATGTCGGGAAAGTGTAGGCGTGTAATACACTGAATAATAATACTAATTTGCACCCAAAGGATGAATCGGCAAACGAATTTCCGCGATCACCCCACCGCCGGGTCTGGCCTCGAGCACAAGGTCGCCGCCATGCGCCTGCGTTAATTCCCGAGCGATCGACAGACCCAGTCCCGAACCCTCATTTTGGGAGCCGGCCTGAAAAAACCGATCAAACACAAACGGCATGTCATCAATGTCTATGCCGCGTCCATTATCGGTGATCCGAAGCATGGCATTGGTCTCATCCACACTCGCTTCCAGATCAATTACCCCAGCGGGGCGATCATCAAGCGCTCTGCGTGCATTATCCACCAGATTACCGAGCACTTGCATGATCCGTTGCGTGTCAATTTTAACGCGGCAATCACCCGCCGAATTCGTGATGTTGAACCGCCCGGCGAAATCACCGCCACCTGCCATCAGACGCTCAAAGGCACTCTGAGCCCAGCTGCCCAGATGGACTGCCTCCAATTCCAGCGCACTGGTCTCCGGTTTGAAACGCGCATCATTGAGGGCATCTCCGGTCAGTCGGTCCAGCAAGCTGAGCTCACCGCGCAACCGTCCCATCAATTCCTCGGATTCCTCGGGATGGCGCTGCAGCGTATCAAGCAGCGCCGTCATCCGCCCCAGCGGCGAGCGGAATTCATGCGAGACATCCACCAGCAGTTTGTGATTTCGAATTTCGGCATCTTTCAGGCGCCGCGACATGGCGTTGAATGACGCAATCAGAGCCCGCAAATCCTTGTCGCCCTGTTCAGGTATTGTCGCACCAAACTGCCCCTCGGCGACACGCGATGCCAGGGTGGATAAGCGAACAAAAATTGACGTGACATGCCGGGTCAGCGGCCACAACAGCGCGCCCGCCAGCAGGAACAGGATCAAAGTCGTGACGACTAGCCCAGACTGTCCACTGAACGCGCCAGGCCGCAAGCGGGAAAGCACCAGAGAACCGCCCGCGGGGTCGAGAATACGCTCGGAACGCGCGCTAATGGTCAAACTCTCGTCCAACGCGCGCCCATGAATACCGGAGAAGCTGTCGGCCAGCAAAGCGCCGTCCGCGTCATATATCTGCAAGCGCACGCCATCGTGCATATTTCGCCACGCGTCTGCGATCTGTTCGCTCGACGCCGTTGCCCGTGAGTGCGCTGCGAGCCAGTCCGCTTCTTGTTGCAGGTCTTGTTGCCACAAATTCACCATCGCCGAATATTGGTGAAAATAGGTGTAGGCCATCATCCCCACAAGCGATGCCGCGATAATCGCGATGACGCGCAGATAGATGTGCTGGAACAGGCTGAGCCGAAAACGAGTCATGTAAATTTATACCCCACACCCCAGACCGTCTTGAGCCGCTGCGGTGTCTTGGGGTCCACTTCCAGCTTCTGGCGTAAATTGGAAATATGCGTATCAATCGCCCGGTCAAACGCCTCCGTCTCACCGCCGCGCACACAATTGAGCAATTGCTCCCGCGTCAGCACCGAGCCGGGATGCCGGGTCAGCCGGTCCAGAATATCAAACTCGCTGCGCGTCAGCTCGATCGGCTTGCCGCGCCATTGCACGGCGCGATTGTCCGCATCGATCAGAATATCGCCCAGCTCGCGTGTGCTGGCCGGATCGTCCTGCGCCCGCATCCGCCCACACAGGCGCAGCAGGGCGCGAATACGCGCTTCGAGCTCCCACAGGCTGAATGGTTTGGGCAGGTAATCATCCGCGCCAATCTCGAGCCCGCGAATACGATCTGAGGTCTCACCCCGCGCCGTCACCATAATGATCGGCAAATCATGCGTCTTGCGGATCCGGCGGCAAAACGACAGCCCGTCCTCACCCGGCAACATCACATCCAGCACCACCAGATCATAGCTCTGATCGCTGTCGAGGCGTTCCTGTGCCAGCTCCGCCGAGGCGGCCCAATCAGCCTCCAGCCCGCTTTCACACAGATGTCGAACGACGAGCGGCGCCAGCCCCTCATCGTCTTCAACCAG
>JAQXCQ010000107.1 GCA_029251785.1 Maricaulis sp. | reverse complement strand
GATTTAAGCTTTGTCTACGCCGCCGCCAAGGAAATCGCGGAAGTGATGGATGGCTATACCGTCGTCGTCACCAAATCGACGGTACCGGTTGGCACGGGTGACGAGGTGGAGCGCATCATTCGAGAAGCGCGGCCGGACGCTGATTTTGCCGTCGTGTCTAATCCGGAATTCCTGCGCGAGGGCGCGGCGATTGATGATTTCAAGCGCCCTGATCGCGTTGTTGTTGGCACCGATGATGAGCGCGCGCGGACTGTGATGCATGACATCTATCGTCCGCTCTTTCTCAATGAGACACCGATCGTGTTTACCGAACGTCGCACATCTGAGCTGATCAAGTATGCCGGGAACGCCTTCCTCGCCATGAAGATCACCTTCATCAACGAGATCGCTGATCTGTGCGAACAAGTCGGCGCGAATGTGCAAGAAGTCGCCAAGGGTGTCGGCCTTGATAATCGGATCGGAAACAAGTTTCTCAATGCGGGCCCGGGTTATGGCGGTTCATGCTTCCCCAAGGATACTCTGGCGCTGACACGCACAGCTCAGGACGCAGGCACTCCGCTGCGCCTTATCGAAACCGTAGTCGACGTCAATGACGCGCGCAAACGCGCCATGGCCGGCAAAGTCATCGCGGCCTGCGGCGGTGATGTTAAGGGCAAAACTATTGGCGTTTTCGGCCTAACCTTCAAGCCCAATACCGACGATATGCGCGACGCTCCCAGCTTGGACATTCTACCTGCGCTGCAAGCCGCAGGGGCCAAGATCCGCGCCTTTGATCCGGCAGGAACGCTTGAAGCAGAAAAGCACTTCTCGGATGTGGATTATGTCTCCGGGCCGTATATGGCCGTCGAGGATGCTGACGCACTGGTGATCATTACCGAATGGAACGAATTCCGCGCACTGGACCTGAAGCGGATTTGCACCTCGCTCAGATCGCCCGTCATGGTTGATTTGCGCAATATATATTCCGCTGATGAAGCAAAAGCGGCTGGGTTGGAATATTTCAGCATCGGCCGTCCCTGACCCGCTCAGCTATTACTTACAGGCCTGCCGGAAATCAGTCGGCGAAATACGGTAATGGCTCATCGCTTCAAGCGATCTGCCATTAGAGAGGCGCGGCTAGAGATATCGCGAATGCTTGGCCCCATCACCTGCCTGATGTCCCCGATTAGCTTATTTTTTGTAATTGTCACATACCTTTTGAAGATAAATACCGTACCCGGAGGAGCGAGTGAGGCTGGAGGCTTTCTCAACCATTTGTATATCCAACCATCCTCTTTGCAGTCCAATTTCTTCAAGGCAGGCTATCTGTAAGCCATGGCGGTGTTGAAGAGATCGCACGAATTCCGACGCCTCCAATAGCGCTTCCGCCGTTCCGGTATCCAGCCATGCAATATCGCGACTTAGCTGTGTCACGCTGAGCGACCCTTGCAGCATGTAGCTGCGGTTTACATCCGTGATTTCCAGCTCACCTCGGGCAGAAGGTTTTACCGTTTTTGCGATCCCCAAAACGCTGTTGTCGTAAACATACAATCCCGTAACAGCGAGATTGGATTTTGGTACCCTTGGCTTTTCCTCTATTGAAACAGGTTTCCCGGTGCCATCAAGGCAAACCACACCATAGCGTTCGGCCCGATCCACGTGAGAGGAAAAAATTGTCGCTCCAGAATTTGACGCCTGCGCGTCCTGAAGCATCGTGGACAACCCGTCTCCATGAAATAGATTATCACCCAAAATGAGTGTTACGGGTCCGGAACCAATGAAATCTGCGCCGAGAATAAATGCATCCGCGAGACCTCGTGGTTCGGTCTGCACGACATAACTTAGTTCAATGCCGAACGAACTGCCATCTCCCAAAAGAGCTCTAAATCGGTCCTGATCGACAGGAGTTGTTATGAGCAAAACTTCTCTTATCCCGGACTGCATTAAAACAGAGAGCGGGTAATAGATCATTGGCTTGTCGAATACCGGCAACAATTGCTTTGAAGTGCAAGTTGTTAACGGGGCGAGACGACTTCCGCTCCCACCAGCTAGAATAATACCCTTCACGAGAACTCCTTTGGCCGTCTTTATTTTGAAACAAGATTTCGTATCAAGTTCTTTATGCCGGCGTTAATCGTATAAATGGCGGGCGTTCGACTACAAACCGAGACCCAAAATGCAATGTGACCTATTGCAGCGGAAATTTTGTTCGCACTCCTGTTGCGGCCCGATCAGACGTTGCGGCCGCGCCAGGTGGCAAACCAGTCTGCAAACCGCTGCAGACCTTCCTCGATCCGGATTGTCGGCTCATAGCCGTAATCGGCTTTCAGCTTGGTGATGTCCGCATAGGTGGTCGTCACATCGCCCGGCTGCATGGGCAGCATGATCTTCTCAACGGTATCGCCAAAGGCGCGTTCTAACGCGCTGATCATGTCCATCAGACGTACCGGCGATGAACCACCAATATTGTAGACCTCGTGACGGCCCCGCTTGGGATCATCCACCAGAACGCGCAATAGCGGATCGATGATGTCGTCGATATAGGTGAAGTCGCGTTCCATATCGCCATTATTGAAGACATTGATCGAGCGCTTCTCGAGCAAGGCTTCGGCAAACGACCAATAGGCCATG
This sequence comes from Maricaulis sp., assembly GCA_029251785.1. Lineage (GTDB taxonomy): Bacteria > Pseudomonadota > Alphaproteobacteria > Caulobacterales > Maricaulaceae > Maricaulis. Next base: position 581 of record JAQXCQ010000107.1, on the reverse strand, counting down.
TCCGGGCGGCCCCAGGGGCCGTAGACGGTGAAGAAGCGCATCCCGGTGGCTGGTATCCCGTACAGGCTCGCATAAGACGAGCTCATCATCTCGTCGGACCGTTTTGTCGCGGCATAGAGCGAGGCCGGCGTGTCGGCGGCATCTTCCTCGCGGAATGGGACATTGGAGCGTTCGCCATAAACCGAGCTTGATGACGCATAGACCAGGTGTTTGAGATCATCGCCGAGCAAACGCGCTGCTTCAAGCACCGATAAATGGCCCGTCAGGTTCGAGCGCGCATAGGCAAAGGGATTTTCAAGAGAATAGCGAACCCCCGCCTGTGCGGCGAGGTGGAGTATCCGGTCCGGGCGAACTTCCGATACCAATTGCAAGAAGGCCTCATTGTCGGCGAGGTCCAGCTTTTCAAAGCGAAAACCATCTCGCGCCTCAAGGCGTTCAAGGCGGGCATGCTTTAAGGCCGGATCGTAATAATCATTGAGATTGTCGATGCCGACAATCTCTTCACCCCGCTCCAGCAACCACTCACATGCGTGAGAGCCGATAAAGCCTGCCGCTCCAGTGACCAGAATGGTCATAAACCA
>JAQXCQ010000106.1 GCA_029251785.1 Maricaulis sp. | reverse complement strand
CCAATGCGCTCAATATTGATGCCGCCAACCCCAATGCTCCGCGCATTGAGGATTCTGTTCCGGCCGCGCCGAGCAAGCCCTCGCTGGCCGGGATGAGCAAGGCGCAATTGCGCGAAGCGGTCATCGCCCTGGGTGTTGATGAGAAAAAATCCAAAATGCGCGCCCAGCAATTATGGGGCTGGATCTATAATGCCGGCGTACGCTCGTTTGACGACATGACCAATGTCTCCAAGGCTCTGCGCGCCCAGCTGGCCGAGGCCTATACGCTGGACCGCCCCCGCGTCATCGAGCGTCTGGTCTCCAAGGACGGCACGCGTAAATATTTGATCGAGCTGGCCCCGGGCGTTGAGTGTGAGACGGTGTTTATTCCCAACGTCTCAAAGACCGGCGCGCTCTGCGTCTCAAGCCAGGTGGGCTGCACGCTCAATTGCACCTTCTGCCACACCGGCACCCAGGCCATGGTGCGCAATCTGACCGCTGCGGAAATCGTCACCCAGGTGATGATCGCGCGTGATGATGTGGGCGAATGGCCGACCACGCAGGAAAACCGCCAGATCACCAATATCGTCTTCATGGGCATGGGCGAGCCGCTCTACAATGTCGACAATGTCGCCGACAGTATTGATATCCTGTCCAATGAAGAGGGCATGGCCATTGGCCGGCGCCGCATCACAGTCTCCACGTCCGGCGTCGTGCCACGCATCAAGGAGATCGGCGAGCGCACCAATGCCATGCTGGCGATTTCCCTGCACGCCACCAATGACGCACTGCGCGACGAGCTGGTGCCACTCAACAAAAAATACCCGCTGGATCAACTGTTCGATGCGATCCGCTCCTATCCCAGCCTGTCCAATTCCAAGCGTGTGACCTTCGAATACGTCATGCTCAAGGGCGTCAATGACAGCCTGGCCGAAGCGCGGGCCCTGATCAAAATGCTCCAGGACATCCCGGCCAAGATCAATCTGATCCCGTTCAATCCGTGGCCCGGCAGTCCCTATGAGTGCTCCGATTACGACCAGATCGAAAAGTTTGCCGATTTGCTCAACGCCTCCGGATTCTCCTCGCCAATCCGCACACCGCGAGGCCGCGATATTTTTGCGGCCTGTGGTCAGCTAAAGTCGGAGAGCGAAAAAGTTCGCGCCTCAGTCCTGCGCAAGCAACGCCTGCAAGCTGAACAGGCAAATCCCTGATTGGTTATCGCTTGAGGTGCGACAATTAACACCAGTGTCCGGCCTGTTCCTGCTCGCCAATTCACCCCAAACTCCGTTTGCAATCAGCAGCGTGAACGGATCCTCGATGCGTCTCTCTACCCAGTTGAAACCCGCAGACGTCGCGGCCCGTATGGCGGCAGACCGTCGGGTCAGAGTGCCCGGAATTCTGGCCCCGGGCGCCGCAAAGCAATTGGCCAAGGCGCTTGAAGAGCTCGCCCTGTGGAGCCTTCAAACCCGGATCAAGGGCAAACATGCCGATCTCGACCCGGCGGGCATTGACGCACTCGAATTCGCGCAAAAAGCCGCCTTCAATGAAGAGGTGGGCCGCCAGGCGCGTGAAGGTTTCCAATACCTGTTTGACAGCTATCCCCTCTATGATCGCTGGCATGCAGGCAGCGCCCAGACTGAAGCACCGATGCTGGCAAAACTGTTTGAATTTCTCAATGGTGAGGACTTTCTCGGCTTTGCCCGGACCATGCTCAATGATTGGGATATCGGCTTTGCTGATGCCCAGGTGACGCGTTATCGCGCCGGTCATTTCCTCACCCAGCACGACGATAATATCGACGGCAAAAACCGCGTCGCCGCCTATGTGCTCAATATGACGCCGGACTGGCGCCCGGATTGGGGCGGACAGCTACAATTCTACGACGCGGACGGGCATGTCGAAGCCGCCTATCGCCCAACCTCTAACGCGCTCAGTGTGCTGCGTGTCCCAACGGAGCATGCCGTCAGCGTAGTCGCTCCCTATGTCACATCCGCTCGTTATGCCGTAACGGGCTGGTTGCGGCGTGGAGATGATCCGGGACTTTAGCCGCCGCCGCGATCTTGAGGATTGGCGCGTTGTCGCTTGGCATTTTTGACGGGCTTGTTTAGTCATCGCTCCATGACCTTTGCTGTCCTGTATCGCTGGAAAATAAAATCCGGTCGCGAGGCTGAGTTTGTCGAGGCCTGGACTGCCGGCACGACAATGATCCATGACATGTGTGGTTCCCACGGAGCCTGTCTACACGACGCCGGCGATGGCGTGTTCTGGTCCTATGCGCGCTGGCCAAGCGAGCAAGCCCGGTCAGAGTGTGGCGCGACCGGCGTGCGTGACAATTCTTGCTTCGCCGTGATGCAGGATTGCATCGAGACCCATTTCGATGAAACGCGCCTGACGGTATTGGCCGACAAGCTGGCCCTTCCTAAAACGGGCGTCCCGGCGCCGCTTGTGACGACTGAGCGATTATTGCTTCGGCCGATGGCCCTGGAGGATGCCGAATGGCTCGCCCCCGCTCTGTCTGACGAGAAAAATATGCGATATTGGAGTCGCGCACCTCTGGAAGGCATTGAGAGCGTGCGAGAATATCTGCGCTACAATATCGATCCCCCGGCCGCGGTCTGTTTTGCTTTCGCACGTCAAAGCACGCCGGATGAAGCGCTTGGTTGGGTGATTTTGATGGACCGCAAGCCGAATGTTGCAGAAATCGGCTATATGTTACGGCCGGATGCGCAGGGAAATGGATATGCCCGGGAGGCGTGTGAGGCGGCGATCGCACATGGATTCTCAAGCCGAGCACTTCGGCGCATCTATGCTGATGCGGATCCCGACAATATTCCCTCAATTAAACTAATGAAATCTCTGGGTTTTCAATATGAGGGGTGTCATCGGGCCCAGTGGGAAACGCATATTGGGGTTCGGGACAGCGTTATCTATGGGCGACTCAATACCGATTGATTGCGCCCCAAATCCCGGTATCGCAAACTTTAGTTAACCTTATTCCGGCCTTATCTGCACTGGTTTATCGGGATAATGGTCTTGATTCGTTTGCTGCAAAATTTCCGCGCAATTCTGCCGGCCATTATGGTCGGGCTTGCGGTTATAAGCGCGCCACTTCTGATATTATTTGAACCCGTTGAGGGCGAGGCGGCTGCGGCTATTTTCCCGCCGGGGTGGACTGAAGCTGACGTTCTGCAAGCGGCGGCCGGTGTTGATCTCTCGGTGATCCGCATCGGGGCGACAAGCAATATCGCCATTGTTCAACTTCCCACAATTACCGCCGCCCGCTCCCTTCGGCAGGCAGGTGCCCTGTTATTGCTGCCCCCGAATGTTTTGGGTGGTTGCCTGCTGGCCAAGACAGACCAGACCCTATTCTCGCGTTCAACATCTATGAGTGGAACATCGACATGAATCGTCTCGACCAACTACGCAATCAAGCTCAGCAAGCCCTGACAATGTTCATCGGCGCGTCGGTTGTACTCTATCCGCTCATTGCATTCTTCGCGGCGCCGGATCGGTTGTTGCCTGGCACGGTTCTGCTTGCACTTGTCGCGGCGGTCGGCTTTTTCACTTGGCGGACAGCGCCAAATACCGACATGTCCCGTATGACGACCGGTGCGGGCCTGGTCGCTCTGCCCGCTACGATGGTCTACATGATGTCGGGTGCGTCCTGGCAGATTGACATGCACATGATGTTCTTCGCTGCCCTGGCCGTGTCAGTTACCATGCTGGATTGGCGTGCGATTATTGCAGCCGCTGCCGTGACAGCGGTGCATCATTTGGCCTTCAATTTTATGCTGCCCTGGGCTGTCTTCCCCGAGGGCGCTGACTTTACGCGCGTTCTTTTCCACGCCGCGATTGTCGTTGCCCAGGCCGGCGCACTCATCTGGATGACCTATCAGACCGCTCTGGCACTCGCTGACGCCGAATCGAGTGCGCGTGAAGTCGAAGAGGTTCAAGTGGCCGTTGAAGAAGTCACAAAGCACGAAGAAGAAAGCAAAGTTGCAATCGACGTACGTCAATCGGCGATTGCTGAAATCGCTGAGGAATTCGAAGGTGCCATGCGCACCGTCGCCAGCGGTGTTGGTGGTGCGGCTCAACAAGTAGAAACCTTGGCCACACAGTTGCATACCGACGCGGGCAATACGCAGGTCAGCGCAGAGGGTGCCTCCACAAAAGCCAGCGAAACCAGCAATCACGTCCAGTCCGTCGCCGCCGCCGCGCAGGAAATGTCGGCCTCCATCACGGAAGTCGCACGCATTCTGAAAAATTCGGACGAAGTCTCCGAGCGCGCTGCTGCGGAAGCCGAAGGGGCGGGTCGCTCGATCGACGAGCTGCAACAGGCCGCCAAGGAAATTGAAGACATTATGCAAATGGTCTCCGGTGTTGCCGAGCAGACCAATCTTTTGGCCCTCAACGCCACCATCGAGGCGGCGCGCGCCGGTGAAGCCGGCAAGGGGTTTGCCGTTGTGGCCTCCGAGGTCAAGGCCTTGGCCGAACAGACCACCACCGCTTCCAGCGAAATTGGTGGCCGGATCGACGCCATGCGCGGCGCCTCCGGTGGCGCGGCATCGGCTCTGTCCCGCATCGCTGAGATCATCGCCGAGTTACGCGCGTCATCCGACAGTGTCCGCGGTGCCTTCACCGAGCAAAGCTTTGCCACCGAAGAAATCGCCAAGCTGGCCGAACAGGCTGCGGGCGCGACTGCTGAGGTGACCGCAGATATGAGCAACGTCAATGAAACCGCCGCACGGGCATCAGCGGCCGCCGATGAATTCGCCCTGGCTTCCGCCGAGCTCAATCAGTCTGCATCCCGTCTCGATGAGGAAATCAACGCGTTCAAGAGATCGCTTGATGCTGCCTGACCCAGACAGGTCTTACAAAAAACGGGGCGGCGCTATACCAGCGCCGCCCCGTTTTGTTTTAAGAGCGCTCTATGGGCGCGTTTCGGTTATTCCGGCTTTCGGAAGCGGAGGACAAACCGGTCTGTTCGGCGGCGTATGCTCGAGTCAAAGACCCCGACCTCGCGCGTATCCTCGGCATTAGCGAGCATGTCACTCTGCCCATCGAGAACAAACCCGGCGGCGGTGATTTCCTCGATAACCAAGGCTGCATCGACCCGATGGAATGTATCGGTCGCGTCAGAGCCCGAGCCGTCGACAGCGGCATGATCCGCGACCGGATAAACACCACCCGGGCGCAGCGAGTCAAAAATCTGGCTATTCATGGCCGCGCGATCCGTCTCGGGCCGGGTCGGCGTAGAGTTAAACGTGTCATGGTAGAATAATACCATGAACACCGCATCCAGCGGCGCATCCATCTCGGCATTAAACGCTTCCAGCGCATTAATCATATGAGTCATATTGGCGCGTGAATCGGCCAGTTCGATCTGCCGGGTATTGGTTTCGGTATAAGCCTGGGCAACCCAATCCGGGTTAAACGCGACGACATGTCCACTTTCGCCCACGGCGGTTGAAAGAACGCGGGAGTAATAGCCGCCACCGGGGACAATATCGGCGACGCGCCAGCCCGTGGTCACACCGGCAAAATTCATGACGTCACCGGGGAGGCGAAATTCATCCAGGGCCCGATCTTCTTCCGGGCGGGACGCATCGGCGATCGCGCGTGTAACCGCGTCTGTGTCGGCGACTTCAACCGCTGCCTCGGAGATTGGAGTGCCCATATCTTCGCCCGACGCGTCGATGACAGCATCATTTGCTGCAATGTCTTCATCCGCAGCGGGTGAGCAAGAGGCCAGCAAAAGGGCCGCCATAGAAGTTGTCATCAGAGTACGCATCGAAGTCCCCCTTCAAAAATCAAAAGATCAGCCTGTCATCATGCGCGCAGCGCGCCGATTGGCCAATCACGAAGCTGTTAGCGCGAAACCGACAATATCGAACCAAATCCATGCCCATATTTACTGTTGTGCAGGACTTATAGTGCATGACTGTAGTCGTGTCGCGGGGACTTTGGGCGATGCGGGTTCAGGGGTCGTAAAATGCACTATATTCTCGTCTGCACAATTCTACTCGCCGCGCTGGCGACGTTTATCTACCGCTCCGAAAGCCGCAAGCACTGAGTGAACCTTATTTGTCCTTGCTCTAATCGCGCGGGCGCGCTTTTGTTCGCCCAAAGATTTGCCCGAGGAAAACGCCCATGCTGCTCCACCACGCCACCTGGCCTGAAGTCGATGCCTATCTGGCCCGTTGCAAGGGCATCATCATCCCGATCGGTTCCACCGAACAGCACGGCCCCA
>JAQXCQ010000072.1 GCA_029251785.1 Maricaulis sp. | reverse complement strand
GTAGATGGCGAAAGTAAGGTCGATTGGTGTTTTCTGCGGATCCCGTCTGGGTGAACGTGAGAGTTATCAGCTTGCCGCAGAACAGGTCGGCCACGCAATCGCCAATGCAGGCGCGCGTCTGGTTTATGGTGGTGGGGATGTGGGCTTGATGGGCATATCCGCTTCCACAGCAGCCGCGCAGGGCGGTCCGGTGTTGGGAATTATCCCCGATTTTTTGATCGCGCGAGAAGGTTATCTGGACGGTGTTGAGATGCGCGTCGTCGACAGCATGTCCATTCGCAAGAGCCAATTGATCGCCGAATCTGACGCTTTCGTGATCCTGCCCGGCGGCACCGGAACGCTGGAAGAAATCTTCGATGTCGTCTCCCGCCAGCAATTGGGCCTGCACGACAAGCCCGTTGTCTTCCTGAATTCGGACGGTTTTTGGGAACCGTTTCTCACTTTGATCCAACACACGGTCCGCGAAGGCTTCACACCGCAAAGCCTGGCCGATCTGATCATCCTGGAATCAGATCCGGCCAAGGCGGTTGCCGATTTGATCGAGCAACTCGACGCAATGGGTGATGCCCCGGCGGCCAGCGAGACCGCGAACTAGCGGCCACCTTCCCCCTAGTCCGGCTCGCCCTTTGGATCGAAAACGTCCTCGATTTTAAGGTCGAAGGCCTCGGCCAGCGCGAAGGCCAGAGTGAGTGACGGGTCGTGCTTGCTGGTTTCGACCGCATTGATGGCCTGGCGGGAGACATTGACTCGGTCTCCCAGCTCGGCCTGGCTCCAGCGTTTTTCAGCGCGCAACACGCGCAGGCGATTTTTCATCGGTAGCGCCACTTTAAGAGCATGGCGAACACGCCCTGCAGACCGATCAACATGGGCATGATCCAGATGATCGGGAAGTCGGGAAGCGCAATCGCGCCTTCCAGAAAACCGTAGGCAAAGGTGCCAAAGCCGGTGACCAGCGCTGACGCAATCGTTGCCTCAGACAGGACCCGCTTCTGAAACTCGTCCATCGAGCGATAGAAGGTAAAGATGGCGAGCCCCACAAAGAACACCGGGATCATCGGTACCAGTGCGATGACGACGGTCAGTGCGGTGCTGAATTCATTGTTCTCGAGCACCATCACCGAGCCGATCAGTGCCCCGGCATACGCGCCCATGGCGCCAAAAAACTGGAAGAAGTATTTTTTCACGGCAGGTTTCATGAGGCTCTCCAATGCTTGTTATCTACGGCATGAATCGGGCTTGCGGGTCCAGTGATCCGATTGATCATTGTTCAGCCGCCCTCAGAACGATTTGTAATTCGGCCATAAAGACATCGCTCTGGTCGAACATGATAAAGTGGCGGGCGCCGTCGACGATTTTGATGGTCGCCCCGGCAAGGCCGGCATACTGCTCGGCATAGACTGCCAACAAATCCGCGGCCGTCATTGGGCTGGGTTCGGCCCAGGCGACCAGGACGGTCACGTCAGCACGCACGCCTGGCAGGACAGGACGAAAATCGCCGCCCGCAACTTCTGCCATAGCCCGGGCGACACTGCCCTGGTCGGAGGCTTCCATATATCCATAGACACGCGCCTGCCCCTCCTGGGTCATCGATTGAACAGCGAGGCCCTGCCGAGTGAAACCCAGATATTGCTCGCGTGGAAGCACCGCCATTTGGCTGCCCATGCTCTGACCGTAGGCCGCGGCCTGCTCTGGCGTGACGGTCGGATTGAACAAACGGGCAAAGAAGGGCGCGCTATCAATCACGAGGACGCTGGTGATTGCCTCCGGACGGGTTGCGGCGAGTTGCAGGGAAATCTGGGCCCCCAGCGAATGGCCGACAAGTGTGACATCCTCGAGCTGATGAGCGTCGATATAATCCGCCAGCTCGGTGACCAGCGGAGCGATGAAGTCCCCCTCACCGGCTGTCTGAGCCGCGGGCACGCCGCCAAATCCAGCGACGGAGATGATGTGAGTATCAGCGCTGTCACCGAGGCCAACGGCAGTTTCGGCCCAGACATCGCCGGGCGATCCCAGACCGGGAATGAGAATAATTGTTTGTTCCGACGCAGCGCCGTGTCGAGACACCTCAAACCGCTCCTGGCTTTGCGCGCCCGGCATATTGGCGACGAAGATCGCCACAAAAAGGGCCAACCAGCCCACAGGTCGCATCGGGCCGCAAAATTTCTTGTCCATAATCGTTCCAATCAGGTTGTTGTGACTTAATGTAAGGTTAGCCTGACAGACCGACACACAAATGTCAACACTACCTGACATTTTGTCACCACATTCATTCTTTTAGTCACGAACACCCGGCATGAGATCCATGCCGGGTGTTCGTTCTTGATCGAAATTTGACAGTAATATCAGGCGTTTTCGCCGCGCAGGCGGGCCTGGACCTTGTCGTGGCCAATCAGCGGCAGCAGGACCGCCATCTCGGGTCCGCGCTGCTGGCCGGTTAAAGCGTGGCGCAGCGGCATGAAGAGCTGCTTGCCCTTGCGGCCGGTCGCTTCTTTGATGGCACCGGTCCAGGCGCTCCAGCTGTCACCGTCCAGCTCGCCATCGGGCAGCATGTCGGCAGCCTTGGCAACAAATTCGGCGTCTTCGATAATCGGGGTGACAGGTCCTTTTACCAGATCAGACCATGCCCGTGCATCGGAGAGTTTTTCCAGATTGGGTCGCACGGCATTCCAGAATTGCTCGCCGGCATCACAATCGATCTCGGTCAGGCGGATCTGGATATCCGCATAGTCTGTGGTGTGCAGGATTTTGGAATTGAGGCGAGTCAGCTCTTCCGGATCAAAACGGGCTGGCGCGCGCGACAGTTTGTCGAGACTGAAATCCACCAGTATCGCGTCGATATCGTGGAATACCTCAACCGGGTCCGACGTACCGATACGGGCCAGCAACCCATTGACGGCCATCGCCTCGATGCACTCTTCGCCGCGCAGATCTTCCATGCTCATCGAGCCGAGACGCTTGGACAGCTTGCCGCCATCCGCGCCGACCAGCAAAGCCTGGTGACCGAAATTGGGCACTTTGCCACCGAGCGCCTCAAACACTTCGATTTGGGCACCGGAATTGGTGGTGTGGTCCTCGCCGCGAATGATGTCGGTGATCTTGTAGTCGATATCATCGACGACGCTGGGCAAGGTGTAGAGATAGCTGCCATCGCCACGGATCAGGATCGGGTCGGACAGGGATGAGGTCTCGATCGTCACCGGGCCACGCACCAGATCGGTCCAGCTGATCGGATTGCCCGACAGTTTGAAACGCCAGTGCGGCTTGCGGCCCTCGGCTTCGAAGGCGGCCTTCTCGGCGTCGGTCAGACGCAGGCCGGAGCGGTCATAGACCGGCGGCTGGCTATTGGCCATTTGCAGGCGACGCTTGCGATCCAGCTCTTCACCGGTCTCGTAACAGGCATAGAGCAGGCCCGCATCCTTGAGCTTTTGCGCGGCTGCGTCATAGGCATCAAAGCGATCGGACTGCTTGAAGGTCTCATCCCAGTTCAGGCCGAGCCAGTTGAGATCGGTGCGGATCCCGTCCTCGAAAGCCTGCGTCGAGCGTTCCAGATCCGTATCATCAATGCGCAGCACAAAAACTCCACCGGCCTTGCGGGCAAACAGATAATTGAACAGGGCGGTGCGGATATTACCGACGTGAAGCTTACCGGTCGGGCTTGGCGCGAAGCGTACTTTGGTCATGGGAGTTATGCCTGCTTGAAAGGTGAGGTGCAGGGCTTAGCGGTGTGGGGCGTTTTGGGCAAGCGGGGGCGTTAGTATGGCGGCCGCGGGCGACCGGCGAAGTGCCAGTAGGTGAAGCCGCCTGCGGCGCCCGCAGCGGTGAAACTTGCAATACTACCGATTCCTGAGATTGGGATGATCAGGACCGACAGCCCCAGCGCCAGCATTGCCGCAACAATCACCTCAGCCATTCCTCGCCTCACACGCGTGCGTCGCATTAACCAAACAATGATGGGCGACGGAATGATCGTGATCAAACCCATCAAAAACATAACGCTGGCTATCGTTACTAGAAACAAGATCGGGCTCGCCATTGTGAATGGCAGATGCCCGGTGTTGATCAGTGATTGCAGCGCCACGCCGGATACTGCGACAGTCGCTGCCGCAAGGCACGCCATGACCCAAGCGCCGATGGGTGGGAGTATGCGCCTCCACCACCAAGGAGCTGGCTCGTAATTGGCATATTTGTCGCGCTTGGATGTCATGGATGCAACTTGCACGGTCGCTGAAACGAAGTCGACCGAGTTTGGTCAAAAAGTCGCTTTCCTCACCCGCCTGCGGGGGAGGTGCTGAGCGGAGTGAAGCGGAGTGAAGCGGAGGGGGAGCGGAGGGGGAGCGCGGAGGGGACCGTCCAGATTTTTGTGTATGAGTGATTTGGTCCATGCATCTTTATCCAAGGAGCACGACCGATATGAAACCGACCAAAGAAACCCTCGATCAGTTACTGCAGGGTGTTGAGAA
>JAQXCQ010000159.1 GCA_029251785.1 Maricaulis sp. | reverse complement strand
AGGGCGACCTCTGCGTTCGTTGTGTCATAAAGATCAGTCAGTGGCGTATAAGCCCAGTCCTGACGTTTTGACGGGATGTCGAAGGACAGGGCTCCAGCTGTATCGCCGCCGATCTCCTTAAGCACGGCGAGCGAGTCATTTTGGTTCAGGCCCAGCGATCGAGTGAGGACGCGCAGCTGCTCTTCTTCGGGCAATAAATTGGCGAGCCATGGGGAAACTATTTTGGAGGGAAATGGCCCGGATTTGAGGGGCAGTGTCAAAGACAGAGCAAACACACCGTTTGTTGCAAGCCACTTTTGGGCATAGGAAAAACTGAGCTCGCCATTATCTGCGACGGTTATTTGGCCGACCTCTAAATCATCGAACCAGACTTGAACCTTGTTGGTCACGTGTAATCCCCAAGGTCATAACTCTCACTTCTACCTATTTCGTCAGTGGATGGTTTAACTGCCTGATCATCAAGAAGGTCTCCTGGGCCAATGCGCAAAGCATTTGCTATTCGATAAAGGCTACTGACCCGCAGATCGCGTTTGCCCGTTTCAATCAGGGAGAGGGCGGACGCACTTATACCGCTAAGGCGCGCTAACTCGTGCAGGTTTAAACCACGATCCTCACGGACTTTACGGATCCTGCCCCCGACCTCTGCGAGGCGTATCTGTTTTTGATCGTCAGTCATGTTGATCACCGGATTTATTGAATTCGGTAAAATTAGCTCGAAATGAGCTCAACATCAACTGATTTTATTGAAAGGGATAAAATCCGCATTTGAAGAGGCGATGCGTTACCAATTTTACCCAATAGGACAAAGCCAGGCACACCTATCTGATCTGGCGTCGACCAGCCTATCGCGATGATAGATTGCGGTTCATCGACCAGCTATGCGGCCAACAATACTAACACCGATACCCAGTATTACTTCGCAGACCGCCTCGGAAATGTCCTCGCGGTAACCGACAATACCGGCGATATCGTCCAGCAATTCTTCTACACGCCATTTGGGGTGGAGATGGTTGGGGACGCGTCGGGTAATCCGTTCCGCTATACCGGTCGCAAGTATGATCCTGAGACTGGGCTCTACTATTACCGGGCACGGTATTACGACGCGGACTTAGGTCGCTTCCTGCAGGTTGATCCGATTGGGTATGAAGACCAGTGGAATTTGTACGCTTATGTGGGGAATAATCCGCTTAATGCGACTGATCCGAGTGGGCTGTGCGGTCGATGTGTTTCAGCGGTGGTAAAGTTTGGTTGGCGCGCCGTTCGTAACGGTGGAAACTTGCGGAGCGCCGGCCGAGCAACGCTTAGGGAGTTTGCCGATGATGCCGGGGCTATTGTGGCAAGGAACGCTACGCTCCGCGAGCGGGCTGCTGGAGTGTTTAACGTCCTATCTCCGGTTTCCACACGAGATCTCGCGGCAGCTGGTACTGGAGTTCTTGCCGCTACGGGCGTGATCACCGCGCAAAATTCCTCAAGCGACGATGAAATCGGACCTAACGACGCAAGGAATCCTTCTCACTGGGGGGATAATCCAGCAGCCAGTGGTCCATCAGACAACGGTGCCCCGCAGGGACCCGGCGGTCCAGACTCGCGTGCCATCGTTATTCTAGAAGGTGCCGCTGTCACCGGCCACATTTTCGGGAACCGAGAAGGGCATCTTACGGATACTCCTGCCCATCGTGATATCCTTGAAAGCACAGCGAATAATCCCGACAATTTCTCTCATATTAATCAGCATGGACTTAGAGTTTATGGTCGCATAAATGCAAATGGGAACCAAACTTGGGTGACTGTGCGAAATGGTACGATACGAAATGGTGGTGTAAACGAAATACCGAAAGATTTGAGGGACGTGTTTCCAGAATGACAGATGCGAACGAGAAGTCAGTCGATGTTACTCTTGCGTTTACGGCGATGCGTAGATTTTTAAGTGAATATTGGATCCGAGGCGGACGTGAATCGGACGACCTTGCTGATTTACTATCCTCACTTGACACAGGACGCCGCGCCGATAGTGACCCGTTAGATATAGCGCTATATCGCGATTGGGAGCGCATCTGTGAAGAGCTACTTAATGCACGCAACAATTGAGTATGATTGCAGGACAAACTGTTTGACAGTCATGTCAGAGGGACGTGGGCTTGAGCGCCATGTGATGGCTTCATAGCCTGTCGGGATGGAAAACCAGTTCAAGTAATTTAAAACGTCGCCTGAGTTTATCCGTCTTGCTGTGATGATGTTCGTTCGGTCCCGATAAAGAACGCACCAGCATCAAACTGCAGTCACTATGCAGTCAATGGGTGCTCCAGACGGTGAAAACCGGTCATATCCGAGTACTATTGATCCCTGTTTGTTCCATATTCGAAAATACACAAATCGCTGAACTCACCTGATTTATAAGGCAATCACGAGCAATAGCGCAGCTTATCGCCAAAACTCCAATAATTACAATTTAAGCCTTCTAAGCGGACGGTTACAGGTTCGAGTCCTGTCGGAGGCGCCATTGTTTTGCGGAATGGTTGTGCCGATCCGTGCAGGCTACTCGCTCAGAGCTCTCTTCAAATCA
>JAQXCQ010000038.1 GCA_029251785.1 Maricaulis sp. | reverse complement strand
ATTTATTACTTTCGCATTGCGTTGAACGAAAGCGCTGTCTATATAACCGCAACTTAGGCACCATGGCGGAGTGGTGACGCAGCGGATTGCAAATCCGTGTACCCCGGTTCGATTCCGGGCGGTGCCTCCAACTTTCCCGACACATGCCAAGGCAATGCCAGGTCCGTCACTCCAGTCCCGGATCAAGCTTCCTTCGGCGCTTCACCATCGGTGATGCCGCAGGCCCGTAGCTCGGCGTCGAGTTTGCCGGTCAGGAACAGGCCAAACATCTTGTAATCCCCCATCAGTGACCAGAGTGGATAGGTCCAGGTGGCGGGCTTGTTACGTTCGATCAATGCGTGGGCAATCCAGGGAAAGAGATAGCCGGCCACCGGCAAGGCCAGCAAACCCCACCATGTTTGACTCAGAATGACCCAGAGCAGATATGCGGGGGCCAATGTCGAGCCGAAATAATGCAGCGTGCGCGTGGCGGGTTTGGCGTGCTGCCCCAAATAGAACGGCCAGAAAGCCTGAAAGCTATCATATTCGCGCATGTGATTCTCTCCCGAGACGTCTGATTCGGCCTGTGCTGAGCTTACATAGCATTTCCGCCATGTTGCATCGGCTTCAGTATACCTAATGCGACGTAAATATCGCCCCTGGAGTTTCCCTGCCCTGGTTAGGGTTTTGGCAAGGACGATAAACAAACCCGCTAAATCGACCCCGGCAATTAACCCCTTCTTAAGAGGTTGAGGGGCATCTTTCACCTGTCTTCCCGTGAAGACACCCCACCATCCACCCAATGCCTTTTCGGGAGCCCTTGTGGCTCCCGACTTTTTTTGTGCGCGTGTCTAAATGCGTGCCTGTATTGGCGAGTGCCCGGAGTCCCTGTGTGGGAGATTTGTCGCGATGGCATCGATAATACCGACGAAAAGCAGACGGGATGCAGCAAGGTGCTTGCGTCCCCGAGCGAGGCTCTGATATACGCGCCTTCTCGTTCGAGAGAACAGTGTTCCCCAGTAGCTCAGTTGGTAGAGCAAGCGACTGTTAATCGCTTTGTCGCAAGTTCGAGTCTTGCCTGGGGAGCCACTCTCGAAACGAGAATTCATTAAAATTCGTTGTCAGTGCCTAACAACAAATTGCTGCGCGCAGTTTCTGTGTGTCTGAAACTCATGCTGCCCCTCTTCTTCTCCCCTGGAGGGAGAAGTGGCCACGCAGTAGCTTTAGCGGAGGCGGGGTCGATGTGGGGGAAGCATCAGCGGGCGCGACATTGAATCACAGCCCCCTCATCCCCTCCGCTGCGCTTCGGGACTTCTCCCTCCAGGGGAGAAGAAGAGGTGACCGCGCCGCTAGTGCGCGTTGTGCCAATATCCTGAATGTTCGCCGCCCTGCACGGCTATCACCGCCTCACGTGCCAGCTCCAGCCCGCCGTAGCGCATGCCGCCAAGCGAGAAGGCCATGGAGCCGCCATTCATCAACACAACCATGCCATCACCACTATCGGGCCAGGCCATCGCGAAGGCCTGATAGCCGGGGAAGTTGACGCCCCAATGCCAGATCACCGGATGCTCGCCGCGCTGGACGCTGAGGCCCAGGCCCCAGTCCTGGTCGGCATTGACCTCGGCATGGGGGGTAAGCATTTGCGTGGCCAGATCGGCGGAGAGATGGGTGGGTTGCATGATCTCGGTCAGAAAGCGGGCATAGTCGCTGGCCGTAGTGCGCAGGCCAGCCGCTGGCAGGAAGGATGCGCGACGCTCCTGCAGGGGCAGTGAGGGCTGGATGAGCATGACCCCAGCCAGCATGCCGGCTCCGAGCACAGCGCCGATCCGGATCGCGGTGCCTGAGGTGGCGCGAAAAGCAAGGAAGAGCAGTGCAGCGGCGGCCAACAGGACGAGATTCGTCAGCAAGATTTGCGGAAAGTTGGCCGCCCCAAACATGAAGCGCGGCGCCGCCAGGCCAGCCAGCAGGGCCAGCGCGGCAATCCCGCGCGGAAACCAGGGCTCGGCGGTTAGGCCAAGCACACGCCGGACAAGGCCGTGCAGGCCAAGCAGGATCGTACCGATCAAGAATCCACACAGCGCCATGATCAGGAAAGGCATCGTCATCGACATGTGCGGCGACGCCAAATCGGTATCATTGCTATCGGCGCGACCGAAATGGCTGTTGGTCATGCCCAGCTCGGGCAGGATGACGGTGTTCATATAATTCTGGAAGCTGTCGCCGGTGATGCGCTCAATCTCCGTGCCGAGCCACAGATATCCGGTGCCGGCAAATTCAAAATTGCCCGCCGGATTGTCGGGTGTAGGCGGGGTCGACAGGGTGTTATCAAAGCCGGCCGTATGGCTGAGCGCCTGGCGAGTGGAGAAAGTTTGACCGTCCAGTGTGACCGGCGCGTCCAGATCGATATGGCCCTGCTGGGCGAGGCGCAGGATGGCATAGGCTGTCAGGGGTTTTGACAAGGAGGCAACTTCGAACACCGTGTCTGGTGTGACTGGATTGCTGGTGAAATTGGTCGTGACACCGCTAGCCCATAGGTCCGTCACCTCGCTGCCACGGATAACTGCGACGCTGGCACCGGGAATGCCACGCATGAGCAATTGATCCCCCAGGCTGGCATCGAGGGCCGCGACGACATCACCGGCCGGTTCAAACGGGCCGCGCTCTGGCGCAAAGCTGGTTCGGAAGCTTCCGGCCAGCGCCAGACCCATGCGTATGATCAAAAATATCGAATACCGCATCGCAGCCTCCTGTTTGCCCCTATGATACTCGGGACGCGGAAACAGATGCAGTGCGGTCTAGCCGGCGGTCTGCGCCTCGCCAGATCGACCCTCGCCGGTCTCGCTTTGTCGCTTCCACATGCCGGCATAAATACCGCCCAATTTGAGCAGCGCCTCATGCGTTCCAACTTCGGCGATCTCGCCTTCATCCATAACAAAAATGCGATCAGCTTCGGCGATTGTCGACAAACGGTGGGCAACGGAGATGGTGGTGCGTCCGCGTGAAGCTTCGGCGAGGGCACCCTGCACTTCTTTTTCGGTCTGGCTGTCGAGGGCAGATGTCGCCTCATCGAGCACCAGTACGGCCGGATTTTTGATGATCGTGCGCGCCACACCGACGCGTTGCTTTTCACCGCCGGAAAGTTTCAGCCCCCGCTCGCCGACCTTGGTGTCGAGACCGTCTGGCAGCCGTCGCAGGAATTCACCCAGCTGGGCGCGTTCCAGGGCTTCGATAATTTCGACCTCGGTGGCGTCGGGCTTTCCATAGGCGACATTGGCGCGCAACGTGTCGTTAAACAGCACCACATCCTGCGGCACCAGCCCCAGCGCGTCGCGCAGGCTTTCCTGGGTTACGCCGGTGAGGTCCTGGCCATCGATCGCCACCGCACCGGCTTCCGGATCATAGAATCGGAACAGCAATCGCAGGATTGTCGACTTGCCTGCGCCGGACGGGCCACAGACGCCGACGAAACTGCCTGCCTCAATGTCGATATCCACATCCTTGATCGACCGCGACCGTCCCGCATGGGAAAAACCGACGCCGCGGAAGCTGACCGCGCCGCCCTTCAAAACCAGCGCGCCTGCACCGGGCGCGTCGGCGACGTCTGGCACTATATTGAGCGTCTCATACATGCGCTCCATGTCCACCGCGCCCTGCTTGATCTCGCGATAAGCCCAGCCGAGAATGTTGAGCGGCTGGTAAATATTCATCAGGATCAATGTCACGGCGGCGACATCACCGGCGCCGAGAATACCATTCCAGGCTTTCCAGCCCGCCATCAGGGCCATGGCCAGCAATCCGCCATTCATGATCGCCGCTTGGGCGGCGTTGAGCATGGCCAGGGATGATTGGGATTTGGCCGCCGCCTGGGCATAGCGCGTCAGGGCGCTGTCATAGGCTTCTGTCTCGCGACGTTCGGCGGCAAAGGCCTTGACGGTCTCAAAATTGATCAGGCTGTCGACGGCGCGGGCATTCGCTTCATTGTCGGCCTCATTCATCACCCGGCGGATCTTCACGCGCCACTCCGTAACCGTCCAGGTCAGCCCCATATAGAGCGCAACGGTGGCGATCGAGATCGCAGCAAATTCCCAGCCAAAACTGACACTGAGCACTGCGGCGGCGAGACCCAGCTCGACAAAGGTCGGGCCAATATTGAACACCAAGAAGCGCATCAGAAAATCAACGGCGCGGGCACCGCGATCAATGATCCGGTTGAGCGCGCCGGTGCGCTTGGTCTGGTGATAAGCCAGCGACAGGCGCTGAACATGTCCAAAGGCGCGCACCGACGTCAGGCGCTGGGCGTCCTGACTGACCGGGGCAAACATCGCATCGCGCAACTGTGGCGCACCGACGGACATGAAACGGGCTGCGGCATAGGCGATGAAGGCGCCGGCGAACGCCCAGACAACCCCGGAGGAGACGCTTGCGGGTTCCGCAGATTCTGCCCCGGCGTGTTCGGAAATGGCATTGATGCCCTCACCGAAATAGAGCGGAGCAGACACTGCGAACACCTTGGCGATCAGTGTCAGCACCAGCGCCACGCCCATACGGACACGCCATTTGGCCATTTCGGGAGAGGCGAGCAGGGCAAACAGCCGCGCCATGGCGGTGCCCAGACCGCCCTGGGGGGCGGTGCGGGCTTCTTCTTCGCTATCGGGAATCGTCGGTCTCATCGCCCCCACAGATAGGGTGCGTCGGGGCAATATACCAGAGGCGGCATTGCACAAGCCAACATGGCCTGTGAGTTGCATGACTTGTCCGAAATTCGCCAATGAAGAGAAAGACTGTCCCGGATGAGCACGGTTAATACTGCCAGTCACAGCGCCAAGCCTGATTATGATCACCGCATTGACGCAATCCGGGGCATTGCCTGCATTCTGCTGGTGGCGTTTCACGTTATTGGGGAACAAGCGGCGCATGGCCTTCGGGTGCAGCCGGATCATCCGCTGGCGATGTTTGCCGAAATCTTCATTCATGTGCGCATGCCGCTGTTTGCGATGCTGTCGGGCTTTGTCTACGCCTACCGGCCAGCGCATGGCGGCCAGATTGCCGCATACTTCAAGGGCAAGGGACGCAGGCTGGTCCTGCCCTATCTGTTTGCCGCAACGGCGTTTGCCCTCATCAACACAGTTCTGGGCGGCGCTTACGCCGTGCCGTGGGGCGATTTCTGGCAGGTCTATGCGCTGAGCTATTCGCAATTCTGGTTCATCCAGTCTGTGCTGACCCTGTTTGTTGTGGTGGGTGTGATGGACGCGTTGCTCGGCGCCGACAAGAAATGGCCGATCCTGGCGCTGTTGGGCGTGTCATGCCTGGCCTTCCTGTCACCGATCGGTGACGGCGTGATTGTGCTGTCGCTGGAGAAGACGTTTTATCTGGCACCGTTCTTTATCACCGGCGTGGCCCTGAACCGGCTGGGCAAGGATCTGCC
>JAQXCQ010000029.1 GCA_029251785.1 Maricaulis sp. | reverse complement strand
ACCGTCTCGTGCGTGGTATCGATCCCGCGCTCGTGGAGAAGGTCCTCGACGTTTCGCAACGAGAGCGGGAAGCGGATATACATCATCACCGCCAGGCGGATGATCTCGTGAGAAGTCTTGAAATATTTGAACGGATTGCACATCGGGCGAGGCTAGAAAACTACATCGCCGCACTCAAGGCCAAGTTCCTCTGACACGATCCTCTCGTGAGGTCCGCGATAAGGGAATCCACGCTTACCTTAACCTTTTCCAGTCGGAACTTTGGCGGGTGATAGAGAAGGTACATCCCCATCTCGACACCGCCACTGGTTGAAAGCCACGCGTCTTCGAAGTCGATTTCTTCCAACTGCCCGTTTGCAATTTCGGCCGCGATCCCCCAACTGGGGAGAAGGGCAAGACCCTGTCCTTTGACAACGCTTTCCAAAATCGATGGCCCATGATTGCTGACGTATTTCGGTGCCAGGTCGACCGTCTCCCAATTCCCATTCTTTTTCATCTGCCAATTTAGAACGCCGCGAGGGGTGCGGTACATGAAAACCGGGCTGTCTCTCAGGTCATCGGACGTGCGCGGCGCCCCGTTTCGATTGATGTAGTCGGGTGACGCGACCAATTTGAAAGTGTGGTCGCCCAAGCGGCGTGCGATGACATGATCCGGTAATTCCGAAGCCGCGCGGATTGCGATGTCGGCCTCATTGCTGGAAAGGCTAAGGACCTGGTCGGTGATGTTCAGATCGAACTCAATGTCTGGGTAGAGACTTCTCAATTTCTGCACGGCGGGTAGAACGTAAAGCTCGGCATACCCAGGCATTGCAGTTATCCGCACGGTTCCAGTTGGCGCAACGGACTGAGCTTGTACCATCTCATCGGCTATTTCGATTGACTGCAGCGCAGGTGCAATTTCGCCCAAATACAACTTTCCCAAATCGGTCAAGCTTACAGACCGCGTGGTGCGCACAAATAGGGCCGCACCAAGGTCGGCTTCGAGGTCTTTGATGCGACGTGACACAGAGGATGATGGCACCCTGAAATGATCTGCCGTTTCACTGAAACTCAAAGTTTGCGCCAATTTCGCGAAGTAGCGCAGTGCGCGAAGGCGATCCATGCGAGTTCCTATTATTGTCATAAAAGCATTAGTCTTAGCCAATATTGAGGCATTATCAATATGAATGAATGTATTTATATGCATTTCAACAATTATCCACACCCAAAGGACACGCCATGAAAGCCGCAGTCTATCACGATTATGCCGCACCAGTTGAAATCGCCCACGTCGCAAAGCCCGAAATGCAAGACGGTAGCGTCTTGATCCAGGTACACGCCGCCAGCCTCAATCCAATCGACAACATTTTGCGTGCAGGTTACCTGCGGCAAATGCTTGAGCTGCGCTTTCCGCATGTGAAAGGTTATGACGTTTCGGGCACAATTGTCGAAATCGGCAAGGACGTGAAAAGCGTCAAAATTGGCGACGAGGTCTTTGCGCGTCCAAATCAGGAAGACGCTGGCGCAATCGCTGAATTCGCACGCCTTCAAGAAGGCGAACTGGCGAAAAAACCGGCAAACATAAGCCATGAGCAAGCGGCCTCTGTCCCACTTGCTGGTCTGACTGCGTGGCAAGCGCTGGTGTCCAAAGGCAACATCCAGGCGGGTGACAAAGTCCTGATCCATGCAGGCTCTGGCGGGGTTGGCACGCTTGCGATCCAGATCGCTAAACATTTTGGGGCCTTCGTCGCCACCACGACAAGCGGCAAGAATGCGGAACTGGTCAAAGACCTCGGCGCGGATCTTGTCATCGACTACACCACACAATCTTTTGAAAATGAGCTGTCAGACTATGATCTGGTAATCGACACCATGGGCGGTGAAATCCTCAAGCGTTCTTTTAAAGTGCTAAAGAAGGGCGGAACGATCGTTTCGGTCAAGGACCAGGACACTGATGGCTTGGCTTCCAAGTATGGCGTTAACTTTGAATGGTTATTCATGTGGCCAGATGGTGAAATGCTGGCCGAGCTTGGCAAACTGCTCAGCGACGGAACGGTCAGGACCGTCATCGACAGTACGTATCCGATGGAGCAGTCCGCCGAAGCTTTTGATCGGCTGGCGACCGGACGCGCCAAGGGAAAAATCGTTGTTTCGATCAAGTAACCGCGACTGACACTTCCCTCCCAAAATAAAAGAGAACCGAAATGATCAAGAAACTCCTGGGCATCGCGCCCACACCGACAGCCGACGGCGCGTTCAGCCCGTCCCCTTTGGCAATTAAATTGGGAACGTCCTCCACTACTGACTACGACGGCGGTGCATACGCCGAACCTTACGTTGGGGCCAAAAATCGGGTTCTGATGATCTGCACCGAAGAACGCAACATGACGATGGCCAATGGCAAGAAATTCTCGACGGGCAATCACCCCGTCGAGATGGGCCTACCAATGCTGCATCTGATGAACGCGGGCTTTGAGATTGATGTCGTCACCCCGACAGGCGCGCCGGTCGCAATCGAGGCATGGGCAATGCCAGCGGACGACGCAGATATACAAAACCTATATCGCGATTTTGATACGGCCTTTGCGAACCCCGGTAGCCTTGCAGATTTCGTCGCAAGCGACATGGAAGAGGCAACCCAATACGCGGCAATATTCATCCCCGGCGGCCATGGTGCAATGCTCGGGCTGCCTGAGAATGCCGATGTCGGAAAAGTGCTCCTCTGGGCGCACGATACAAACCTTCATACCCTCGCGCTTTGTCACGGTCCTGCAGCACTCCTCGCTGCCAAAAGTGACGCCGGGTTTTTGTACGACGGATATAAAATCACTGTGTTCCCAGATGCCGTTGACAAGCAAACGCCGATGATCGGTTACTTGCCTGGGCCGATGCCGTGGTGGGTATGCGAGAAACTGAACGCGCTTGGCGTGGAAACCATCAACAAAAAGGCCGACAATTCGGTTCATGTTGACCGCCGCCTTGTGACAGGCGCAAGCCCAAAGGCCGCCAATGATTTCGGGAGGCTAGCAGCGCAAACATTGCTTAAACCGGTGGTGTCAGACTAAAGCGAAGGGGTCTCGAAAGTCGGGCTCGTCTTCAAATTCAGGCGGCGAGCTGACGCCACTCGACCAGGGCTATGGTCCTATTTTCCTTGAAAGTTTCACGGCGATTTATCTGACGTTCGAGGTTGAAGTGATAGTGGACAGATGAGTGGGCGGAAACAAACTTTTGCAACGTTTTAAAGCTTCGGAAT
Organism: Maricaulis sp.; assembly: GCA_029251785.1. Lineage (GTDB taxonomy): Bacteria > Pseudomonadota > Alphaproteobacteria > Caulobacterales > Maricaulaceae > Maricaulis. The sequence goes on along the minus strand of JAQXCQ010000029.1, from coordinate 65 downwards.
TTGGCCATCGCCCGCTCGCGTCGCCTGAACGGTAAGTGTGAGTTTTCAGCTCGGTTGTTGAGCCA
>JAQXCQ010000219.1 GCA_029251785.1 Maricaulis sp. | reverse complement strand
CGGCATCACGGGCGTAATCGCGATGGAAACGCTCGAGAAATTGGGCAAAGGCAGGATTTGTCATATCGCGGCGCATTCTTGTGCAAGCCGCGTCAGAATTCAAAGGCTAATAGCGGTGCTTTAATGAGGAGTCGGCGACGGGTCATACCGGTGGCTCTCCCGGCGCGCAGGCGCACGTAGATCGGGAGCCGGTGCGGATGTGATCGGTTCGGCATCCCTGCTGATGCGGGGCCAGAGGCGAGGGTCGGAGGAATAGCGTCCGGCTTCGCAGCCTTCGCCACATTCACCACCTGCCTGCGAATGTGTTGCTATGTCGGCGCGGCGTCGATCCGTATGGCCAATGAAAGCCGGTATCGCCACTTCAACTTCGGCGACAGACGGCGGGAATATGGAAACCTCCTCCACATACACATCCGGCGTTTTGTAGGGGGATTGGGTGAGAGTGCTGGCCAGCATGGCTGTGCCGATGATCAATGAAAGACTCATATTGGTCGCTCCCCCAAGCGTCTGCGCTGTATGAATGGGAGCATGCGGGAGGTCAGATGAACGGGGGTTGAGTTGGCGCTAGCCGGTCTCGCCCGCAAAACACGACAGCGTTGCAGGTGGAGGGGTTAGTTCTGCCGGGATGAGTCGATCATTGTCGATCGATACTTCGGACAGGAGTGATTGCCATGTCTCCGAGCGGATTTCGCACGCTTGTGCGGCGGCTTCCCTGTCGCCCATTAAACTGGCGTACTCGCATTCGTTTCTGGCCCTGTAAAAAATATGATAGGGCGTGTCGGGTCCGTAGTCCGGGGCAGCCGCTCTTGCTCGAAGCGGCTGTAGGTGTTGGGTCAGCTCGGTGCACATGGCGAACGAATCCATCGCGGTTATTAAATTCAAGTTGGTCGGGGTGACGTACCAGGTTTGTGAGTTGTCCTGCACTTGAGTGAATGATCTATAGCTGGCCAGAATGATTGTGACCGCTTCTGTTCCAGACACTGCGTCGCCTTGCGCTTCGGCCAACCACAACTGAATCGTAGCAATCGCGACTCTTTGCCAATGCTGCACCAGCTCGTCGGCAGAACTATGTGGATCAATAAAGTTGAATTCGGTTTCCCGGATACGCTCAACTTGTGCCTCTGCGCCCGAAAAATCGCCCATTTCAATCATGTGTTCAGCGGCCATCAGGCGCGCGCCGACCCATCGAACATAATATCTGTTTTCCAATACCATTCGGGCAAATTGAACAGCGTCTGTTTCCAAGAGCGGTTGTTCTGGCTCTGCGTAGCGCAAGTATTCGTCAGCCTGCGCGCGTATTTGATCGTCCACGAATTCTTGCCGGAAGTTGTCTGTTTCGAACAGCCCGATGAGTTCGAGTGATATTTGCACAGCCGTTTCGCCGTCTCCGCCGGCGCGCGAGGCAGCGGCGGCACTCATCCATTCAACGTCGTATCTGGAACCACCAACGAAATTGAGGCCTGCCGGCCGGTAATTCGATCGCGCCAGCTCAAGAAACCGATCGCTCGCATCGTCATGCCGCCCCTCCGCAAGGGCCAGCCAGGCGCGTTCAATGGACAAATCGTAGCGGGAATATGCATTTGTCGCAGGCAAAGCAGCCAATAAGTTCAGGCAAAGTCGGGCGTTTCGCATCCTGCCCTCACCGCCCGCAGCGGTGTAACCTGCCATGTCCTGCCCAAAGGTGCGCCGCATGTCATAGGCGCACTGTCGGCCGTAAAAGCTTGCAAGAGATACGGGGTGGAAAGCGGCCGCGAACCCAATCGGCGTGCGCGACTGTTTCAAGTCTTCCGGCACCACATAAGGCAGAGCCAGCCAGCTCACCAAAAGCACCAAAAATCCACGCCAGACATACGTAATTTCGCCTCCCCAAGCTTCATGCTCACCCTAGTACACCCTTTGAGGCAATCTGATGGCGACACAACTCCGAGCTAGGCGCCTCGCCGTGGGAGGGCAGGCCTATGGTGTTGGTGCTCGTGTCATAAAGGGCTGGGCCACACAGATTGTCAGAAAATCCTCGTGAGGGATGGATGGACATTCGATATTTTGAATCCATACCCGAAGGTCAGTACCGGTCTCAAATCCCACAGTGAGCTGTGTCTCGAGTGCCATAAGGAGTGGATCAACGGGCATTTGCACGGCTGGAAACCCATCGGGAGTGTACACATTTCGAGCGTGCTCCAAAGCCCGTTGCATCACGTCAGTGGATGATGCCGGGTCACCCATCTGCGTTAGGGCTGCCGCTTGGACCAATAGCGACTGAAACAAGAACACTTCACAGTTAAATCCGGATCCGCACTGAACATGTTGAGGCTCGGACAATACTGAGGCGAGATAATCATCTTGCCCGGAAGACGATTCCAACTTGTCTTCCCAGGCCAAGCATGCGTCCCGAGAAAGTGTTTCCGCAGTTTCGTATTGACCGGCAAGCAAGCTCACCAACGCCTGTCGAGTCAACAACATGTTGAAGATTATTGAATCTGGATCGTCAAATGTCGCTGCCAACTCCGTGAGCAACACACCTGCCGCCGCCCCATCTCCATCAAGAAGTTGATGAGTGACCAAATTCGCGGCGGCCTCAATGCGCACACTTTCGCTATCTGCATAAGTGTACAATTGAGAGGCGGCGTTTAGCGCGAGGGGATTGTCGCCGGAACGAAATGCTCGGAGATAAGCATCATAGAGCACAATGGGGTCGCCCGACTCTTCGAAGGTCTTTGCAAATAACCGTTGAGCTCGTGCGTGGTGTCCCAGATCCGACGCTAGCTGCGCGCGGTTGGAGAGGTGGATCCCACGGTCCTCCGAATTAGTTGGAATCAGTCCGACGACTTCACCTCGAACGATGTCGCGCCAATCGGCGTCTCGTTGGCTTGTGAACCCTGTGCCCATATTTATGGTGACTTGGTTGATCGGCACTGTTGACGCGAAAATATAGGTAATAAATCCGGCAAGGATTACCGCCAACACACCCCCACCCAAAACAGCTCGTTTCATTAGCTTCCTCATAAACGCTAGAATTGCATACAGCCTGTCTCCCGCACAAGCCACAGCACTCCCCCCATGACCTCCGCGCCGGGCCGCGGTAACCTTGCGACTCACTTCCGGGGATATCTCATAAAATGGCCGTGCAAAGACCTGTCGACGCTTCCAGTCATGTCTATCTGATCGATGGATCGGGCTTTATTTTCAGGGCCTATCATGC
>JAQXCQ010000210.1 GCA_029251785.1 Maricaulis sp. | reverse complement strand
TTACCCCGCCGCCAGATCTGCCAGTCTTGCATATGTGCCTCCGGCCTGGCCGGCCAGCACGGCGTGGGTGCCTTGCTGGACGATGCGGCCGTTTTCAAACACCAGGATGCGGTCGGCATCGCGGATGGTTGAAAGCCGGTGGGCGATGATGATGGTCGTCTTGTCTTTCATCACCGTATCCATGGCCATTTGCACATCACGCTCGGTCTCATTGTCGAGGCTGGATGTGGCCTCGTCGAAGATGAGAATCGGCGCATCGGCCAGGATGGCCCGGGCGATCGCCACCCGTTGACGTTCGCCGCCGGAGAGTTTCACGCCGCGCTCTCCCACCAGCGTGTCATACCCCTGGGGCAGGCGGTCGATGAATTCGTCGGCATTGGCAGCCTTGACTGCCGCAACGACCTCCTCATGCGTGGCACCGGGCCGACCATAGGCGATGTTCTCCGCGATCGAGCGGTGAAACAGGGCCGGGTCTTGCGGTACCAGGGCAATGGCCTGGCGCAGGCTGGCCTGCTGGACGTCGCGCACATCCTGACCGTCGATCATCACCGCACCGGTATCAATGTCGTAGAGACGCTGAACCAGTTTGACGAAGGTCGACTTGCCGGAACCCGTAGGGCCCACAAGCGCAACTTTTTCGCCCGGCTTGATGTGGAGCGAGAAATCCTCGTACAGCTTGCGCTCCTGACCGGCATAGGTGAAGTCGACATCCTCAAAACGGATATCGCCTTTGCCGGGCGTGAATTCAGGCGCGTCCTCACCGTCCTGGACCTCGGATTCAAGCTGGTCGAAAATCACCAGATCGCGGATCTCGTCCATGCCGCGCTGCACTTGCTGGATCTGCTCACCGAAGCGACGCATATAGCCAGACACCAGCATATAGGCTGCCAATGCCGCCACCACGTCACCCGCAGTTGCCGCGCCTTGCGACCATTGCCAGACGAGCAGACCGACAAGGCCCGCCTGCATGGAAAGGTCGGTGACGATATTGACCAGCCAGGTGTTGACGTAGCGGTTCCAGGTTTTCTTGGTCTCGGTGCGCCAGCGCCAGACCAGATCGTGGAAACGCCCATCCTCACGGGCCTCCGAGCCAAAGCTTTTAACGGTCGCAATGCCGCCGATTGCATCGGACAGGGAGCCGCCAATTTCGCTATCCAGCGCGTTGGAGCGGATGTTTTGCGGCCGGATGTAATAGCGGCTCAGTGTCAGGCTCAGCACCACAAAGGCCAGCACGATGACAAACACCACGCCGCCGACCAGCGGCCAGCGCAATGCCATGATGATGGAGACGCCCAGCATTACGCCGATCGACGGGAAAATACCGGCAACCAGATTGATGGTGATGTCGTCATAGGCCCACATGCCACGCGTGATTTTTCGCACAACGGAGCCGGCAAAGGTATTGGCGTGCCAATCCAGGGAGAAGCGCTGCACCTTGCGGAAGGCGTCGGAGGTCATGTCCGCCATATTGGCAGACGAGAACGGTACCTCACAGCGCGACATGGCCTGACGAAAGGCGTAAAACGCGACCGCCACACCCAAATAGGTCAGATAGGCGGGCCAGGGTGATCCGGAATCCGGACCGGCTGACAGGGCGTCAATCAAACGGCCGGCGGCCAGCGGGATCATCAGGTCCATAAACGTGGCCAGGGTGATGAAGGAAATCATGCCTGTCAGCAGCGCCGGCCGGCGCAACCATTGCTTCAGCACAAAGCCAAGCACTTGCAGATTAGCGATGGATTTGGAAATTTGGGTCTCTTGTTCGGTACCGGACATGGCAGCAGCAGACCCGTAGGTCCGTCCTCATGATGATGTCATCTAACAGGTCCGCGCGCACCCAAATCGGGCTGGCGAACTCACGGTGAACGAAAACGATTCCGTGGGGTCCGGGTCTGCACAGCAAACACAGATTGTCTCACGCGAAGGCGGGTCGTTCGACCGCCCTGGTTGTTAGATAGACAATTTCATGGATCTGCTCTCACCTGTGCCGATTAATCCTGTCGCCCTGCTTCACCCGTTGTTTGCGGAATGGCAAGCGGGTGAGCGGAGAATTGTTTCTAAACAGTCACAGGTGTGTCGTTTGGGGAACAGGGTTAACGTGCGTGCGGGGACACAGGGCCGGGAACACAATGGGCCATGTCTATAATGCCGGTCTCGTCGAAGACGAACATTCCGATCATGTTGCGCACGCCGTATAGGCCCGGTGCAAACTGTACAGCCCAATAGGGATCGTTGTGAAGATCGGCCAGACGGGTCACGACAGGAATGCCCGATGCCGGGGCATCGATGCGATAGAGGAGGCCCGGACCGCCCCAGTGCGCTCGACCGGTAGCGACCAGTATCGTGTGGGGGGAAACGGCGAACAAGCCAACGGGGAATCCATCGATCATCGGATATACTATGTTGTCCGGCGCAATCCATTCGAGTTGGAAGCTGCCCTCCGGTCGACTGCCGGAGACGATCAACTCACCTGCTCCAAGATTTAGCGTGTAGCTGGTGACCCCCGTATCCATGGAAATGCGATGGGACTGATATTCAAATGTTTCAGAGAGACAGGATATGCCCCGAAATCCGCCGGCTCGATCGTCGTCGCGCTGATCATAGGGGCCAAGGCCGATCATGCGGTAATAGAGCAGTGCCCCCGGATCGAACTCGATGTCGGTGGTGCGTGGCGGTAAACCGGGTGTCTGGGTGCCGCCAGGAGACGCGCGATGAGCTGCGGCGCGAACTTCCTCTGACCAATGTGCGGCTCCGACACCTCTCACCAAAGCCCGATCATCTGCATCACCGGAATGGCCGAGCGCGATGGCGGCGACCAATACTTCGTTCCATTCGCGAGATTGCAGACTTTCGCGAAAGCGGGGCAAGGACATTTGATCCCCGATCATGCCGAGCACCTGGATCGCGCCGATGCGCACCAGGTGAGACGGGCTTTCGAGCAGGGGGCGAAGCGTGTCTGCGGCTTCGACTGCGTCGCGGCCCATTTCGCCCAACGGTGCCAGGCAGTTGGCATAATCATCGTAGGTCGCGAGCTGGTCGAAAACTTCGGGCGTGAACGGCAAGGCTTCCAATGCCTGCGCCCGCGCTGTGCAGGTTTCGGCGATGTTGAGAGCGAGGGCCGGATCGAGACTGTGCCAACATAAACCATCGTGTATGCAGGAATATCGAATGTGCGGGTATTCAGCACCGTCATCGGGCGCAACATCCTGCGATATCAGCGCGATAGCCGCGATCATTTCCAGCATATGACACAATCCACCCGACAAACTCATTGCATTCTATGGCGACATCGCTTTGTCGTACAACTATGGCTAGCGTTTCACGCCGACACGCCCGCTTTCACTGCTGTATCCAGTCTGGCGCGAGTTTTAGCGTCTGGCTCGACTAACTTGCGAGCGTCGAGGTCCATCGGAGCGGCGACGCCTTCCATGGTCCACCAGGGATGGCCGGTGGCGGGGTCGAGGACCCAGTGGACGATGTTACGGACTTTCGGGCCGACGGTTTTGACGCCGGAGCGGATTACATAGCCGTCGCCGGCGCGAGGCCAGCGGCGCGGCAGGATACGGGTTTCAAGCAGGGCGGAACCGATACGGGCGTCGAGCTTGCCCTGGTGAAAATCCCATTCCTCGGGGAAGGCTCCAATGAAATTGACGACGCTGTCGGACACGCGGCCAAGCAGGACATCGCTGCGCAGGCGCCCAAAGACATCCATATCTGTCAGTTCGAAGCGGCCCATGCCGATTTGTTCCAGGCCGAGCTCCTCGGCGCGGGCGAGTGAGACGTCTGTGGCGGGCGGCTGATCTTCGCGGATGCCGCGCGGAAGGGCGTCGGCGGGCGTTTCGACGGTAAGGCTGGCCGCAATATCGTTGAATGACGCGGGCCAGGGCATCATTTGCGTATTTGTGCGGTCGCGATGGGTCAGGGCAA
>JAQXCQ010000208.1 GCA_029251785.1 Maricaulis sp. | reverse complement strand
TTGGTGGTCTGGAAGACGGCTTCATAGGTCAGCGTGCCTGAACGTGAGACGACACCAACAGAACCCTTCTTGAAAATCGAGCCCGGCATAATGCCGATTTTGCACTCTTCAGGCGTCAGCACGCCGGGGCAGTTTGGTCCCAGTAATCGCGAATTGGAGCGATCCAGACGCGCTTTCACCTTGACCATATCCATCACCGGAATGCCTTCAGTGATGCAGGAGATAAACGGGAGTTCCGCATCGATGGCTTCGATGATCGCCGCAGCCGCGCCTGATGGCGGCACATAGATCACGGTGGCGTCGGCATTGGTCGCGTCGCGCGCTTCGGCAACGGAAGCAAAGATCGGCAGCTCAGCCGCGCCTTCCATTCCGCCCCAGGTGGAACCACCTTTTTTGGGATGCACACCGGCAACCATACGCGTGCCGTAATACTCAAGCGCCTGCTCGGTATGGAAAGTACCGGTCTTGCCGGTCAGGCCCTGAACGATAATCTTGGTGTCTTTATTGACGAGAATAGACATGGTTTGCTGTTCCTAATTCGATGCGTGAGGAGAAGAAATTGATCCCTCACGCGTCGCTTCAATCAGTTCCAAAATATCCGCAACGGTCAGCGCGGTAAGGTCGTCATAGGTCGCACGCGTTGCATTCTGATCCGCATTACCTTCACCCGTCAGACGATACGAGCCATCGGCCATCGAAAAAATGAAGTAGAACGGATGAGCAGTACTTTCCGGCGTCGAAACAAGAACTATGGAGGCTCCATCAGAGCATCCGAAAACGTTCCACGGATTACCGCCATACTCTCTTTCAATCGGACCTATATCGCAATTCAAAGCCTCATTCTCAGAGCTCGCGTCGAGCCCCGACAAGGCCAAGGCCAGAAATACGGGTAGGGCGATCATCCTTGCTTCACAGCGGCGACAATTTTCTGGGCAGCATCGTCCAGATCGTCGGCGGAGATCACATTCAGACCGGAATTGTCGATAATGTCCTTGCCGCGGGCGACATTGGTGCCCTCGAGGCGAACCACCAGAGGCACTTGCAGGCCCACTTCCTTGACGGCAGCGACCACACCCTCGGCGATCACATCACAGCGCATAATGCCGCCGAAGATATTGACCAGAATGCCTTTGACGTTTGGATCAGCGGTGATGATCTTGAAGGCCGCGGTGACGCGTTCCTTGTTTGCACCGCCGCCGACATCGAGGAAGTTGGCCGGTTCGGCGCCATACAGCTTGATGATGTCCATCGTCGACATCGCCAGCCCGGCACCATTGACCATACAGCCGATATCGCCGTCCAGAGCCACATAGGCGAGGTCATGCTTGGAGGCCTCGATTTCCTTGGCGTCTTCCTCGCTCTCATCCCGCAGCTCCATAATGTCTGCGTGGCGGAACAGGGCATTGCCATCAAAGGACATTTTGGCGTCTAGCACCCGCAAGCGACCATCGGTCATGACGATCAGCGGATTGACTTCCAGAAGGCTCATATCCTTCTCGTCAAACGCCTTGTAGAGCAGCTTGGAGAGGTAGGACATGTCGACCCGGGCTGCGCCGGACA
>JAQXCQ010000205.1 GCA_029251785.1 Maricaulis sp. | reverse complement strand
CATCACTCATGAGACGGTGCGGTTCTGGTGGAATCGGTTCGGGCCGATGTTCGCGGCGCAGATCCGCAAGAGGCGCGTGCGGAACCATAATTACTCGAACTGGGCGTGGCATCTCGACGAAGTGTTCGTGAAAATCAATGGTGAGCTTCACTATCTCTGGCGGGCCGTTGATCACGAAGGCGAAGTACTCGAAGCCTATGTCACCAAACGCCGTGATCGACATGCTGCGTTACGATTTTTGCGCAGGACCATGAAGCGCTATGGCCGTCCGCAAGTGGTGGTGACGGATCGGCTGGGCTCCTAAAAAGCAGCGATGAAAATGATCGGCAATGCCGGCCGCCAGGAGACCGGGCGTTGGCTCAACAACCGAGCCGAAAACTCCCACCTCCCTTGCCGACGAAAGGAACGAGCAATGGGCAAGTTTCGCAGTTTCGAGACGTTGCAGAAATTCGTCTCAGCCCAGTCATCGGTCCACAATCACTTCAGCCAAGAACGCCACCTAAACCGCAGAGAAACATTCAAGCAAAACCGCTCCGCAGCTCGGGCAGAATGGCGCCAGCTCGGCGCCTGAGTTGGGGTCGGTGGTCGGTATCGGAGACCGGTTCGCGTTTGTCTGACACCACCTTTCCTACGGGTTTGCAGCAAGTGCGGCTTGCGGGATGTAATATTATAACATATCAGACTTTCCTTCGTTTTGTAGTCCAAGGGGATTGGGTCATGAGCCTTCCACGAACTTCACGCCGCCTAGAAGTCCTGACTGTCACCGCGCTCGCGTCTGTGAGCTCGCTGGCCCTGATCACTGTTCCGGCCAGCGCGCAGGCACGCGATACCGAGCGAGTTGAGGACCAGATCTTTGTTCTGGGCGATCGCCAGGCCTATCGAGGCAATATCGAGACTTTGGAAGTACCCGCGGCCGATCAGACGATCGACGCAGATCTCCTCGCAGATGTCGGTGCACTAAATCTCAGCGACGCGCTCGACCTGTCTGCTTCAACGGCTCGTCAGAATAATTTCGGTGGTCTCTGGAACGCATTTTCTGTGCGCGGTTTTGCAGGCGACATTAATCTGCCGAGCGGATTCCTGGTAAACGGGTTCAATGCCGGCCGAGGTTTTGGTGGTCCGCGTGATCTGGTGGGAATTGAATCGATTGACGTGCTGAAGGGACCCCGTTCCGCGCTGTTCGGGCGCGGTGAACCGGGCGGTACGGTCAATCTCGTAACAAAACGCCCGGAATTCGAGACCGGCGGCTATGTGCAAGGTACGATCGGAAACTGGGACCAGTATCGCTTTGAAGGCGACTTCCAGACCGTGCTGGGAACCAATGAGCCTGTCGGGTTCCGACTGGTCGGTTTTTTCGAAGATGCTGCGAGCTTCAGAGGCCCGGTCGAGACCCACAAAATGGGTCTTTACCCCTCGATCACGTTGAATCTCTCCGAAGAGACCAACATCACCTACGAGCTGGAATACACGAGCCAGGAACTGCCGTTCGACCGCGGCGTCGTGTTTTCGGACACGTTCGGCTTCTCGCCCCGTGATGTTTTTCTCGGCGAGAACGTACCGATCGAGACCGAGGTGGTTGGGCACCAGATTGAGGCGCAGCACAATTTCAACGACAATTGGAGTTTCCTCGGAGGTTTCGGTTATCGCGAAACCAGCCTGGAAGGCGATGCGTTCGAACCGCAGTTCGGGTCGCGCCAGACCTATTTCCGCGACGGCCAGACAGTCTCGCGTTTCTTCCGCTCCCGTGATTTCGAGTCCGACTATCTGGTCCTGCGCGGAGAACTGGCTGGCGAATTCCAGACCGGATCCCTTCGCCACCGCCTGATCTTGGGCGCGGACTATGACGAGTTCGACAATACGCTCGTCATTGATCGCTATCGCAGCCGGTTTACCGGCAACCCGGCGACCGCGACCCCGGCCGACATAGCCACGCATCTGCTCCTCGACGTGAACAATCCCGTCTATGGCGCGAACCTGGCTCCAGCTGCCGGGGCCAATACCAATCGCAATGAGGTGCTGACGGGTTATGGTATCTACATCCAGGACCAGATCGACCTGTCAGATCGCCTGCAGGTGCGTGTCGGCGTTCGCTTTGATGATTTCGAGCAGGATCTGACGAATCTGCTCGCAGCGCCCGCGACGACAATCACCAGTTCCGATGATCGCGTCTCGCCGCAATTCGGTGCCGTTTACCGGGTCAATGACGGGGTGAGCGTTTACGCGTCCTACGGCGAAGGCTACCGCCAGCAGACGGGCCAGGATTTCCAGGGCAACCAGTTCGAGCCGAATATCGCCGAGTCCATGGAAGTAGGCGTCAAGGTTGATATGGGCGCATTCGCGGAGACTGTTGACGGTTTCATCAGCGCGACCCTGTTCAAGGTGGAGCAAAGCAATTTCCTGGTCAATGACGACCGGCCCCAGGCGACGGCCGTCGGATTCTTCTCCGTTCCGGCTGGTGAGGCGGAGAGTACCGGTCTCGAGCTAGATGCGAGTCTCGACTTCGACAATGGTTTCAGCCTCTGGGCTTCGTACGCCTATACGGACGCCGAATTCTCCAACAGCTTTGCTGATGCCGACGGGTTCGGGTTCACGATCGACGCCGGCGATTCGATGGTCAACTCGCCCGAGCACCAATTCAGCGTGCAGGCTAGCAAGAGCTTGTCGATCAGGGATCTGCCGGCCGAGATCGGTGGCGGCGTCCTCTTCGTAGGTAAACGCAATGGCTGGGTCGGTTCTGACTTCACCTTGCCGGATTACTCAACGGTCCGTCTGTTCGGCGAGGTGGAAGCCGGTGCCGGTCTCGTGATGCGGCTCGACGTGGACAATCTGTTCGACGAAACCTTCTACACGAACTCCTATGCGAACGTGTGGGTTGAGCCCGGCGCGCCGCGGCGGTTCCGTCTGACCGCAAGATACGCGTTCTGAGGAGCACAGATATGGAAGCCGCGCTCGCCGCCAATTCGATCACCGTAAAGCGTTCGGGACAAACCGTTCTTAACGATGTCTCCTTCCAGGTCGCCGCCGGCGATGTTTACGCCCTCCTAGGGGGGAATGGTGCCGGCAAGTCGACGACTTTGCTCACCTTCCTCGGCTTCCTCTCGCCGGACACCGGTACGGTGGAGGTTCTCGGTGATGATGTCGGCGCCAATCTTAAGGACGTCCGGCTCAAGATCGCCTACCTCCCCGAGGCCGCCACCCTTTACCCGCATCTCAACGCGTACGAAAACATCAGCTATTTCCTGTCGCTGGCGAAGGCCACGGCTGATCAAGGCGCAATCGATGCCGCGCTCGACCGGGTTTCTCTAAAGGAAGGCGCGCGGTCGAACCGTCTCGACACCTATTCCAAGGGCATGCGTCAGAAGGTGGCGATCGCGCTGGCTTTGCTCCGCGACGCGCCGGTCCTGCTGCTGGATGAGCCGACCTCCGGGCTGGACCCTGTGGCAATCGATGAGTTCAACGCCCTGGTCCGCTCGCTGGCCGAGGAAAAGCGGACTGTCCTGATGGTTACCCATGATGTGTACGGGGCCTGCCAGATCGCCGACCGGATCGGGCTCCTGAAGGATGGCGAGCTTGTCGGAGCGTTCGATCGTCCCCAGTCGGGCCAGATCGATACGGAACAGGTCCATGCCGCGTTCGCGGGGCGCTCCGGCTCATGACGACCATTCTTGCGATAGCGACAGAGGAATGGCGGTTGTGGCTCCGGTCGCGGGTGGCGATCCTCGCCCTCCTGATCGTGAGCACGATCATCGCTGCCACTAGCCTGCTGAACGCCCAGCGAATGGCTGAAGAACGTGACCAACGGATGCATCAACAGACAGTCACGGAACAGACCTTCCTCGAACAGCCCGACCGCCATCCTCATCGGATGGTTCACTACGGACACTATGTGTTCCGCACGCCGCCGCCGTTATCGTTGGTGGATCCGGGCGTGGATTTCGTGACGGGACAATCGATTTTTCTCGAAGGACACCGCCAGAACACACCCATGTTTGCCGATGTGCGAGCTAGCGCAAACCTGGGGAGTTTTCAGTTGATCTCGCCAGCCTTTGTTTACCAAGTTCTGGTGCCCTTGTTGTTGATCGCGCTTGGTCACAGCGTGTTCGTGCGCGAACGGGAATCCAGGACTCTTGCGCCTCTGCTGGCACAGGGTGTTTCTGGGTCCTCACTCTATTCCGGAAAATTCCTGGCGCTCGCGACGCTGGCTTTCACCTTGCTCCTGCCGCTGCTGATTCTGGCTGTCATCACAACGTTCATGGGAGAGCAATGCGTGCTGGTGGCCAGCCTGACGCTGGTCTATGCGGCGTACCTGCTTGTCTGGTGCGCGCTGATCGCACTGACATCCGCAATCTCGCCCAGTCGTGGCCTCGCGCTCGGCGTGCTGGTCTTCATCTGGTTGATGTGGGCGCTCATCCTGCCGCGATTGGCGGTCGCGTCTGCGGGTGCGACGGTCTCCGTCCCGGGCAAGCTGGAAACCGATTTCCAGATGTATGCCGACATTCGCGCGCTTGGTGATGGCCATAATGCGTCCGACCCGGCGTTCGCGCGGCTGAGAGCCAACCTCCTCGCGCAATACGATGCCGACACTGTCGACGATTTGCCGGTGAACTTCCGTGGTGTCGTGGCGCAAACATCCGAGGCGGAACTGACCACGCTGATGAATGAGTACGCAGATCGGCGCATGCACGCCGAGCAGTCCCAGTCACTGCACATCGATCGATTCGGCTGGCTGTCGCCGGCCATCGCGATTTCGACCGGCTCACGGCACCTCGCGGGCACCGATCTTGCGAATCATCACCGTTTCCTGCGGGAAGCCGAAGAGGTTCGATTCGACTTCGTCCAGGGCCTCAATCAAAGCCATGTCGAAGTGTTGTCCTACGCGGACGACATCAATCGCAACCAGAGCGCCGAAGCCTCCCAGCGTGCCCGGATTTCGGCAGAGAACTGGGAAGTCTTGAACCTGTTCGAATTTGCTCCGGACCCGTCCGCCGAGCGGGCTTCGCGCTCTGCTGGCTCATTGGCCCAACTGGGCCTTTGGCTCGTCATGCTTCTCGCCGTCGGTAAGCTCGCTTCAGCGAGGATCAGACCATGACAGATCTGCTCCGTGAAACCTGGTTCCTTTCCCGTGACAGGGCGGCCTTGGTCTGGTTGCTTATTGCACTGATATCGGCCAGCTGCGCCGTCGCATTCGGCCTGGGCGAAGTAGCGTCACAACGTGCAACTATTGATCGCCTAAGAGCAGCCGATGCAGTTGAGCGAGACTACATGGCGGAGCAGTACCGGGACTGGGGCAGCGCCGGTTATTACACGTTTCATCTCACCTATGACCCGCCGTCGGACTTCGCATTCGCGGCGTTGGGGCAACGCGACAGCTCTCCCTGGAAACACCGGATCAGGATGCTGGCGCTCGAAGGGCAGATCTACGAAACGGATGCGGCGAATCCTGACTTTGCGCTGACTGGCCGCTTCGACTACGCCTTTGTGGTCGCGATGCTTGCGCCGCTTTTCCTGATACTCCTGCTGCACGATCTCAAGGCCAGGGAGCGCGCCTTTGGCCGCTTCGAGCTTCTGGAGGCATCCGCCTCTGGCCTCTGGCGGGTTCGAGCCGGTCTTCGCTTCGCAGCGCTGGGTATTGCGCTCCTTCTGCCGCTCATCCTGGCCGGCTCCGCAACCGGTAGCGGGGTGGCCTTCCTCTTTCTCGCAGGCGCTGCAGTCTTGCTTCACCTGCTATTCTGGTGGGCGGTCGTCGCCTGGACAAACCGGCGAGGATGGACAGCGAGCGTGAACCTGACGGCGCTGTTCGGAGCCTGGCTGGTGCTTGCGGTCGTTGCGCCTGCCGGGATCAAGCTGGCGGTCGATACCGCCATCGAAATTCCTGATGGTGGTGATATCATTCTAACTCAGCGTGAAGCGGTCAATGACGCCTGGGACTTGCCGGTTTCCTCGACAATGGAGCCTTTCCTGGAACGCCATCCTGCATGGTCAGACCACGCGACCATCGAGAGCACTTTCGAGTGGAAATGGTACTACGCGTTTCAGCAGGTCGGCGATCAGAATGTAGAAGCGCTTTCAATCGCTTATCGGGAAGGTCGCGATCGTCGCGATCGACTGTCATCAATCCTGTCCTGGCTGACTCCACCGGCGAAGCTGGAGCGTGTTTTTGAGTCTCTGGCAAATACTGATGTTGAGGCGACCCGTCTCTACGAAAACCGTGTTCGGGCCTATCATGCCCAGCTCAGAACCTTCTATTATCCGAAGCTGTTTCTGGACGCGCCGTTTACCGATGAGGCCCTCTCCGAGCGGCCGGTCTATGTTCAATTGCGCTAAGCCCCGAGACGCGCATACCAATCGTTTGGTAGGAGTATACTCCTCCGCCTACCGCGACTTGGGCGCTACGCCGAGACCGATCCGTGTTTGTCTGATAACACCCTCATAGCGTTTTCCATTAGTTAGAGCATTCCTTGGCTGCCGTTTTCCCGAGAGCCGAACACAATCAGAATCAAGCCGGTCGTGTCAGAGGAACTTGGCCTTGAGAGCGGCGACATAGTTTTCTAGCCTCGCCCGATGCGTAATCCATTTAAATATTTCAAGACTTCGCCCGAGATCATCCGCCTCGCGGTGATGATGTACATCCGTTTCCCGCTTTCGCTGCGAAACGTCGAGGACCTGCTCCACGAGCGCGGTATCGATATCACACACGAGACCGTGCGCTTCTGGTGGAATCGGTTCGGCCC
>JAQXCQ010000203.1 GCA_029251785.1 Maricaulis sp. | reverse complement strand
GTCGTTGGACCTGACTGCCACAGGGGCAAGAACTGGAAGGGCAATGGCATGTGCAAGGTAAGCACTTCTGGAGATCGGCGATACGCCACAAGTCGGGCCACAGAGCCCTGCCCGGCAGTTTCCAAACCGCGAACACCGCGGATGGTCAAGGGTAGCCCCGTCTCCATCGTGTAGGCGTTCTTTTCCACCACGAAGTCCAAAATGGTCTTGTCTGAATTTGTATGAAGCAGACGCTGACCAATATCGTGAAGCTGGGTGTAGGGCACCAAAATGGTGTCCGCCAACGCCGTGGTATTGGTATCGGTGAAGATACCTGAAAGCACAGCATTGATATCGGCCAGGACATTTTGAGGCGTCTTGGTCGACCATTCAGTCGCAGAACCGGTTCCTGTCGCAGCTGCATCACCATCAGTAACGGTGGCAGTGTTGACCAGGCCGGACATGCCCTTTGAAGCATCGCCAAAGAGCGCGATATTGTCGATGAATTCCTCAGCAACACGGCGCGCGGCCATGCCCTTTGAAGCGGACAGGTTTTGACCCAATAGCTGAGCCTGGCCCACCTCCTGAATATCAAACCCAAAGCCGATACCTGCCATCGAGACTGTGGTCTCAAACTTGTCCCTGGTGATGTCAGCGTGGGGAATATCGCTGGCAGCGCCATTGATCCAGGCGGCTTTACCGACATGGTCCATGGAGAAGTAGGTGATTGAAGGGACCCACGGATGGGCGGAGGTATCAACCGGGATCAAGGAGGGATAACGGATCGCTGGATAGCGCGCCTTATAGACCTCGGTTTCGATATGAGACGCCTGTGAGATCATGAAGGCATGAGCTGACTGGGCGTCATAGTTTGGCATGTTGAGCATGAGGTATCCTTTCTTATGCCAGACGAAGCACGCACAGCGCGCCTGAGGCGGCCGAGGTGTCGAAGATTGCGCCATCGATTGCGACATTGCCGGCAGCGACCACATTGGTCAGTGCCCCTGTCGCCTCTACAAATAGAGCGGGTTCACCGGCAACGACTGTCGCACCAGCAAGTACCCAGACCGGGCCCTTGGTGATCACGGCGACGTTGTCGTACTGGGCGTATTGATCGACGTTGTTTGGACGAACAGTCTTGTCCATCAACGTGATCCCGCGAAATGCCTTGCCGGCTTCAGAGACACGCACTTCATCATCGCCCACGCCTTGAACAGCAACGACACCAAAGCCGATACCCGCCGCCGTTTCGCAGATACGCGAGATGACCGTTGAAGGCTCAGAGCTTGCGATCATGCCGGCAACAGCGCTGACAGCTTGATCCAGATATGAGGTTTGAACGCTTGGCATGATCTAACCCTCCTCTTGGTGGGCTTGGCTCATCCAGGCGTTTGAGTTGCGATCCATCATGGCCTTGTGGGCCGCAACGGCTGCGCTCTCGCCTGTATCGCTGGTTTGGATGGTTTGACCGGAGACGACTTGTTTGACCGGATCGGCTTGGACCGCACCATCCTTGGCGAGATGATCAAACAAGCCGGTGACGTAATCATCGGACTTACCGTCGATGGTCTCGTCACCCAATTTGGCGATCACCGCACCGCGGCGGATTGCGACAAGCTCAAGGCCGTCGGTTTGGAGATCCTTGGCGATGAGTTTGGCCCGGGCGATGACGTCGGAGCGGTCTTTGACCATGCTATCAAGGGCAGACACATCAAGTTGCTCTGCTTTGAGCGTGGCAATTTGGGCATCCTTGGCACCCAGCTCACCATCCTTTTGAGCGATTGAGACGCTATGGGCCTCGTTTGCAGATTTGAGCGCATCATTGGCCTCAATAAGCTGGCCTTGCAGCTTTTCGACGGCCTGGGCGCCCTGATCGGTGGTTTGAATCGTAAGACCGTCAACGACGATTTCACGGAGCTTGTCAGACATGAGCTGACCTCCTTGTTGATCGGGCGCAGTTAAGTTGGAACCAGCATCGACGGCGCGCCCGTCGCCGATACGGCATTGGTGTCCTGCGCGGCCGCGAGA
>JAQXCQ010000147.1 GCA_029251785.1 Maricaulis sp. | reverse complement strand
CCCTCGGCCCAGGTGTAGTGAACCGGCAGTTGGCGACCCTTGAGATTGTCACGGCTGTTGGAGATGCAATGACACATCATCTCGACAACATCGCGACCTCGGGCAAACAAAATGCCCTGCTGACGATAGGACGGGAAAATCATGTCCGAATTTTCCAGCGCCATCGCCGCGGCCACGGCGACCGCTTCTTCGCCGGTCGACTTCATGTAGAAGCTCATCTTGCCCTGGCGCTGCAGCTTCTGCATGCGGTCATCATAGGCCCGCGTCATCAGCATGTGACGCAAGCCTTCACGCAACACGCCCGCATCAAGCTTGGGGTCCCACTCACCAACCGCTTGATGGTTATGGTCCAGAACACGAACCAGGCCGAGGGCCAGGTCCTGGGTTTTCATGCCTTCCACAGAAGGATCAGGCCGCTTGGCCTCCCCTGCTGGTGGGATCACCAGATGGGAAAAGTCCGGCTTATCGCCCGGACGAAGGCTGGGTGCAGGCACATGAAAACGCGGTGTCGTCTGGGACATGGGATCTCGCAGATGGCGTCACACAAGACGTGACAATGAAAGACTGAAGCAGTTCGACGTCTGCGAGGCTCTAACGCGCGAGGGCGGGTCTTGTCTACTCTAGCAATCGGGTGCCATTGGTGGGTTCGCAAACCGGCTCAATTGGATTATTTTGCTTCAAAACGTGTTTTTGAGGAAAATATGACCGCTTCTTTAGACGTCATTGATGTTAGAATTCTCGAGGCCCTGCAGGAAGACGCAGGACGTTCTGTCGCCGATGTCGCCGATATTGTCGGCCTGACCCCATCGCCCTGCTGGCGCCGCATTCGACGCCTGGAGACGGAGGGCATCATCAAGCGGCGATCCATCCAAATCGACCGCCGTGCCATTGGCCTGATGTTCACCGCCTATCTGGAGGTGAAAATTTCGCCGGCCCGCAAGGTGAATTACGTCAAATTCGAAGAGGCCATGAATGAGTTTGACGCGGTCATCGACGCCTGCACAATGACCGGACCCTATGATTATCTGATCAAGGTCGTCGCTCCGGACATCGATGCCTATAACGAATTTATCTCCGAAAAATTGATTCCACTGGATGTGATTGGAGATTTTAGAACCTCTGTGCAAATCAAAAACGTCAAGGACAAGCCAGGCCTTCCCCTTGGGCACATCAAGGGCTAGCCTCTCACGCACAGCGCCGCACCGGCGGGCTGGCAATAGACAGACCTGATAATTCCTCAAACCGTGCGAGTGTAAAATGGCTCTTTCGACCGAACAGCAAATTCTTGTGGAGGCCCGCCTCGCCAATGAGGGAAAGTCCATGGTCTTGGCGTATGTGTTTTGGTTTTTTCTGTTTTTCTTTTCAGCACATCGCTTTTATCTTGGAGACAAGGCCGCTCCGATCCAGCTCATTCTGAATATTCTGGTTATCGGCCTGATCTGGACCCTGATCGACGTATTCCTGATTCCAGGTATGGTTGAAAAGTCCAGGGCCGAGGCGCGGCAGCGCATCGCTCTGGAAGTATCCGTCATGGGCGGCAATTCTTAAAACGACAAGATTACTAGCGATCGGACCTGCGCAATTGCATGCCCGGGCCGTATTGATCAGACGGGCGTCGCTCAAAACCGAATTGCGCGTAAAATTGTTCACGCCCCTTTGCACACATCAGCATGATCACGGCCTCTGGCCAGGCTGACGTAAGCCGTGGAAGCAGACGCTCCATCATCGCTCGGCCAAGCCCCTGCCCGCGCAGATCGGCGGCGATAATCATATCCTGAATGTACAGATACATCGGATCGCCGACCACGCGAACGAAACCAACAACATCGCCATCAACATCCAGCGCGGTTACAGCGTCAACGCTCCGTTCAAGCGCCGGTACGGCCGCATCACGACTGACTTCCCCCCAGCCACAGCTCGCACGCAGTGAGATATAGGCGTCGACCGGTGGTAGAATATCTGCAAGGCGGACATCCTCGATCAACGCCCGATTCTTCATGTGTCAGTTCATCAATTCAACGGCGACCGCGGTCGCTTCACCGCCACCGATGCACAGCGATGCAACACCCTTGGTCTTGCCGTGCTTCTCCAAGGCTGCCAGCAACGTCACCATGATCCGTGCGCCGGACGCGCCGATTGGATGACCCAGAGCGCAAGCGCCGCCATTGACGTTGATCTTGTCAGCAGGAATGCCCAACTCTTTCATGGCGACCATCGGCACTACGGCAAACGCTTCGTTGATTTCCCAAAGATCAACATCATCCAGCGCCCAGCCCGCGCGCTCGACGGCCTTGCGCATCGCAGGCACAGGAGCCGTTGTGAAATAGGCGGGCTCGTGAGCGTGGGCAGCCACAGATACGATTTTGCCAAGCGGCTTGAGACCGCGACGTTCGGCTTCTGACGCGCGCATCAAAACCATCGCCGCAGCGCCATCGGAGATACCCGATGCGTTGGCCGCCGTCACAGTGCCGTCCTTGCCGAACGCAGGGCGCAGACTTGGGATTTTTTCCGGCATCGCCTTGCGTGGCAATTCATCGGTATCGACCGTGATCTCCCCTTTGCGGGTCTTCAGAACCACGGGCGCAATCTCGCGCTTGAAATCACCTTCTTCGCTGGCGCGCTTGGCACGGGCCAAAGTTTCCAGGGCATAGGCGTCCTGCTGTTCGCGCGTGAACTGGTGTTCCTCGGCGATCATGTCTGCATAGACACCCATCGGCTTTTTCTCGAACGCATCTTCCAGACCGTCCTGGGCCATATGGTCCATCACCCGGTCATGGCCGTATTTGAAGCCACCCCGATGCGATGGCAGCATGTGCGGGGCCTGGCTCATCGATTCCATACCCCCCGCAACAATCACGTCGGCATCGCCCGCCAGAATGGCCGAGCGGCCCATGATAGCGGCCTGCATGCCAGAGCCACACATTTTATTGAGGGTCGTCGCTTCAACAGATTTTGGCAGCCCACCATGAATGCCGGCCTGTCGCGCCGGAGCCTGGCCCTGACCCGCTGACAGAACATTGCCCATGAAGATCTGATCCACATCATCACCGGCCACGCCGGCTTCTTCCATCGCCGCCTTGACAGCCACAGCCCCCAGATCAGGAGCAGCCTGGGAAGACAGTTCACCCAGCAAAGCACCGATCGGTGTGCGGGCCATACCAACGATTACGACAGGATCTTCATGTGCACTCATCTGTGTCTCCTTCGAGAAAGTCTTTTGGGGTCTCTGCGAGATCGGCGTGTATTTTCACCGTTAGCGCTACCCGGAAACGGATAATCAATCTAGATTTGGCGCGAATGAGCAAGATCATCGCCTCCACGTCAAGTCTTGTCAGCGTCATACGCTCTGCTTTGACGACGCTCCCGTCCCTGCGCGGTTGGCTGGAAACCGTCCTGGTCTTCGCCATATTCCTTTGTGTCGCGGGTTATATCGGGCTCCACGCAGACCTGTTCAAGGTCCAATTGACTGACGCATGGCTGCAATTCGCGATTATTGCTTTGGTCGCTGCTCTGGCACCCGCGCTGACGGAGGAAGTGATCTTTCGTGTTTCTCTGCCGCAATTGTTTGGCGGTCATCCCTGGGCTGAAGGGCTGGCTCTCGGATTATTCGTGCTCTGGCACCCAATGCAAACTTGGCTAGGCCTGCCCACGGGCCAAGCGCTATTTTTACAACCCACATTTCTGGCAATTGTTTTATTGCTGGGTCTCAGCTGCCTGTTCGCCTGGAAACGGACGAAATCAATCTGGCCAGCAATAACAATTCACTGGGTAACGGTGCTCGTCTGGAAGGGGCTTACGACCCCGATCTAGCCAGACGACTCATCCTCATCTCCATCGCACCCCATCCAGCGCACTGAAAACAAGGTCCCCACCATCATCAAGAAGCTGACCGCCGCAAAGTATTCCAGCGCCTCTTCCAGGCCATTGGAGCTATTGGCCACGCTGCGCACAACGACCCACACCGGACCACCGACGGCCTCTGGGTCTCCCAGAACATCGGCGCGGAACTCCACTGCAAACGCGCGCAAATATCGATCATAGGTATCTAGCAACATCGCAGACAGAAAGCTGAAGACTGCCAGGCTGAAAAACCCGAATACTTTTTGATATCGCGCCATCGCCAACATTTTTCCGACCCAGGGCAAGAGCTTTGATGCCAACGTCACCATGACAATGACGGCAATGCCAAACAGCCCGACCGAAAGCGTTACAAGATCCTGAGGATTAACGGCAAAAATGGATTTCGACTTGTCGGCGACATGCCCGGCTTGCTCGTGCAGCGTGAACATTTCGTCCGCGGCGGCTGCGGTAAACAGCAGGGCAAAAAACACGCCGAGGGCACGATCAATCCAAGAATACCGCTTCTGTGTCGCCGAATAGGCAGCAACCCCACCCAACAGGACCAATACGCCCGCCGTGAAATTGCGGATCCAGTTTTCCTCGCCACTGAGCGCGTTGGTGGTATCCGCCATCGAGGCTAGCAAGCCAATCAAATAAAGACCGGCAAATAGCTGTACCTGTCGGTTGTGCAAAAATTGCTCGCGAGACGATTTTATTAGGACGACGGGAACCAGGAACATCGCCAATATCCAGAGCAGGAAAAGCCGTGTCCACAATTCCTCAATACCATCACCAAGGTCGAGGCGAGCCACAACACCGATCTCGTCCAGAAAGGCATAGGTAAAAGATGTCAAAAAAACCGAGAGGATCGCGGCAATGATCAGCGCCGTGAGACAGATGAGCGGGATGTACGCCCCGCGCCGAATTAATCCGCTCATATACCTCCCCCAATGCCAGTACTTTGCACAATATACTGAACAAGTTACCACGCACAGGGGCGGGTTACTAGCCGA
Source organism: Maricaulis sp. (assembly GCA_029251785.1). GTDB lineage: Bacteria > Pseudomonadota > Alphaproteobacteria > Caulobacterales > Maricaulaceae > Maricaulis. The sequence continues at coordinate 37,519 of JAQXCQ010000147.1, read as the reverse complement.
TCAGCCGGTGCGCGCCCGGTGAGACATCCTGGCCGGTCGTGCTGGCAATCCAGCCCCCGCCCAACACCCGGCTTTCATCATCCGGGGAATAAAAGACGCACGCTTGCCCGGGAGCCACGCCATTTTCCCCTTCGGTAAACACGACGCTGACCAGGCCTTGCTCGACCATAAGGGATGCCGGCACGGGCGGACGCGTTGAGCGTACTTTGACACGCACGGGCTGGCCATCAACCATCGGGGCATCGCCGAGCCAATTAATCTCTTTCAACCGAATTTGTGCAATCGCTAGCGCCTCGCGTGGACCTACGATCACTTGTCGCTTAGGCGCATCGAGGCGAACAACATAAAGCGGATCACCCAGCGCGATTCTCAATCCGCGCCGCTGGCCAACCGTATAGCGGATCACGCCATCATGCTGGCCCAGCACGCGCCCGTCCACATGCACAATATCGCCCGGCGCAGAGGCACCGGGGCGGATTTTTTCGACGATGTCGACATAACGTCCCTCGGGCACAAAACAGATATCCTGACTGTCGGGTTTATCCGCGACGATTAACCCAAACGCTTCTGCCAGCTGCCGGGTCTGGTCTTTTTCCAGATGCCCCAGCGGAAAGCGCAGATAATCCAGCTGCTCCGCCGTGGTGGCAAACAGGAAATAGGACTGATCCTTGCCGGCATCCGCCGCCCGGCGAAGCTCGGGCCCGTTGGGTCCATCAACACGCTGGATATAATGCCCGGTCGCCATACACACCGCACCAAGTTGCTGAGCGGTCTCAAGCAAGTCCGCGAATTTGACGGTTTGATTGCAACGCACGCACGGGATCGGCGTGGCGCCTGCCAGATACGTGTCGGCAAACTCCTCGATCACTGACTCGCGAAACCGGCTTTCATAATCGAGCACGTAGTGCGGGAAACCACCCTCTTCGGCGATCCGCTTGGCGTCGTAGATATCCTGCCCGGCGCAGCAGGCGCCCTTTTTCTTGATCGCAGCGCCGTGATCATAGAGCTGCAGCGTTACGCCGACCACGTCATAGCCGGCGCGATGCAGAATCACCGCCGTCACGGAACTGTCGACACCGCCAGACATCGCAACCACCACACGGTGATCGGCAGGGTTTCCGCCCAAACCCAACGGGTCATCGGCCAGTCCAAATTGCGCGAGAAGATCGTCGGCACGCGCGAGCGCGTCACCGGGAAGGGGCTTGGTCATAGGGGCCTCCAGCGGGGTCAAGGCCCGCAGCAAACGTAATTGTTGGAGGCGGTATATAGCGGGCTGTCGTCCAGGATACAATAATGCGCGCGTTCGCCGCTAAATTACCGCAGGAACGGTAGCAAGCTGACCTGGCTTAGGGATGAGAATGTCCGCGCCGAAACTTCAATAGCCGTCTGTGCTTGCTGGAAATTCGTCGCCGCTACAGCCATGTCCACATCTTCCAGATCCCCGAGCATTTTGGACAGGAAAATCTGGCGATCCGAATGGCTCTGCAACATGGTTTCCACACGAGACTGGTCTGAACCATTTTGACCCACGGTCGCGTTTAGATTTTCCATCGCGGAAATGATCAACGGCAATTCGGTGCGAATGAATGCTTCCTGCACATCGGTCATTGGTTGCGTAAACGGCCCGTCCACACCGGCATTAAAATCGGCGATGCGCTTGAATGATGTCATCAACTCATTCCCGACAGAATCCGCCAGCATGCCGACATCCACCTGAATATTTTGATCCAGCTGCACCTGAGGACGTCGGCTATTGTTTTGAAACGCGTCGGCTGCGGCAGGCAGGGCTTGCAGGTCTGCTAGACTATTGACCGTCATTGGATTTACATCAGCGCGTGTTCCGCCAAACAAGTAGCTGCCAGAATGTTGCGTCGTTAGCGCGTTATAAGCTTGGTAGAACGCGTCATTCACCTGATCCATGATAAATGTGCCATCTGTCGAGGTGACAGACTGGCGCAATTCCGTCGCCGCGCCTGCCAACCGTTCCAGCGCGATATTTTGTGCTTCAAGCCGGGCCTCAACACGCACGCCAGCTTCCTCAAAGGCCTTGGAGCGCGCCAAAGCGGATCGTGCGGCCAATAAGGTTTCAGCCTGGTGGCCAACGCCCTTCAGATCTGTCGCCTTCTTGCCTGTGGTCAGGGCAGATTGGGCTTCAAACAAAGTGTTTTGCGCCCGCAGCAGATTGGTCATTGCGGCCTGGGATGCTCCATATGTCGAAATGCGTGCCATGGCTTTTTGCTTTCTACACGATGCTCATCAGGGCGTCGGTCATATCGCGCGCCGCCTGCAGCATGCGGGCGGAGGCATTGTAGGATTGCTGAAATAGCGTCATCGCCGCCAACTCTTCATCCAGATTTACACCTTCCACATCGGAACGTTTTCGCGCGGCTGTCTCCATCAAAACCTCCGCTGATTGAAACTCGCTCTGCGCGCGGGCGGCGCGGGATCCAACACTGCCCGCAAATCGGGAGGCAAAACTCTCAAGCGACGACTGCCCCTTCGAAAGCGTACCTGCCGCATTAAAGGTGCGGACGGTGTTTCTTGCGGCTTGAAGGGCCTGTCCCCCGCGACCATCGCCCGAGGCCAAGACAACATCGCCAGCAACGCTCGCACCCGTCAGATCCAGCTGGCCCAAGGCCAAGCTGTTGGCATTCGAACGGATAGTGTCATCGATATTAAAAATTTCGGCGCGGCCGGCCCGTGCATCCATCCCAAGGCCAAACATATTGGTGAAGGAGACGCCAGACGAAGAGCGCGCAGTGTTATCGGAGACCAATTTGACTTCATATCCCTCATATCCGGGATTTGGCGTCGTCACCAGAGAGCCGTTGGCATCCAGCGAAAATGTCACGTAACGACCCACGCCTGTGGTCGCATTGTTCAACGCTGTAATGACATCATTGAAATTCTCGCCCGCGACCATGCTGACGGTCGCTGATCCACCGACGCCGCCGCCGGGCAGGTGGATATTGAAATCCATCTGCTCGCCCGCCGCAAAAAGGTGCGGCTCGACCCCGGCGAGGCCCGTTTCAAAGTATCCGGGGCGCGCAGACCTCACCAGATCATTGAGACCGAAATAATGCGAGAATCCCCGCCCTCCACGGTCAGCCGGGGTCGTTGTGTCTTGCAACGTGGAAATCCCGTTGGCTGCATTTGTTGCCGTGATGCTCAACGCACCGTTGGAGAAGCTCGCTGAACCATTCGCGCCAAGCGCGCCACTCAATGCTGCTGTAAACGTGCCAACGGTATTGCCTATCCCCACCGCCGCAGCCCCATCCACGGATAGGGTTCCCGCTGTGAAGTCTACATCGATGCGGCTCAGGAGCGTTCCGGTAGAATCTGTCACGGCAACCGTTGTGGCACCCGTGAAGTTATGGAGGTCATTTATATCCAGACCGGTGTTGTGTCCGGTCAGAGTTTGCGGGGCCGGGTAAGCTGACGAATTGTTATGGGCGGCATTCAAAGCATCGGCAGCCCCAGACGTGAGCTCGGCCAATTCCAGGGCAATATTCGGCAAGATTTCATCGCGCAAATCCAGGAGTCCACGCAATTCACCCGAGGCAATGTGACCATCGATACTCTGGCCAGCACCACTGGTAGGAGGCTGCGCGACAATATTGCCATAGGGAATTTGGTAACTGCCAGACCCGGCGGGGCGATAGCTTAGAGCGTTGACGTAATTATCAAGCAGCAAGACACCATCGCCGGTTCTAACCACCAGTCGGCCGTCTTGCTTGTACTCAGCGTTGACGTCCAGATAGCTCGACAATTCATCCAAAAGTTCCGATTGCCGGTTGGCCGCTCCAGATGTATCTCCACCCGTTGAAGACAGTGTCTGCACACTGGAATTCAACTCAAACAACTCATTCAGGACTTCGTTTGTACGATTGACGAGCGAGTTGATCTGGGAGTCAGCCTCGAGGCGCTGACCCTGAATTTCGATCGATATGCGTTCGGATTCATCAAAAAATGATTGCAGATCTGCGGCTGCTGACAGACGCGCGACCGACAGAGCGGGATTCACACTGGCCTGAGCCAATCCAGTAAACGCTTGGTTCAACCGTGAAAACATTGAACCCGGGTCATCCAGACCACCAAATTGCGCCTGCAATCGGTCTAGCGCAGCCGCACGGGTTGAGGCGCTCGACGAATTACTGATGGCAGTTTGCGAGGCCGTTTGCAGATACCGGTCAACCACGCGATTGATCCCGGCGACGGTAACACCCATCGCAGAACCACCGACATTTCGCGATTCAAGATTCGGTGAAGAGCGCGCATATCCTGGCGTATTGACGTTCGCGACATTGTTAGAGGCTGAACGCAAACCGGCCTGGCTCGCATTGAGACCGGAAAGAGAATTGCCGATTACCGCGCTCAGTGACATGGCTTGCTCCGTGTTTGACGCGCAAATTTGCCTGCCGTGCGGAGCTTTCTGCCGCTATTCCGGCAAGCCTTGCCCACATCACCAGCAGCAAATCCCGAGGACGCCCGAACAGCTCCATCTTTATACTGCCTTGAAAGTGCTAGCGTAATCATCTGCGCTTCAATCATTTTTCATCGAGGAGATCCCGATGACATACAGGGTTAATCGCAAGCGGCGGGCCAAGTGAAAGCTGAGCGGCTGGCAGGCCCAAAACCACGCCGGAAAACCGCGCTTAAATTCCGGTCTTTCCGCACACCTCGTCTCTCTCCGGCCAATGCGGGAAATTGAGTCAATGATCTACGATAGACCGCGCAGGGGCACGCGCGTGCGAGCATTATCTGAAATTTGCAGATGGCGTTGCCAAGCCCTTGATTGCAAAGCCCCAACAACCCGGCAGCATCCTCCCTGCAATCGGAAAAAATCGCCGGGTCATTCCTTCCACGATCAGTTATTACTGGAATATTAATGCATTATATCAATAATTTAAATGAAAATGCCTTTGGCACAACGCTTGCGCATTCACTGGCTCAAACGTCGATTTGTCTGTGAAAAGCGAGTTTTAGCTGTCCATGTCCTCTGCCCTTCCTCAAACCACCCCCTTTCCGGTGAATGAGAATTATCAACCCGCTCGCATCGACGCGCCACGTCACGCCGAACGCGCTCGCGAGTCGCGTGCTGATGCAGATCGTTTCGATGAATTGGTGGACGAAACGCGGGAAGCAGCCCGCAAATCGAATGACAAGCCTGATCATCCTGTTATGCCTCCCATGCCAACCGGCAAGGAAGAATCGACGATCGCTGATATTTCGGCCGTTTCCTCCGGTTCCAATGGATCGATCCCTCCAAATGCCGGACGAATAACCGAAACAGCCCCGTCAGACCTCCCACCAACAAACGTCGACAATTATCCAGGTATTGATTCAGGCCAAACCGCTGGAGGCGATGCCGCATCGCTGCCGTCCCCAGACGCCGATCATGCGGTTGCCGCCTCAATGGTAGCACCCGCTGTGACCGACCCAACTCCTGCCTCACTCACAAAAGGGGCAGGCGCGTCGGTCTCCGTCGCCCGTGATGCCGACGGCAATACCATTAAACCCGGCACGGCCAACACCCCATCGCCCGGCTTCGATCAAACACAGGGTAGACAGTCCGGCCCCGCGCAGCCAGCAAATGGGAGTACCGGGTCGGATCGTTCTGTCGCCAGCAATGAAATAAGCGCCAAGCAGGATCCGGGCGCAGCAAAAGCTGATGCAGGCAAGCCCGGCCTGCATGCCCTCGCACATCAGGCCGTACAGCGGAATAGCCTTGCGACAACGCCCACACCCGCACCTCAGATGACACCACCGCCGACACCGCTCAAACCCGCCCAAACGCAATCGGCCATTCTCGCGACACCCGGACAGGCAGCTCTAGCGGGAAGCAATGCAGGCCTGACCAGTTCCAGCGCTCAGTCAGCGATGGCGTCCAGCTCAAAACCGTCAGCCGACGGAAAATCCAGTGGCAAGTCTGGCGCGATATCCGCCGCTTCACCCACATCAGCAAATTCGGCCCCTGCGACGACCGCTGCCTCCAGCAACACCACTTTGCAGTCTCCGGAATTCTTTAGCCAAGGGTCCCGGTCGCAACTCCCCGTCACCTCCATGCAGGCATTAACTTCGCCCGCGCCAATTATGGGAGATGCGGCGTCGACGATGTCTGGCACCACGGTTTCAGACGCCGGATCAACGGGATTGGGCGATCTAACAACTGGCAAGGCGTCCGCCTCTGCAGCCACCGAACGCCCCGGTCAGCCACTGCCACGTTTCACACAACAATCATCCGTTCGCCTCGCCGCACAAATTTCACAACGCTTCAACAATGGCAGCCGCGTTTTTGATATCCGGCTTGATCCCGCAGAGCTCGGCAAGGTCGATGTCAGGCTTGAAATGCTGCCCAATAAGCGTGTTCAGGCGATGTTGTCAGTCGAACGTCCGGAGACCCTCTCAGAACTGCAACGCGCGACCCGCGATCTGGAGCGCGCCCTGAATGAAGCTGGTCTGGAATTGGCCGAAGATGGTCTTGAGTTTCAGCTGCAAGATGGCAGCGAACAATCCGATTTTGGCGAAAACGCCCCACCGGAATCCACCGATATCTATCTGGAATCCGATTCAAACGAAACAATGAACACTTCCATCGAAGATCGCGCGCCCAGGTCCAGTTACGGTTTCCTGTTGTCCCGCCGCGATACCATCGATGTGCGAATATAGGAGTAGATAGACATGGTTGATATCAGCGCGCTCGGCGGCTCCAGCCCGTCCCTGACAAATTCGCGGACCGGCCTTGCCGATAATATGGAGATGTTTTTGACCCTGCTCACCGAGCAGATGAAGAACCAGGATCCATTGGACCCGCTGGACTCGACCCAATTCGTCAATCAGCTCGTTGATTTTTCCAGTGTCGAGCAGCAAATTAACCAGAACCAAAACCTCGAAAACATTCTCTTGGTACAATCCGCTGCGGCTCAAACATCGTCCGTCGGCTATATCGGTCGCGAAGCAACTGCAAGCACGCCTGCGGCCGTCCTCGAGGACGGTTCCGCGAATTGGCAATATGTCCTGCCACGCGAAGCTGAATCGACCTCCCTGACCATTACGGATGCCAGTGGCCGTCTCGTCGCACGCTTGAACGGCGAGACAGGCGAAGGGCCACAGACATTTTCCTGGGATGGTACAAATGCCGCCGGAGCCCAAATGCCGGACGGCGTTTATTCCTTGGAGGTGACATCACTCGACGGTAATGGCGACACGGTCGCTGCCGATGTTCGAACCTCCGGAATTGTGACGGGGATCGATCTGTCCGGCTCAGAAGTCATCGTCGCCATGGGGGGCGTTCGCGTGCCTCTATCCTCAATCCAGTCTTTGCAGGAGCGCGCGCAAAACTAATTTCGAGACACGCGGACCCGTGAGTTCGCACCGACTTGCCAGAAGGCGGATCGGACAAATTTTTCCAGCAGAATGCTCCAATAAAAAGACCTGATCCAAGGAGCCTTGTTATGAGTATCAATTCATCCCTACTGTCCGGTGCGTCCGGCCTGATTGCCAATTCCAGCGCCCTTGCGGCGATCTCGGATAATATCGCCAATGTAAATACGGTCGGTTACAAGCGCGCAACCGCCGCCTTTACGCCGGTTTATGAGAGCCGCGGCTCCTCACGCTACACGGCGGCGGGCGTGAATTCGCAAGCCAAGCTGTCCATTAGCCAGACCGGCCTTTTGACCGCGGGCAGCTCGGCGACAGATCTGGCCATTTCGGGCAAGGGCTTCTTTGTTGTGCGAGATGCCGCCAATGCAACTGCGGCGGATCCGGTCTCGTTTACGCGAGCCGGGCGGTTTGCACCTGACAGTGCCGGTGATTTGCGCAATGACGCCGGAAAGTATCTCGCCGGCTGGCCCGTGGCCGCCGATGGTTCGGTGACAACCAACCCATCTGACCTCAATGCACTTCAAACCATCAACTTGTCTTCAATCGGTGGCGCTGCCGAGGCGACGACATCCGTGGGCATCAATGCCAACCTGCAGGCAAGCCAGGCGGTTGCGGCGGCAGAGGCGACCTATGTACCCGGAGTTTCGGCAACGAACATGGCTTCGGGAACGGTCACGCCGGACTTCCAGCGGTCCATTCCCCTCTATGACAGTCAGGGTGGGGTCCGCACCATGACAGTCTCTTTGCTCAAGAGCTCCACCCCCAATCAATGGCATGCCGAAATCCACATGACCCCCGCCAGTAATGTCGATGTTGGCGCGCCACTTGTTGATGGTCAGATCGCGACCGGCATTCTCGCCTTTGACGCACAGGGGAGAATTGACACAGCAACCACGACGATCCCCTCTTCCTTGGCGTTCGGGGCAGCGTCCGCAGCAGCACCGGCTGCCAGCACCTTTAAATGGGCCACTGCAACCGGTGTCGCCGCCCAGACCGTCGCACTAGACTTTGGCTCGGCCACGGCCGCCGGTGGCTTTACACAGTTCGACAGCCCATCCGCACTACTCTCGACAAATGTAAACGGGTCGGCCTTCGGTAATTTCGCTGGTGTTGAAATTGATGATGCCGGATTTGTCTTCGCGAAATTCACCAACGGTATTGTTCGGAAAATTTACCAGGTACCGGTCGCGACTTTTGTCAATCCTGATGGTTTGGAAGCGTCTTCGGGAGGCTCCTACCTTGTGACACCAAAGTCCGGTGCTTTTACACTCAACGCGCCGGGCCTCGGCAGCTCGGGTACAATCGCTGCCTCAACACTGGAAAGTTCCAATGTTGATTTGGCGACTGAGTTCACAAGCTTGATCGTCACCCAGCGCGCCTATTCAGCCTCTTCGAAAATCATAACGACGGCCGATGAGATGCTCGATGAAGCAATTCGGATGAAGCGATAGGCACTTAGCGCCTTAACTCACCACGGCGCTTCATTCGAAAGGGCCCCGCTGGCAACAGCGGGGCCTTTTTATTGACCCGCTTTGAAACACTATGCATCCGATTTTACCAGGATGGTTAAAGGTAAATTTACCCAACCACTTAGGCGGATGTTAAATCCCTTCCCCTATGTTGATCCTACAAACAATAAAAACAATAAGGGGATCGGGCATGCAACCGCGCCTTAAAAAAGAAAACTACGTAATCGGGCCGGATGGTAGCCCACTCACTCTTTCCGACCTTCCACGGCCGGATACTCATCGCTGGGTCATTCGGCGCAAAGCCGAAGTGGTCGCCGCTGTGCGCGGAGGACTCCTGACCCTGGAGGATGCGTGTAAACGCTACACGTTGACTGTCGAGGAGTTTCTCGGATGGCAAAGATCAATCGACAAACACGGTCTGGCCGGTCTCCGAACCACCCGGCTTCAGCAGTACAGATAGCGCTATCCCCCTGAAAAAGCGCTAATTAGAGCGGCGGCCTTCCCCCCAAGGCCGTCGTTCGCATATCTAATTTCATCAGTGCTGACAGGTGTTCTGCAGGTTTTACCGGCGGAATGCATGAGATATTCAAATACGTTAAACCCTCGTTTACACAACAGGTAGGAAAATTCTGCCCAGTGCTTCGGGTGATTTGCCCGAGCAAAAAGGCAGGATCACCCGTGAACGCGTTTTTTGATCAGTTGAGAGCATTTGGTGTTGGTCGTCTTGCTGCGATCTTTGGGCTGGCCGCCGGTGCCGCCCTCGCGCTGATGTATTTTTCAGGCGGTGTCGGAGGCGGCAGCACAGTCTTGCTGTATTCGGGGCTCTCCCAGGAAGATGCCACTGCGACAGCCCAGGTTCTCGACCAGGCGAACATCACCTATGAGGTCGCCGAAGGGGGGACCGCCATTTATGTTCCTCGCGCTCAGGCTGATGATGCCCGCATCAGAGTGAGCGGCAACGGGGCCATGCGGGGAGCGACACTCGGTTACGAAATTTTCGACCGGGCCGACTCCTTTGGTCAAACCAGTTTCGATCAGAACATGAGTGCCAAGCGCGCATTGGAGGGCGAACTGGCACGTCAAATTCAGGTTATGGATATCGTGACGTCCGCCCGAGTCCTGGTCGTCTTGCCGACGCGCCGGCTGTTTGCCCGCGAGCAGGAGCCACGGTCCGCCTCGGTCACTCTGACGACACGCGGCACACTCAATGCCGAGCAAATTCGGGTCATTCGCAACATTATCGCCAACGGCGCCGGCCTGCCGCCGAACAATATTTCGATCAATGACGAACGCGGACGCATGTTGGCCAGCGCCACTGAGATTGGCAGCACCGGAAGCTCGCTGATGAACGAGCGCCAGGGCGAAGTGGAAGCCGAGCTGCGCCAGAAGATCCTCAATGTCGTTGAAGGCGTCGTCGGTATCGGGGCCGCACGGGTTCAGGTTACAGCAGAATTGAACCGCGATCGCAGCAACAGTCATACAACGACCTACGATCCAGACGGGCGTGTAATCGCATCGCAAAACAGAAGTGAAGATACGACCAATGAACGCGACACGTCTAATTCGGGTGGCGTCTCTGCATCCGAAAACCTTCCAGATGCCGGCGGATCGACGGCCGGGGAAGCGACGGCTCTGACCACCCGGGAAAATAGTCAGAACGATACTCAATTCGCCCTCTCCATGACGGAGACGACAGCATCATCCGAAGCTGGAGGGATTGAGCGGTTGTCGGTCGCTGTGGCGGTAGACGGCCTGCTGACAACGTCGGAGGACGGAACGGTTCAATGGGCTCCGCGCTCCGACGCTGTTTTGCAACAAATTCGCGAACTGGTTGAGGGGGCTATGGGCTATGTCAACGTCACAGACGGACGTCAGGATGCGCTGACAGTGCAGCAATTTGAATTTGCCCGCGCGGACCCTCTCGCCGGAACAGAAGCAACCAGCGGCATGAGCTTCACAAAGAATGACATCATGCGCGGTGTCGAAATTCTTGTTCTCTTCGTCACATCATTGTTGGTGATTTTCCTTGTTGCGCGCCCCTTGGTCAAAGGCGCAAGTGGAACGGCCATGCCCGCAGGTCTTGCCCTCGCCGGTGCCGCCGGCACCGGTCTGCCGGCAGGTACGCCCGCCGCACCGGTTGGTCTTCCCGTTAACACAGCCGTCGCGCCGACGGCCCTGCCATCTGCCGGCCCAGGCCAGATCCAGGACAACAGAATCGACATCGCGAAAATCGATGGTCAAGTCAAAGCATCTTCAGTCAAAAAGGTTGCAGGCATCGTGGAACAACATCCGGAGGAATCAATCTCGATCCTGCGGACCTGGTTGCATGAGGGCTGAGCATGGCAATGGCAGATCGCAAAAAAACCATCGATGATCCCAGCAAGCTCGGCGGCGCCGAGAAGGCGGCGATCATCCTGCTGGCGCTGGGCGAGGAAGATCACGGCCTCTGGGACCATCTCGACGAGGAGGAAATCCGGGAGGTTTCCTCTGCAATGTCTAATCTGGGCACCGTCAGTGCGTCTGCCGTTGAGAAGCTCATTATCGACTTTGTCGGCCAGATGTCCTCTACCGGCTCTCTCATGGGTTCGTTTGAGGCTACCCAACGCCTGCTGACCTCCTTCCTGCCGGATGGCAAGGTCGACACCATCATGGAAGAGCTGCGCGGTCCCGCCGGTCGAACCATGTGGGACAAGCTGGGCAATGTGAACGAAGTGGTCCTCGCCAACTATCTCAAGAACGAATACCCCCAAACCGTTGCGGTCGTCCTGTCCAAGGTGAAGGGCGAGCACGCCTCCCGCGTTCTTGGCGCCCTGCCGGAGGATTTCGCGCTTGAGGTTGTTACACGAATGCTCCGCATGGAGCCGGTCCAGCGCGAAATTCTCGACAAAATCGAGGAAACACTGCGAACCGAATTCATGTCCAATTTGGCCCGCACGTCCAAGCATGACAGCCACGAAATGATGGCCAATATCTTCAATAATTTCGATCGCCAGACCGAAAACCGTTTCCTGGCCGCGCTTGAAGAACGCAGCCGTGACAGCGCCGAGAAAATTCGATCTTTGATGTTTGTCTTCGAGGATCTCTCAAAACTCGACCCGGGTGGCATCCAGACACTCATGCGTTCCATCGACAAAGATCAGATGGCACTGGCGCTCAAGGGCGCTTCCGACAGTCTGCGCGACCTGTTCTTTTCCAACATGTCGGAACGCGCCGGCAAGATCATGCGGGATGACATGGCAGCCATGGGTCCGGTCCGGCTCAAGGATGTCGATACCGCTCAACAAAGCATCGTGGCCCTGGCCAAGGACCTCGCCGCCAAGGGCGAGATCATGCTCGCCGACGGCGGTGCCGATGATGAACTTATTTACTAGGAGGCGAAGTTGAACATGAAACCGACGAAGTTTGACTTCGACACCGAGTTTGACGAGGACGGTACCATCCTGCGTGAGGGTGAGAGCTATAAGCGCTTTTTCACTCAAGACGACATCGACGCCGCGCGGATGTGGGGCGTTGAAGAAGGGCGCGAGGAAGAGGAAGGGCGCTGTGCTGAAGCGTTATTGGCCATTTCCGCCCAAATGCAAATCATCCTGTCCCGGCTGGGACAAGAATCGGAAAGTTTGCGTCAGGAGGCCGCCAAACTCGCCTTGATCTCCGCCAGCAAGATCAGTGGGGCCGCACTGGAAAATTTCCCGGTTGCGACCATCGATGAATTGGTCAGCGAAGCGATGGGCGATCTGCGCACAGAGCCTCGTTTTTCTGTGCGGTGCACGCCCGATCTTGTCGACGCTGTGGCCCAGCGTTTGGAAAAAACGGCTCGCGATGCCGGCTTCGACGGTGCCATCAAGGTACGCGGTGACGCAGGTCTTGCTGCCGCAGATCTCCGCTTGGATTGGGCCAGTGGATCGGTCCAGCGAAGTGCCTCGGAAATTGAAGTCAAGATCCATCAAATTATCGAGCGCTGGCTGGTGGCCGGCCCGGCTCTACAAGACACCGTGGTGAGTGACGATAGCGGCAATGCCGCTGGCGCCTCAGCAGCATAGGGAGACATCGAATGGCTGACGACGATTTCGACTTGCCTGACCTGGAAAACGACGGGGGCGAACCGCCTGTCAATTCGGCCCCTGTGGTGGTCGGCGATTCCATGGTCGATGAAAAAGAAAAGGCCGCGGTGGATCTGGCACCGGTTTTTGAAGTTCCAGTCAATATTTCTGCGGTCCTCGGCAAGGCCCACATTGATGTGAACACACTGCTGAAACTGACCGAAGGTTCTGTCGTGGAACTCGATCGAAAGATCGGAGAGGCCATCGACATTTATGTAAACAATCGCCTGGTCGCCCGGGGTGAGGTCGTCGTCGTTGACGACCGTCTTGGGGTGACCATGACTGAAATCATCAAGGACGGAGACTCCGTCTAGACGGAGTTTTGTGTAATGGGAAACAAGGAGCGGACGCCATGCGAGTGCTAATAGTCGGAAGCCTCGGCGGGCAATTATATACCGCCACAAAAATCGCCATGGACCGCGGAGCGAAAGTTTCGCAGGTCGATACAATCGCCCAGGCCACTTCGCATCTGCGCGCCGGCCGGGGTGCTGATCTCCTCATGGTCGATCTATCTCTCGATGTGCACGCGCTCATCGAGGCCAATAAAGCAGAACGCATCACGGTCCCGGTGGTTGCCTGCGGCGTCAATGTTCGCCCTGAAGCCGCTGCCGCCGCGATCCGAGCGGGGGCGAAGGAATTCATCCCGCTGCCGCCCGACGCAGAATTGATTGCCGCCGTGCTCGAGGCCGTCGCTGACGACGAGCGCACCATGATCGCCGCCGATCCTGCCATGCAGATCGTTCTTGAATTGGCGAACAAAATTGCGGCTTCCGATGCCTCGGTTCTGATCACCGGCGAAAGCGGCTCGGGTAAGGAAGTCATGGCGCGCCACGTTCACACCAAATCCAAGCGTTCCGGCGGCCCCTTCGTTTCGGTCAATTGCGCCGCCATTCCCGAAAACCTCCTCGAATCAGAACTCTTTGGTCACGAAAAGGGGGCATTTACCGGCGCGGTAGCCCGTCGGGTCGGTAAATTCGAGGAAGCCGACGGCGGCACTTTGCTGCTCGACGAGATCTCTGAAATGGATCCACGCATGCAGGCAAAACTGCTGCGAGCCCTGCAAGAACGTGAAGTCGACCGGGTCGGCGGAACCGCACCCGTAAAGGTCAACATCCGCGTACTGGCGACATCCAACCGTGATCTTCGCAAGGCTGTCACCGAGGGCAATTTCCGTGAAGATCTGCTGTTTCGCCTGAACGTCGTGAATCTGGCGCTGCCGCCTCTGCGCGACCGCCCTTCGGATATTATTGCCCTTGCTGATCATTTCATCCGCAAATATTCCGCTGTAAACGGTATCGAGGAGCGTCCGATTTCCGACGGAGCCCGCACTCAATTGCTGACCCGTCAGTGGACCGGCAATGTGCGTGAATTGGAAAACGCCATGCACCGCGCGGTATTGCTCGCCTCCGGTCGCGAAATATCTCTCGATGCCATCCGTATGCCCGACGGATCTGCCTTCACCGGAAGCACCGGTGCGGGTGTCGCCCGTCAGGCCGCTGATGCCGCCGATGCCGTCCAGCACGTGATGGTGGGCAAGACGGTCGCCGAGGTGGAACAGGATCTGATTTTGGACACACTCGATCATTGCCTCGGCAATCGCACCCATGCGGCCAATATTCTCGGCATTTCGATCAGAACTTTGCGCAATAAGCTCAAACTCTATTCGGACCAGGGCTTAAATATCCCCGCGCCCAACCAGCCAGTCGCTGGCATCAGCGCAGCGTAACGGAGTAGTTTGTGGTCGATATTGCCGACAGTAACCCGGCCACCCCGGCTCGGGGTGGGTTTGATCTTCAAGCCTTTCTGAACCGCACGCTTAGCGGTGATGTTGCGCTTGCGGCAGGCGTGATGGGCATTCTTGTCATGCTGATCCTGCCAATGCCGAGCTTCCTGCTCGACATCACGCTGGCAATTTCTATTTCAATGTCCGTCCTTGTCTTGATGACCGCACTGTTTATCAAGCGTCCTCTGGAATTTTCGGCCTTTCCAGCCGTCTTGTTGATCACCACGCTATTACGCCTGGGTCTGAATATCGCCTCGACACGATTAATCCTGTCCAAGGGGCATGAAGGTTCAAGTGCCGCCGGGGAAGTGATCGAGGCCTTCGGTGCCTTTGTGATGCAGGGCAATGTCGTCATCGGCATTATTGTTTTCGCCATCCTTGTAATCGTGAACTTCGTCGTCATCACCAAGGGTTCAGGACGCATCGCGGAAGTTGCCGCGCGCTTCACTCTTGATGCCATGCCCGGCAAGCAAATGGCGATCGATGCCGATTTGTCTTCTGGGTTGATAACCGAGGATCAGGCTCGCCAGAAACGCGCGGATCTGGAAGGCGAGAGTAATTTCTTCGGGGCCATGGATGGTGCCTCCAAATTCGTCCGTGGTGATGCCATGGCCGGCCTAATGATCACCGGTATCAATCTTATCGGCGGAATCGTCATTGGCGTGGTTCAGTCCGGAATGGAGTTTGGTGAAGCGGCCAACGCCTATTCTTCACTGACCATCGGAGACGGTCTGGTCTCCCAGATCCCCGCGCTGATCATTTCGGTTGCTGCCGGCCTGCTCGTCTCGAAGGCCGGCGTTCAAGGCGCAGCGGATAAAGCGCTGTTTGGTCAGCTTACAGCCCACCCCCAAGGCCTCGCCCTGGTCTCTGGTGTTGCCCTTGTCGCTGGCATTCTGCCCGGCATGCCATTCATTCCCTTCGCGCTTATGTCTGCTGGTGCGGGGGCGCTGGCCTGGTTCAACAAGGATCGAATGGATCGGGAATCCCTGGATAAAGCCAAGGAGATCGAGGATAAAATCGAGGAACAAGCCCCAACCGATGAGGAAGCTCCTATCGAGGATTCCCTTTCTATTGATGAGCTGAAAATCGAATTGGGTTACGGCCTGTTGCCACTAATCAACGATGTCGAGGGCCGCAAGCTCACCGACCAAATCCGCGCACTGCGCCGGTCTTTGGCGGAAGATATGGGGTTCGTCACCCCCGCGGTCCGGATCGTCGATAATATGACACTCGGAAATTCAGAATACGCCCTGCGCGTCAAGGAAATGGAAGCCGGTCGCGGCGAAGTTCAGCTGGAAAAACTGTTAGTGATGGATCCAGCAGGTCTACCGATCGACCTGGTCGGCGATCATGTCAAAGAGCCGACATTTGGGCTTCCGGCCTCATGGATCGCCGAAGACCTCCGCGAGGAAGCCAGTTTCCGCGGTTACACGATTGTCGAGCCCGCGGCCGTTTTGGTTACGCATCTCACCGAAGTCCTTCGCGACAACATGGCGGACCTTTTGTCCTATGCTGAAGTCGAGAAACTCATTTCCAAACTTTCGGACGAGCACAAGAAATTAGTTGAGGACATCGCACCCTCGCAAATCAGTCGCGCCGGCATCCAACGCATTCTGCAATCCTTGATTAAAGAACGTGTCTCAATTCGTGATTTGGCCACGATCCTGGAAGGTATTGCCGAAGCCAGTGCAACAACCAATCATCTCGATGCGATTGTCGAACACGTTCGGGGGCGCCTGTCGCGGCAAATCTGTTTTTCCAATCGCGCCGCCGACGGAAATCTCTCCGTGATTGCGCTATCGCCGCAATGGGAGCAGGCCTTCATGGACGCTTTGATCGGAGAAAGCGATCGTAAACAGCTCGCTTTGGCCCCGTCCAAGCTGCATGATTTTGTCGCAGCCGTTAGAAACTCTTTTGAAACCGCATCAGCTCAGGGTCATGTCCCGATACTGCTGACGAGCCCAATGATTCGTCCGTATGTGCGTTCGCTGGTGGAGCGTTTCCGCCCGCAAACTGTGGTGATGTCGCAAAACGAGATCCACCCGAGCGCACGTCTGAATACGTTGGGACATGTTGGCTGATGAACTGTAAAACAACGGGTAATGAGCCTCTATGCGCCTGAAAACATTTGAAGCTTCTTCTCTATCGCTCGTCATGTCTGATGTGCGCCGAGAGATGGGCCCCGACGCCGTAATCATCTCGACGTCAGATGCTCCGGAAGGTGGCGTGCTGGTTCGCGCTGCCACCGAATCAGCGCGGATGAAGCAATTCGACGAACCCGTGCGAGAGCGCGCCGAGCGGCTCAATAACGAAGCTGAAATCGAACGCGGCGATTTCGAGGATGCAAATCTCGATCAAGTTATTCGCGCACTGGGATTTCACCGCTCGCCCGGGCATGCCGCTCAATCCTTGGTGAAGGTCGCTTCGGATCTCACCGATGGGCACGCGATTGGCCGCCTGAGTCATGCGCTGGGAGCACGGTATTCCTTCCTACCCCTCCCCGCGATTCCGGAACACCCGATTCTATTTGCTGGGGCCCCAGGGGTCGGTAAAACATCTGCCCTTTCCAAGACCGCCGCTCGTGTCATTGCCTCGGGCGGTATGCCGACCTTGATTTCCTGCGACGGCGAACGTGCCGGCGCCGATGCCAGATTACAAGCATTGGCGGAAAAAATGGGCGCTGGCTTTCACGCGGTCGATGATCCGCGAGAACTCGCCGATATAATGCACAACATTGGTGGGCCTGTTTTAATCGATAGCCCCGCTGCTAATCCCTTCGAACTCGATGATCTGGACATGACGTTGGCATTCGCCGATTCAGCCGATGCTGAAATCATCTATGTATTTGATGCTGGCATCACGCCCGAAGATGCTGAAGACGCCGCCTCACTGTTTGCCTCAATCGGTGCCGGGCGATGCATTCCAACCAAAATTGATTGCGCCCGTCGTATGGGATCCTTGCTCGGCGTCGGGGAATCCGGTCTGGCGTTCGCGCAAATATCCGCGACGCCGTTCATCGGGGGGGGTCTGGCCCCCGCCACACCTTTACGCCTTGCACGCGCTCTGATCGAAGACCGTGATTACACCTTTGACGAAAGTAGGCGCTCATGAAAATGGCATCCGCACCTGACAATCGCGCCGCCGGACGCATACTCGCCGTGGCTTCCGGCAAGGGCGGAGTCGGAAAGACAACGTTCTCAATCGGAATGGCGCGCTCGCTTTCCATGATGGGCGAACGCGTCCTTTTAATGGATGGTGATCTGGGCATGGCCAATATCGATGTTCATCTGGGACTTCAGCCCAAGGCCGACATTATCTCGGTCCTCAATGGCAAAACTTCGCTAGAAAATGCCGTTTGCCCGGCCATTGGCGGTGCGGCAGAACGCGGCGGTTTCGACGTAATATCCGGTCGCTCAGGTTCGGGTACATTGGCTAATCTGGGCGGCCCAAGTTTGACCAAGTTGGCCTCAGGGGTCGCGGCTCTCGCGCTCTCTTATGACCGAGCCGTCCTTGATCTGGGCGCGGGCGCTAGCCGATCAACCATTCGCCTGGCCCTGGCAGCCGATGATGTCATCATCATTATCAATGACGAGCCGACCTCTTTAACGGACGCCTATGCGTTTGTGAAAACCTTGCGATTGCACGATGACGGAGCGGCCCCACTCGTCGTCATCAATAACGCCCCCGACCTAGTGACCGCGCGTGATGCCTTCGGGGCCTTCAAGAAAACCTGCGAAGCCTTTCTCAGCTTCACCCCTGTTCTCGCAGGTATTGTTCGACGGGATGCGACCGTTCCCGCTGCGATCCGCACGCAAACTTGCGTCGCAGTGCGGGCACATGATTGCGATTCCGTCAAGGATATCGACGCCTTGGCCGGAAGCCTCGCAAGAGGCAAGGAAGCAGCCTAGACTAACCCGCACGTGTTGAAGCGCTGGGGAGCGCAAGTGTTATGTATGATAGTTATTCCGACCGCATGATGATGGCCTTCACGCCCTTCGACTGGTGGCTAATTCTGGTTCTGTCGCTTGTAGGCGCGCTCATCATGCGCAAATGGCCCCAATGGCCGGCCGCAGCCTTTATTGTATTTGTGATTGATGCCATCGCACCATTCTTCTATCGGCTCGCCTTGGGAATTCCCGCTGATTTTGCCTTCGACTTCGCAATGGTGCGGCTCGATGAGCGTGGCGGTCTCGTCGTACTGATCCGCATGGCGATCTATTTCATACTGATCGGCCTGATCTTCAGCGCAAAGCGACGATACGGACACAAATAGAGATAGCCGATAACAACAAAGGCCGGGCCACAGGGTGACCCGGTCTTTTGTTGAGTTGGAACAAATGACTAGTTTGGCCGACTGTGACGAATTTGGGCAATTTCGTCCAATTCATCCTGCTCTGCCTGCCGGACAGCATCCTCGACACGCGCCAATCGACGCTCTTCGAGAAGCTCATATTTCTTCAATTCCTGGAAGGCTTCAGACAGCCTTGCGCGAAGCGCATCCGATTGCACCTCAACCTCGGCCAATGACAAACGGATATTTTCCTTCCGCTTGATCACCGCCTGGGCATAGGATCCATAGGCCAGATAGCCGTCCTTGGATTCCTTGGCCACCGCCTGCTCTTCTGGAACAGAGGCCTCCAGGCGTTCTATCTGATTGATCAAAGCAGCTTTGGAGCGATCGAGCTCGCTCATCTGCTTTTGTAACTCCTCGACCTTGAACCGGGCCAACCGGATCAACGGTTCGTGTGTCCGTGCCATTACACTACTCCTCCACCTTCACCCAAAATCTCGTTCAGAGCCGCGAAAGTCGTCGGAATATCCGTGCTTTCGTCTTTTCTCTGTCCAAGAAACGCTTCCATTGGCTCATTGAGCACAATGGCCCGGTCAACTTCCGGGTTGGATCCCTGGGTATATGCACCCAAACGGATCAATTCTTCCATGTCGGCATAGGAGGCCAACACCTTGCGAGCTTCCGCCACGAGGGGGCGTTCGGCTGCATCATAAACTTCAGGAGCCGATCGACTGATCGACTTCAAAACATCAATCGCCGGATAGCGGCCACGCTCGGCAATCGCTCGGCTCATGACAACATGGCCGTCCAAAATCCCGCGAACAGCATCGGCAATCGGCTCGTTATGGTCATCGCCATCTACCAGCACGGTGAACAATCCGGTGATCGATCCCTGAGGACCACCATCCTGCCGCTGCAAGCCCGGCCCGGCACGCTCGAGAAGACGTGGCAGCTCCGCAAATACTGAAGGAGTAAATCCACGAGTCGTCGGCGGCTCACCTGCCGCCAGACCGATTTCACGTTGCGCGAAGGCGAAGCGTGTCACGCTGTCCATCAGGCAAAGCACTGATTTTCCCTGGTCCCGAAAATATTCCGAAACGGCCAGCGTCAGATGCGCAGCCTGACGCCGCGCCAATGCTGGTGCGTCCGAGGTCTCCGTGATAACGACAGATCGTGTCCGCGCTTCGGGGCCAAGCACATCTTCAACAAATTCGCGCGCTTCCCGGCCTCGCTCACCGATCAGACCGATCACAATCACATCGGCATCGCAGGCCTGTGCCAGCATTGACATCAAAACCGATTTACCGACGCCCGAACCGGCAAACACGCCCAGTCTTTGTCCACGACGCATCGGGGCAAAAACATTCAGCGCGCGCACACCCATATCCATGCGATCACCGAGACGTGCACGCCCATGCGCGCTAGGTGCATTACCTTTGAGTGGATAGGCGTTTGCACCTTCATCCATCGCCGAGCCACCATCAAGCGGCCGGCCAAAACTGTCGACCACCCGACCCAACCATTCCTGGCATGGACGAATACGAGCGGGTTCGGGTTGAAGCACCACACGCGCGCCCGGCCGGACGCCCTCCAAAGCACCAAATGGCATCATCAGGGCTGTTTCACCGCGAAAGCCCACGACTTCGCATTGAGCAACACCCGATCCAGTCTCGATCGACGCGTGCGCACCCAGACAAAGACCTGATTTTGGACCCTGCGCTTCGACCAAAAGACCATTGAGTGCCGTCACACGCCCTTCAAGGACGCGCGTATCCAAGCGCTCTACGCGATCGATCAGGGTCTGCATCATGCAGGTAAATCCACCCGGTCATCCGGCCCAATTGCCGTGTTCAATTGCCACTCTACCCCAAGGCCGTTGATCCCACGTAAACACAATGCAATTTTTGCCCACCGTTGCGTTCAGATTACGGGGGTAAAATGATAAAAAACCACAGCCCGCTGCATTCCCTGTGGAAAACCAGATACATACACACCCATGACTCAAAATCATGAGTCTCTGCAGGCATTCCGGAGTCAGAGTGCCCCCAAGTTACCGCTCATACTTTATGTGGGCCGCAGATGAAATTTCATCGGAAAAGCATCGACAAAATAGCGTGACAAATTTTCTTAAAGGCATGTTTTTAATAACCTTTAATGATGTTACTTGTGTCAAAATTTCATTGTCGACTGTCGATTCTCCAAATTGGTCAAGCCGCAGTTAACTTTCGTTAAGGGTTTCCGCATAGCGTCCAAATAAGGTTAATCATGTGGCGAAATCGTGCGGAGCTGATTCGTACGGGCGCAATTACCGGAGGCGAACCATGCGGGTTCTTCTGATCGAAGATGATCGGGCTACGGCCCAGTCGATTGAACTTATGCTGAAGTCGGATGGCTTCAATATCTATACGACCGATTTGGGCGAAGAGGGTGTCGATCTCGGCAAACTCTACGATTACGACATCATTCTTTTGGATCTCAATTTGCCTGACATGCCTGGCTTTGATGTTCTCAAGACATTGCGTGTCGCGAAGGTTGAAACACCCATTTTGATCCTGACCGGCAATGCCGATGTAGACAATAAAGTACGCGGCCTCGGCTGTGGTGCCGATGACTACATGACCAAGCCGTTCCACAAAGATGAGATGATTGCTCGGATCCACGCCATCGTGCGTCGCTCCAAGGGTCACTCTCAGTCAATCATCACCACCGGTTCCATCGCCGTGAATTTGGATGCCAAGACTGTCGAAGTTGACAGCCAGCGCGTTCACCTCACCGGCAAGGAATATCAGATGCTGGAATTGCTCTCACTTCGTAAGGGCACCACGCTCACCAAGGAAATGTTCCTCAACCATCTGTATGGCGGCATGGACGAGCCTGAGCTGAAGATTATCGATGTGTTTATCTGCAAGCTGCGGAAAAAATTGGCCGCGGCAACTGGTGGCGAACACTTCATCGAGACGGTCTGGGGACGCGGTTATGTTCTTCGTGACCCCGTCGAGGAAAAAGTCGCTTCCTGATATCGGTGACACGTTAAAAAAAAGGCCCGGGCAGATTGCCCGGGCCTTTTTTTGTTTGATCGGATCAGCCAGTATCAGGCGGCCGCAAATTTCTTGCGAGCCGATGGCGGTCCATCATTGCGAAGATACAGCCCCCGACGCCCCTCGACCGGTGCGTATTGCTTGGACAACCCAACAACTGTTTCGGCAGCACCCATGATCAGATATCCATCATTAGCGGTCTGACGCGCAAGATTAGTCAAAACCTGCTTCTTGGCCTCAGTATCAAAGTAGATCAGCACATTACGGCAGAAGATCACGTCGAACTGACCTAGGGCGCCGAAATTTTCCAAGAGGTTTTGGCGCTTAAACGTCACCATCTGGCGGATGTTCGGTTTAATACGCCACTGATCACCATTTTGTTCAAAATGAGAGATCAATCGCTGAATAGGCAAGCCGCGTTGAACTTCGAACTGCGAGTAAACACCCGACTTGGCTTTCTCCAGGATTCGGGGAGCCATGTCGGTGGCGACGATCTCAACTTGAAGGCCGTTGAGTCGGGCACGTTCCTCTTCAAGAATCATCGCCAGGGAGTAAGGCTCCTGTCCTGACGAACAGGCACCACACCACACGCGTAACTTGCCTACGCTGCCGCGCGATCGCGACAAGACGGGTAGGATTTCATTCTTGAACAAGTCAAAGGGCGTATTGTCTCGGAAGAAAAACGTCTCGTGTGTCGCCAAAGCTTCTGTAATCGCCCACAGCAAACGATCACTGTTATCGCGACGCGCGGAACTAATCAGCGCTTCAATAGACGGATAGCCCTCGTCCCGAGCCAGAGGCGCGAGACGGCTCTCCAGCAAATATCCCTTATCAACCGAAAGCACCAGGCCTGATCGCTTGAGCGATTCTCTGGCAACAAAGGTGATATCATCCTGTTTTATCATTTTTATATCCCACCTTTTGCGCGCCTGACGATACCGGGACCGATATCCGCCAGCGGCAGTATTTGATCAGCCAGACCCGCTTCTGCGACGGCTCCTGGCATTCCCCACACAATGGATGTCTTTTCGTCCTGTGCGAGGATGGTTCCACCTGCATTTCTCAATGCCCGCGCACCCTCGCGACCATCGTGCCCCATGCCGGTCATGATAATTCCGAGAGCGGCACCGCCCGCGGATTCACAAACGGACTGGAACAATGGATCTACCGCCGGCCGGCAAAAATTCACCGGAGGCGTTTGATCCAGGACAGCGTAAAAGCCACCCGCGTCCTTTCGGACGGTAAAATGAAAATCACCCGGTGCCAGATAGATCATGCCCGCTTGCAGGCGCTCGCCATCTTCGGCTTCCTTACAGGACAAAGCGCCGGCTCGATCAAGATGCTCTGCGAGGATCTTGGTGAACAAGGCGGGCATGTGCTGGGCGATCAGGACCGGTGCCTTAATGTCTGCAGGAAACGCAGACACCACATCTCTCAGGGCCTGAGGCCCCCCAGTTGATGAACCGATCACAATGAGTTCCGGAGGTGCTTTGGAGCGTGGCCGCTTCCTTTCACCTGGAGGAGCGGCAACAGGATGAAACGCCTTTCGGGTCGGGGCCGACGCATTCTTTCCCGCCGGAGTTTTCACACGGGCCGATGGCGTCGTCGGCGTTCGAACGTCGCTTTCTGTCGGAACCCGCGGTATCGGCCGAGGCGCCAGCGCCTTGAGCTTACCCAGAAGATCCAGACGGAATTCCTCAGCGCCAGCGAGTCGGCCAGCCTGCGGTTTGGACGCGTAATCGGCCGCCCCCATGGAAAGCGCCCGAATGGTCACTTCGCCGCCACGACGGGTCAGCGTAGACGCCATCACAATTCTGCAATGTGGAGCCGTTTTTAACAGCAGAGGGAGAGCCGCCAGGCCATCCATGCGTGGCATTTCTACATCGAGAACGATCAGATCAGGCTGTAATTCGGCGGCCTTGGAAACACCCTGCTCACCATCGACGGCAGCGCCGACAAGGTTCAGGTCGTTATCCTCTTCAATCCAGCGCGTCATAAGCCCACGAGCGACAGCTGAATCGTCGATCACAAGTACGCGCGCCATCGCTGAAGCAGATGCCGAATTTGATGCGGGTTGAGTCATCAATGGCCCCTATGAGGCGCGCAGCAAGCCTGTCTGCACGAATTTGGAGGCGATGATTTCGCCATCGAAAGGCTTCATCACATATTCGTCCGCACCTGCGCGCAGAGCCTCAGTGATGTGGGCCATGTCATTTTCCGTCGTACAGAAAACAACAACCGGCTTGTCGCCGGCTTCCTCCTGGCGGAGCGCCTTTACGAAATCGAGCCCGTTCATGATTGGCATGTTCCAGTCAAGAAGCACAGCGTCCGGCATTTTAGTTCTGCACGCTGTAAGAGCCTCGGAACCGTCTGCCGCTTCCACACACTCAAAT
Organism: Maricaulis sp.; assembly: GCA_029251785.1. Lineage (GTDB taxonomy): Bacteria > Pseudomonadota > Alphaproteobacteria > Caulobacterales > Maricaulaceae > Maricaulis. The sequence goes on along the minus strand of JAQXCQ010000147.1, from coordinate 13,062 downwards.
TCGAGTTCTTCAATTATTTTTCGCGCTACTTTTCGAATAACGCGTGAATCGTCAACGACGAGACATGTTTTCATCCACTCAGCCTCCGTTAGGCCGCTTTAGCTGTGTCTGCCAGTCCCAATACGGCAGATACGTCGAGTACAGCGAGCAGCTCCTTATCAAGACGGTGAACACCCTTGACCATCGAACGCCAGTTCGGATCAACATGGGCGGGCACCGGCTCCAACTCCGCACTGGGTCTGCGAAGCACCTCACCGACACTATCCACGATTAATCCAAAGATTTCGCTACCACGCTCAACTCCAAGTGCCATTCCCTTGTCACCGGCATCGCGAGGCGGCAATCCAAGGCGTCTTCGCGCGTCAATTGCCGTCACGATTCGCCCACGTAGATTGAGTAATCCGGCAACTTCGGCCGGAGCCATCGGAACCGATGTCACCGACTGTGGTGTGAACACTTCGCGGATCTCCAGAACGGGCGCACCAAATAATTGATTGCCAATTCGTACGGAAACATACTCATTCATGTCTTCCGCATTAAGCTCGGATTCTGTCAGATAGTCGTCGCTCATGCCGCTTCTTCCTCATCTTGAGAGACCCGGTCCAGAGCAGCGATCAACGCGCCCCGATCAGATTTGGGAACAATCTCTGTCAGGTTGTCCGACTGGTTTCCGTCCGGCCAGTCTGTCACTGCCAGCGTCGGGACATCAGCCCACAAGCCTTCGCTTTGTATTTTTTCGAGTGCCGCGGGATCACCGACCAGGGCATCAAAATTGTCACCCGCGTCCGCAATCGCCCGGACTTCATGCAGTCCACCCGTTGGCGTCACATCATAACCTGCCGCGACGAGAAGGGGCGCAATCATTCGACGTGCAAAGGCGTCCGCGTCGACCAGTAGAACATTGCGGCGCTTGGCCTGTGCGGCCCGCTGGACGCCACCAGATTGAATCTGGTCCAGATGCCAACCGATATCCATCACATCTGTCGCATCGCCCTTGATCACTGCCGAGCCAATAACACCGGGATTATTCGAACTCATTTGCAGATCGACGCGCTCTTCAACAACATCGACAATATCATCGACCGCAAGACCCATCGCAGTCCGCTCTTCAGCGAACACCAGCACAGGCTGACGCCCACCTTCATTCGCTCCAATTTTTGTACCGAGCGGAATGATTGGCATCAGACGTCCGCGATATTGAACAACATGTTGACCGTTTGTGACTTCGATATTCTTGACTTCGAATTCTTCCAGGCGAGTCACCAGAGCCAACGGCACTGCCTTCACGCTATCGCCACCGGCACGAACCAGCAGGAGGCGTTGCGTGTCATTCGTCTCCGCAGCCCGGCGGTGCGCACGGTCCGCTTCATTGTCTTCTTCCATCGCCGATACAATATCTCCTGCCAGACCGTTTGGATCGAGGATCATCAAGACCGAACCATCACCGAGTATTGTTGCGCCGGAATAAGCCGACGCGCCGCGCAGCGAGTCTGACAGCGGCTTCACAACGATCTCTTCTGTATCGAGGACATTGTCGACAACGAGGCCAACATTTCTGCCGCCCGCATCGAGAACGATGACAAACCCGGTATCATCAGCAGTCTGGAATTTAGCTTCACCAATGCCCAATGCTTCGTGCAAATCGATCAACGGCATTAACTGATCACGCAGACGCATGATCCGCGATCCGTTCAAGGATTCAACTGCGTGCTCGGACCCGGCTCCGACTCGAACCAATTCCCGCACAGACAATTGTGGGATGGCAAAACGCTGATCTTCACATCCGACAATCAAGGCCGAGACAATGGCCAGTGTCAGTGGAATTTTAATCGTGAACGTTGAACCCTTACCCGCCGATGACGAGACGTCAATAATGCCGCCAATTTGCTCAATATTGGTCCGCACCACATCCATGCCAACACCGCGACCGGAAAGGTTTGTGACCTTCGCCGCGGTCGAGAATCCCGCCGCAAATATATAGCGATGAATTTGCCCGTCGGTCATCTGAGCGAGCTCTTCGTGAGTCGTCAGGCCCTTCTCGAGTGCTTTCTCGCCAATCCGCTTGGTGTTCAGTCCGGCACCGTCATCCGAGATGGCGATGATGATGTGCCCGCCCTCATGATAGGCCTTGAGCTTGATCGTGCCCTTGGGGTCCTTGCCAGCCGCCTCACGTATTTCCGGAGTCTCCAGACCGTGATCCGCCGAATTTCGGATCATATGCGTCAGCGGATCCTTGATCAGTTCCAGAACCTGGCGGTCCAGCTCTGTTTCGCTGCCCTCCATTTCCAGTTCGATCTTTTTATCGAGATCATGCGAGGCATCCCGGATAATCCGTGGCAATTTGCGCCACGCGTCACCGATGGGCTGCATACGTGTCTTCATCACGCCGTCCTGCAGCTCACCCGTTACCGCGGACAGGCGCTGCAATGGCCCTTTTAACTCTTCATCTTCTGCAGCACGCGCTGCTTGCATCAATTGATTGCGCGTCAGCACAAGCTCAGACACCGTTGTCATCAACGTTTCGAGAACCTCAACAGCAACCCGGACTGTCTTGGAAACCTTTACACCGCCGCTCGCGGCCTCCGCGCCGGAATCATCGCCCCCTGACAATTCAGCGACGGCGATCTGAAGCGCCTCTTCGGTTGTCATGTCGGCGGTGATTACATCAAGATCTGCCCCGGTATTTTCAACGTCAACTTCAGCTTCGGCTGATCCAAATGCGGCTTCCAGTTCAGCCGCTGACACCTCACCTGGGCGCAATTCCCGTCCAAGGATCGGGTCAAAATCACCAATGCCCAATTTGGGCGCATCGCTAGCGGTAGCCGCTTCAGAACTCTCATCGGCAGGCGCCTCAACTTCCGCCGGGGTATCATTGAACGCAGCCTCAAGGTCGGCCAGCGAGACCTCGCCGGGTCGCAAGTCGCGGCCCAAGTCTGCATCAAACCCTTCCGGCAAGTCGTCAGCTGTCGCATCGCCGGGCACATCAACGGGCACCTCTGCAACCGGAGCTTCAACATCGGCTGCCGGTTTTGATTTTCCGGCAGCTTCTGCACCTTCGGGGCTGCGGCCCATCGAGGCGTCTTCAAGGCGCTTGATCAATTCGCCATCATCACCCTCGGGTTCCCCGCTTGTTTCTTCTATGACCTCGAGGATCACTTTAATCTGGTCGATCGCGTGCAGGACCAGCGTCACCATTGGCGGAGTGACGGTGAGGTCGCCGTCCCGGAATTTACCGAGCAGCGTTTCGCCTGCATGCGCCACGGCTTCCAGTCGTGGAAGCCCAAGGAACCCACAGGTGCCTTTTACCGTGTGAAGAAGTCGGAAGATGTTGTCGAGAATGGCCCGGTCTTCTGGGTTTTTCTCAAACCGCACCAGCTCCGAGTCGATGACTTCAAGACTTTCGCCAGTCTCGGTCAAAAACTCGCTGATGAGATCGTCCATGGCAGGCCCCGTCTGGTTGGACGCCGATTGGCGTCAGAATCAGACGAAACTTTGCATGGGCTTGGTTAACGAACTCTTCGCATCCAACGCTTTTTGCATGGGCTTGGTTAACGGACTCTTCGCATCCAAACGCTTAGAGAGATTTGTACGCATCTTGAGAATTACAAGCCAAACGAGATAATCATGAATGTCCCGGCGCGGAGCCCGCAGACCAGACCGTCATCAAGCCGCAGGCGTCTCGACCAATGCCACGATCTCAATACGCTCCTCGTCCGCGTGGGCGCTGACACGCCCCCCGGCTGACCGCGCGATAAGCCCGGCATAATATGGTTGGATTGATCGTCCGTCGAAACCATTTTCCGGTTTCAGCCCGTCCAAAGCCCGGATAACAGCTTCCTCCAGTCGCGCCCGTCGGCCTTCGGAAACCAGGCGCAGTCGGGAGCTTCCTCCCGATTCCGTTGCTTCGATGGTAACCGTGCCGCCACGCGGCACAGAATCAACAGCCAACATGCTCAAATTAAGCAGAAGACGCGCGGCGGACTTCTCCAGCCCAGCAGCCTCGACTTTCCAGACAATGTCGGGCTTGGAGGCAGAAAACATCCCCTCGACCAAGCGCTGCAATTCGCGCGTATCGAGAATGCCCGGAGCGGAGCCAGCAGCCCCGAAAGCAATGCGAGAAAATTCCAGCTTGGCCTGTGACTGTCGGGCACTCTCGCGCACCAGGTCCATCGCATCTTCATGCATATCACTGGCCGAACTATCATCGAGCACGCTCAAAGCGGCCGAAAGGGCAGAGACGGGACTTACAAGATCATGACACAGCCGGGCACAAAGCAATCCGGCTAGTTGGTCAGCGGCCATTTCGGCGGGGCGTTCATCAATCATGGACCTATCGATACATGATTCTTCAGCTTTTTAGCCGCCCAATGTGCATGCACAAAGTTTTTCCGTGGAAAGGACTTGGCAACCGGCTTCGTCCAAGACATGATTCGCAATTGGCCCCGGGGGGGCTACTGCGGACTGTAAGGCATTGGAAATGCCTTTCGGTGCAAGACTTGCTAGACACATTATTATGATGTGTTGTCCGCTGACCGGAGTAATGAAAAAGAATGTCCGGATTTGATGTTTCCCGCGCCGATGATCATCGGTCGAGCGCAATTGCGGTTTTTGCCAGCCTGGTTTTGTCAGCGGTCCTGCTGACATCTTTGATCACCAGCCGTGCGGCACACAGCACTGCATCGCCGGTCGAACTGGCAGAGCATACCGCGATCGATGAATTTGCAGAAATCGCGAGCGCGCCTATCGCCGCTGCTATGGCGGTAAATTTGCCAGTCGAACGCCCGGCGGAACCCGCACACATATATCCGTCGTTAGTGACCGTGGTTGATCACCCGGATCTCATCACCCTCCAACACGAAGCCTTCACGCAGTGTGATAACTGCCCATCATTCCGCAGCGTGACCCGCCGGGTGCCCCGAGGCGGCACACTGGCTGGTGTCCTCGATGATGCGGGAATTGACCGCATTGATGCAGCTCGCGCGATCGCCTCCATGCGTGACGTATACGATTTGCGTCGCCTTCGTGCTGGTCGCGAGATCAATATTTACCTGGCGACTGCCGATGTCGATGGAGAAACATCGACCTGGCTCAACGGCGTGTCCTTCCGCCCGGATATCGACCGCTCGATCACTGTTGCGCGCACCCATGATGATGGCTTTGCCACCCGCGAAACCATTTCCCAATTCGATAGTGAACTGGTCCGCGCCCGCGGCAGTATCACGTCTTCGCTGTATGTCGACGCCCTCGCCGCCGGTGCCACAGATCGCATCGTTGTCGAGCTGGCAGGCGTTTTGGCCTATGCCATCGATTTCCAGCGCTCGATCCGGGAAGGTGATGAATTCGATATCTTGTTTGAACGTTTCGTCGACGAAGAAGGCGATGTCGCTCGCACGGGTGACATCTTATATGCCCGCTATGATGGTCGCGGCGATCCGATGGATTTCTTCCGCTTTGAAACGCCCGACGGCATTGTTGGCTATTACTCCGGTGATGGCGAAAGCGCTGAACGTCTTTTGATGCTTACACCAATCAATGGCGCACGCCTGTCCTCACATTTCAGTCGCGCCCGCCGCCACCCAATTCTTGGCTATACCCGCCGCCACAATGGCACCGATTTCGCCGCACCGCGTGGTACGCCAATCCTGGCATCGGGTAATGGTGTGGTTGAGCGCGCCGACCGCTTTGGCAGCTTTGGAAATTACACCCGCTTGCGTCACGCAAATGGATTCCAGACGATGTATGCCCACCAGTCTCGCTTTGCTCGCGGCATTCGCGTGGGAGCCCGCGTCACCCAGGGTCAGGTTATCGGATATGTCGGCACGACCGGTCGCTCGACCGGCCCGCATTTGCATTATGAAGTCCATCTCAATGGGAATCCGGTCAATCCAATGACCCTCGACCTGCCGACGGGACGTTCGCTCAACGCTGACGAAATTCCATTGTTTGAAGCCGAGCGTGATCGCATCATCGCCCTTCGAGACGCGGCGAGTTCGGCTGCAGACGAGGCGTCACCACAGATCGCAGACGCCGGAAATGGTGCCCCTTAGGGTGCACATCGGCCACGCTTGACGTTCACCGCAGCAGATACCATATAGCCCTCACAGGCCGGGAACGCCTGCCGCTCGCAGGCGCAAGCCGTGGTGAAGCTTCCCTTTTGACTCCATGACGCTGACATCAGTGACATGCGATGCGATGGCAATGCGAGCCCCGTCCGATACACGCATGCAAACTGCATGAGGCGACATAATGTCGATACAAACCCACACGACCAAAGCAACCAATCCACCTATCATCCCGTCTCGCGAAGCCATCAAGGCCCAGGCCAAACGCCTGCGCGCTTCGCTCGCCGCGGAAGGAAATTTCCTAAGCCACTCCGAAACCCTGGAACTGCTCGCCCGCCAGCACGCTTTTCGTGACTGGAATACGATGAGTGCTGCGATGGGCAACCGTCCCTGTCAGCCGCTCGTACTGGGTCAGACAGTCACCGGATTATATCTGGGCCAGCCCTTCAAGGCGGTAGTGATTGCCCTTGCCCAGCTCAATGATGGTGCTCGATATCGCATCACTCTGAATCTAGACGAGCCGGTGGACGTGGTCACGTTCGAAAGTTTCTCCGCCTTTCGCAAACGCATCAACGCCACCATCGGCCGCGATGGCAGCAGTTGGGAAAAGACGTCGAACGGATTGCCGCAATTGACCATCAAGCTATAGGTCATGGACGGGGCGAACAGTGAAATGTTCGCCCCGTCATCACTTAATTCACCACCGCTTTCAGCGGCAACGCCTCACTCACGGCGATCCCATTGATAACCAGAACACCGGCTTCGGCGGTCACGATGATCTCGTCTCCATCGGCGATTTTGCCCTCCAAAAGCATGCGGGCCAGTGGATCCTGGACCTCTTTTTGGATGACCCGCTTGAGTGGGCGGGCACCGTAGGCGGGATCAAACCCTTTTACAGCCAGCCATTCGCGGGCCGCGGCATCGAGTTGAACCGTCATGCGGCGATCTGCCAGCAAGGCTTCGAGACGCTTGATCTGTATATCGACAATCGCGCCCATATGTTCAGGAGCGAGTTTGCGGAACAGGATTGTTTCATCGACACGATTGAGGAATTCCGGGCGAAAACGCGCACGCACCTCGGTCATCACGGCGTCTCGAGCGTCCTCCGCATTCTCTGCCAGTTGCAGATGCTCCGCCCCCATATTGGAGGTCATGATGATCAGTGAATTACGAAAATCCACTGTGCGTCCCTGACCGTCCGTCAATCGACCCTCATCGAGCACTTGAAGCAAGACATTGAACACATCCGGATGCGCCTTCTCGACCTCATCGAGCAAGACGACCTGATAGGGACGCCGGCGTACCGCTTCGGTCAGCGCGCCGCCCTCCTCATAACCAACATATCCCGGAGGCGCGCCAATCATGCGGGAGACGGAATGCTTCTCCATATATTCCGACATATCCATCCGTGTGATCGCGGTCTCATCGTCGAACATGAATTCGGCGAGCGCTTTGGTCAGTTCAGTTTTACCAACACCGGTTGGGCCCAAAAACAGAAAGGAACCGATCGGGCGAGACGGATCCTTCAGACCGGCACGCGCCCGGCGAACGGCATCCGACACCGCTTCAAGGGCTTCGCCCTGGCCGATCACCCGATTGCGCAAATCATCTTCCATGCGCAATAGTTTATCGCGCTCGCCCTCGAGCATTTTGTCAACCGGCACACCGGTCCAGCGCGAAACCACAAAGGCGATTTGCTCATCGTCCACCACTTCGCCAACCGAAGACTCTTCATCTCCGGCCTGCTCCGCGGCCGCGAGCTTGCCTTCAAGCTGTGGAAGGGAACCGTATTTAATCTCGGACGCTCGCGCCAGATCACCACGGCGCTCCGCGTCAGCAAGATCCAGCCGCGCTCGCTCAAGCTCCTCCTTGATAACCGTTGCCGACGCCATCTTGGCCTTCTCGGCGCGCCAGATCGCGGTCATGTCAGCGGATCGGGCTTCCAGTTCTGACAGCTCGGAATAGAGATCTTCAAGACGCGCTTTTGATGCGTCATCGGCTTCTTTTTTCAGCGCCTCCGCCTCGATTTTCAGCTGAATCGCCCGGCGGTCAATCTCGTCGAGTTCTTCTGGCTTGCTATCCACCTGCATACGCAGACGCGACGCCGCCTCATCCATCAAATCAATGGCTTTGTCGGGCAGAAATCGGTCAGTGATATAGCGATTGGACAGGCTGGCGGCCGCCACGATCGCGCTGTCGGCGATTCGCACGCCGTGGTGCACTTCGTACTTTTCCTTTAGACCTCGCAAGATCGAAACCGTGTCTTCTACCGTTGGTTCTTCAACCACAACCGGTTGGAAACGCCGCGCCAGGGCCGCGTCTTTTTCCACATGCTTGCGATATTCATCAAGCGTCGTGGCACCCACGCAGTGAAGCTCACCGCGGGCCAGAGCCGGCTTGAGCAAATTGGACGCATCCATTGCGCCATCGCCCTTTCCGGCACCCACAAGCGTGTGCATCTCGTCGATAAATAGCACGATCTGGCCGTTAGCGGCCTCAACTTCCGACAAGACCGATTTCAGACGCTCTTCGAACTCACCGCGAAACTTCGCGCCGGCGATCAGAGACCCCATATCCAGCGCCAGCAATTTCTTGTCACGCAGGCTTTCCGGCACATCGCCATTGACGATGCGCAGGGCCAGACCCTCGGCGATCGCGGTCTTACCCACGCCAGGCTCACCGATCAGGACGGGATTATTTTTCGTGCGGCGGGACAGGATCTGAATCGCCCGGCGAATTTCTTCATCGCGACCAATCACTGGATCAAGCTTGCCCTCACGGGCCACCTCGGTCAGATCGCGCGCATACTTGTTGAGCGCATCATAACCTTCTTCGGCCGTCGCACTGTCCACAGTACGACCTGCACGCAAATCATTGATCGCTTCATTGAGCGCCTTTGCTGTCACCCCGCCAGCCTTGAGCGCGTCAAACGCCTTACTTCCGGGCGTTAACGTCAAGGCCTGTAGCAGGCGTTCGGCACTGACAAAGCTGTCACCGGATTTCTCGGCAGCGCTATTGGCCGCGTCAAACACCTTCGCAGTTTGCGGCGTCAGATACAGCTTGCCCTGCCCGCCTTCCACTTTGGGGAGCGCGGCCAGCTCACGGTCGACACCGTCTGCGACCTGCGGCACGCGGCCACCCGCCGCCTTGATCAGATTGCTGGACATGCCGTCGGCATCATCAAGCAAGGCCCGAAGCACATGCTCCGGCGTAAATTGTTGATGGCTGGCTGTCAGGGCCAGGTTTTGCGCGGCCTGTATGATTGCACGCGCGCGATCTGTGTAATTTTCAAATTCCATATCGATCCCCCGATGTTGGCGAGATATACTGAGTCCAGACTGCCTTCCAAAAGCACAGCCTGTTCCGGTTCTGACCCTCATGTGGGTGTTGCACATGCGTCACACAAGGTGCACACCTGCGACACTCCGTCACCCATTCCCCAAAGATTGGTCCTGCACGCATGCCAACACTGACCTCCATCGTCCGTTATCCCGTCAAAGGTCTAACCGCCGATTACCTTGATCACATCAATGTAGAAAAAAATCGCTGGCTTCCTCTAGACCGGGCCTGGGCGATCGAAAATGGCGGCGGCGTTTTTGATGCTCAAAAGCCGGTTCACATGAAAAAGAAACACTTCCTCATGCTGGCGGGCCAATCCGCTCTGGCAGGCATTGAGTGCCGTTTTATCGAACACGAACACAAACTGCGCGTTACCCGCAAGGACGAGGAGCCGATTGAGGTTTTTCTTGATGACCCGTCAACGCAAGGTGAGCTGTTTGCACATCTGGAAGCGCTGCTTGGTGACGACATCCGGGGCTCATTGAGAATTATCCGTGCACCTGATCAGGCCATGACAGACATTCCCGAGGCTCAATTGTCGCTAATCAATGCCGCGACAGTTCGCGACATCGCGTCCAAAACCGGCCTTGACATCAGCCCCGACCGGTTTCGCGGCAATCTGGTCATTGACGGGTTCGACGCCGGTGCTGAACTGGACTGGGTCGGTCGCAATATCCGTATCGGAGCGGTCGAAGCAAAGGTGGAAGCCCGAATTCGGCGCTGCGCCGCCACCAGCGTCAATTTGAAAACTGCAGTACCTGACACAGATATGCCCGCGGCGCTGTTCGAGCACTACGGGCATATGGATTGCGGTGTTTATATCACCGTAATGAACAGCGACCAGATCACCACAGGCGACCCGGTCGAGCTGAGCAACTAGGCAGCGGCAGTTTCGTCTCCGCCACCGGGCTTATCACCATCATCGCTGATGTTATTCCCTGAATTGGCCATTGCGGCCTCGGCTTCGCGGCTGGCAGCCATCTCCGCCTTGGTACGACGCGGGCGACGTGTGCGACGCGGTGCGTCCCCGGTCGGCGTTGGGGTTTCCGTCTGCGCCGCTGCGACCGGAGTCTCGACGGCAGGTGTTTCACCGGCACCCTGTGAAGGAATATCTTCCGGCACGACAGAATCAGGTGTCACCACGGCCATCGGGTCGCGCTGTTCGTTTTGATCGCGTTGTTCGCGCGGCTCCCGGCGTGGGCGCTCATTGCGGTTGCGATTGCGATCCCGCCCGCGGCGCGGTTCACGGTGTTCGCGATTGTCGCGCTGGTTCTGATCGCCGCTCTCCTGCGCATTCCCATCAGACGCTTCGGAGGACTGCTCCTCGGAATTGGCATTCTGGTTTGCGTTTGGATTCGGCTTGGGCTGGTTGGCCTGCACAATGCGATAATAATGCTCGGCGTGCTGGTACAAGTTTTCCGCCCGAACCGGGTCACCGGCCGTCGACGCATCGCGCGCCAATTGCAGGTATTTGTCGTAAATCTGTGAAGGATTGCCGCGGATTTTGACTTCGGGGCCATTACTCTCAAATGACCTGTTACCCTGGTTTCCACCGGGTTTACGACCTCGTCCACGTTGACGCTTCATATCGCGCATTCTTGTCTACCTGTATTGTGCGAGCCGCTGTGGGGCTTGCGTTCAAATGTCAGTGCGCACGCGCGCCGCTGTACATGTTTATCTCGGGTTGTTTGGCCGGATTAATTAGCAAGCGGCGTGTCCACCGCGCGAGACCCCCGTCTTGGCGCGAGCTGCTTGCGGAGAAGAACCTAGACCGCCCGGCAAATCATTCCAACCCTTTTTTGCGGTTATTCGGGCAATATCAGCGAGGATTGTGGCCCAAAACAACCCGATCATTGCCACCCAGATCGCAAATGACCTCGATATCGACCAATCCCGCCGCGGCGGTCAGCGCCCGAACGCTACTCGCCTGATCATAACCAATTTCGAGCGCAAACAGGCCGCCGGGCACCAATAAGCGAGGAATATCCGCGATAATGTCCCGATAGGCCTCCAGCCCATCCGAACCGCCATCCAGTGCTATCGTCGGCTCATGATCTCGCACTTCCGGCTCCAGACCCGCCAGAACTTCACGGGTTATGTAGGGCGGATTGGAGACAAGTATATCAAATCGCCCGCTCTCCAGCGCCGCGCCCCAGCGCCCTTCAATAAAGTCGGCCCGCTCAGACAGCCCAGTCCTCGCCGCATTCTGCCCGGCCACAGCCAATGCCGCCGAGGACAAGTCCACGCCCAAACCGCGCAGGGCAGGACGTTCGTTGAGTAAGGCCAGCAGGATCGCGCCCGAACCCGTGCCCAGATCGAGAATTTGCGCTTCCTCGTCTCCCAGTCTGGCCAGCACCGCCTCAACCAGCGCCTCAGTGTCCGCCCGAGGGGTCAGCACATCCGGCGTCACCGCCAAATCAAGCGTCCAGAAGGGTTGCGAGCCGAGAATTTGCGACAGCGGCTTTCGATTAAGACGCGCCGTTAGCAGGTCAGCGAAATGCGCCACGCGCTGCCAACTGACCAGTGCCGGGTCGTGCAGTGCCAAATTCAGACTGTCGGGCTGCAGCACATGCTGGAGTAGGAACCGGACCTCGAGCGCCGCATCTTCAATACCGATTTCCAGCAATCGCTCGACGGAATCACCGCGAATATCCGCCAGACCAAGGCCCTGCCATGCCTGACACAGCGCCAGGCCCGGTCGCCCGGATTGCTCACGAAGGTCCTCATCAAGTAAATCTTGAAATGATATGCCCGGAGGGCCTGCCCGGTCGGTCATCGCGATGAACGCCTAGGCGTCCTCAGACAAGGCCGCCAGTCGCGCGGCCTGGTCTTCGGCGATCAGAGCCGTGATCACTTCATCGAGACCGTCACCCGCGGCAATTTGGTCCAGCTTGTAGAGCGTCAAATTGATCCGGTGGTCAGACAGCCGGCCCTGCGGATAGTTATAGGTACGGATCCGTTCGGAACGATCGCCAGAGCCGATCTGGCCCTTGCGCTCGGCGGCGCGTTCCGCATTGGCGGCCTCGCGCTGCTGGTCATACAGCTTGGCCTTGAGCAATTCGATCGCCCGTGCCCGGTTCTGGTGCTGGGATTTTTCCTGACACAACACTACCAGACCGGTCGGCTCATGGGTCATCCGCACGGCACTGTCGGTCTTGTTGACGTGCTGGCCACCAGCCCCGGATGCGCGCATCGTGTCGACGCGCACCTCGGTCATATCCAGAACGATATCAATATTTTCCGATTGCGGCATGATCGCCACCGTCGCCGCAGACGTATGGATCCGTCCCTGGCTTTCCGTTGCCGGCACACGCTGAACGCGGTGCACGCCGCTCTCAAATTTCAATCGGCCAAACACGCCATTGCCCGAGATCGAGGCAATCACTTCCTTATAGCCGCCCTGGTCGCCGTCGGAGGCAGATTCCAGCTCCCACTTCCAGCCCTGTAATTGCGCGTAACGCTCATACATGCGGTACAAAACGCCGGCAAACAGCGCCGCCTCATCACCGCCCGTGCCGGCCCGGATTTCGATCACGGCATTGGCCGCATCATCCTTGTCCTTGGGCAGGAGCAGCAGATTCATTTCCAGATCGAGCGCCGGCAGGCTTTCCTTGATCGCGAAGAATTCGTCCTTCGCCATCTCCGCCATATCGGCATCATC
>JAQXCQ010000143.1 GCA_029251785.1 Maricaulis sp. | reverse complement strand
ATATCGCGATCCAGATCGGCAAATTCGTCGGGGTTGTGGCTAAGAAGCAAGATGTTCTCACCCATTGGGATCTCCCCCATCGCCGCTTCATGATCCGGATAACGCGTGATCCGGTCAGCCAGTCCGGCGATCCAGAAATCGCGGCCGCCGCACGCCGCCCGGACAGCCTCATTTTCCAGCACAATCAGCCCCTCAGCTTCCAGCGTGTCGCGCACAAAATGCCCGTCATACCACCAGTCATGATTGCCCAATATCGACACCATTCCGCACGGTGCCTCAAGCCCGCCAAACGCCACCAGCCCCGCCTCAACCTCATCACGAAACGCCGGATCACTCTCATCGAGCGACAAATGCCCGTGCTCATAATCGCCCAGCAGCACGATCAGATCCGGCTCCAGTCCATTGATCCGCGCCACCACACGCGCCATCCGCTCCGCATTCACATGTGGCCCACCCACATGCGTATCGCTGATCATGGCAATCCGCAGCGGCACCCCGTCCCAATGCCGCGTGGCGATATTGTATTCGCGGACAACGAGCAGACGCGGCTCGATGCCGAAGGCATAGAGGGTCAGCGCAAAGCCAATTGCGGCGAGAAAAGCGAACAAGAATTTGGGAGATTTCATTGCGGCAGGTTAGCGCGCGGGCGTCCGATATTGCAATCCGAAAACCCCCTCTTCCCTCTTGGGGAGAGGGTGCCCCGAATGGGGCGGGTGAGGGGTCGTGACGCGCGATGAGGACGGCCCGATTGCGTGGATCGACCCCTCATCCTGCGCTGCGCGCTGTCCTTCTCCCCAAGAGGGAAGAAGGGGTTTCAGATTAGTTAGTAGAGGAACAACCGGGCTCCTCTGCGTGCGGGGGAGCTGTCGGCACACCTGCAGGTGGGGATGACTCAGGGAGAGTTTTCGCGGGCCTGAATTTCGTAAATTACCCCCTCCGACCCACGCCTACGCTAAAGCTTCGGCGGGCCGCGCGCGTTGCGCGCGAAAAAGGCCGCCCCAAACGGAGCGGCCTCTCTATAATTCATTCAGTCAGCGACAGAACTAGCCGTTCAGCGCATCCTGCAAATCGGTCAGCGCATCAAGGGCTGCCTGCGCAGCTTCCCGCTCGGCATCGTCCTTCGCAGCACCCACATCTTCACCGGCATTGGTGATGTCTTGTGCCAGCTTGTCGGCGTCAACATCAGCCAGATCGATGGCCTCTTCGGCCAGAATGGTCAGGCCGGAGGGTGTCACCTCGGCGAAACCGCCGCGGATGAAAGTGCGTGTGTCCTTGCCGTCTTCGGTGACGGTGATCGCGCCGGGGCGGATCACTGACATGAAGGGGGCGTGCTTGGGCAGCACGGCAAAGTCACCCTCGGCACCGGGCACAACAACCTGATCAACCTTACCAGCGAACAGGCGGCGCTCCGGAGAGACGAGATCAAAATGTAGAGTATCAGACATGCAAGGCTCCTTTGCCGTCCCTTTAGCCCCTAAAACCAAGCTTGAAAAGGTCTGATCACTGCAAGCCGGTTACCGGTCCGACAGGCAGGCCCAGACATCCGCCTGCAGCTGCGCGGACAGCGCCGTCAAATCGGCTGTCGCACCGCCTCTCACAACGACTTCTCCGTCTATTCCGTAATAGGCATGTAGCGGAAATATAAACTCGAATTGCTCCCCTATTGGCGGCGACGGGGGCGGGGGTGGCCCGTCGAAATGCATCAGCTCCGCATCAGGAAGTGAAACGGCGCTCAGCGAGACCGGATTGAGGGTCGATGTGAGCTCAATCGCCTCGCGAACAGCGGCGCATTCCTGTTCGGTCACAACCTGGTCGGTCACGATGGCATCGAGGGCAGGGTGCATCGCAACATCCTGACCGAACAGATCATCGCCAGCGCCGGCATAGGTCTCTGGCGTCACAGATCGCGCCGAAAGATAGGCGTCGATTTCAGCGGGCTCGAACCGGGTTCGGGCGACGTCGTCAATCTCGTTGAGTGATGGCAGACCCACAATCCGATATTGCCAATAGCATGTCTCGCTTCCTGCCCTTGATCCGGGCGGGCACATATTTTCAAACCGCGCCAGCCGCGTCATATTTTGATAGGTCGTTCCAAACGTAATGCTGGGCCCGATCCGATAAAGATAATCACCCTCGGTCTCGGATCGGCTCGCGGGCAGGCTGTTCTCGAAATGCACATAGGCCCGGCGCACCGCGGCAAAGCGAACCCAGTGCGAATAATTATACCAGATGGTCGCTCCGGGCAGACCCGCTATTGTCTCTGGCAAATTCTCCGGCGGTTGCGCCGGGGGCGGAATGTTGGCGATAGCGGCGACAGTCCCGGCCGCAGCCAGGCACGATGCCAAGACGATACGTTTCATTGCCCTTACCCCCATGAAATAAGGGCCATCCTAACCTTGCGGGCACAAAAAAGGCCAGCCTCAACGAGGCCGGCCTTGATTGAATTTGTATCGCTTGGAACCTAAGCCGCTTCCGCCGCCAGTTTTTCAGCTTTCTTCACGGCATCCTCAATGGTGCCGACCATGTAGAAGGCAGGCTCTGGCAGGTGATCGTAATCACCATCACAGATGGCCTTAAAGCCTTTCACAGTGTCTTCAACAGGCACCTGAATGCCCGGGAAGCCCGTAAAGATTTCGGCCACGTCGAAAGGCTGTGACAGGAAACGTTCGATCTTACGCGCGCGGGTGACGAGCATTTTGTCTTCTTCAGACAGCTCATCCATGCCGAGGATCGCGATGATGTCCTGCAGCGCCTTATAGCGCTGAAGTGTTTCCTGCACGCGACGTGCAGTTTCGTAATGGTCGTCGCCAACGATCCGTGGATCGAGGATACGCGATGTAGAATCGAGCGGGTCAACAGCCGGGTAGATACCCTTCTCGGAGATCGCACGGTTCAGAACCGTAGTCGCATCGAGGTGGGCGAAGGTGGCGGCTGGCGCCGGGTCGGTCAAATCATCGGCCGGCACGTAAACGGCCTGCACAGATGTGATCGATCCTTTGTTTGTGGAGGTAATGCGTTCCTGCAGCGCACCCATGTCTGTGGACAGGGTAGGCTGATAACCCACAGCAGACGGGATACGACCGAGAAGCGCGGACACTTCGGAACCCGCTTGAGTAAACCGGAAGATGTTGTCGACGAAGAACAGAACGTCCTTGCCTTCTTCATCGCGGAAATACTCAGCCTGGGCCAGACCGGACAGAGCAACGCGGGCACGCGCTCCGGGAGGCTCATTCATCTGACCGAATACGAGCGAACAACGAGATCCCTCGGTGTTGCCTTCGTTTTCAGCCGGGTTCTTGTTCACGCCGGACTCGATCATTTCCCAGTACAGATCGTTACCTTCGCGGGTACGCTCACCCACACCGGCAAACACGGAGTAACCACCAAACATCTTCGCAATGTTGTTGATCAATTCCTGAATGAGAACGGTTTTACCAACGCCGGCACCGCCGAACAGACCAATCTTACCGCCCTTTGCGTAGGGGCAAAGCAGGTCAACAACCTTGATACCTGTTGGCAGGATTTCCGCCTCCGTGGCCTGCTCGTCAAAGGACGGGGCCGGACGGTGGATCGGAGCCTTGGAGCTGTGAGGAATATCGCCAGCTTCATCAATCGGTGCGCCGGTGACGTTCATGATGCGGCCCAGAGTACCCGGACCAACAGGAACCATGATCGGCTCGCCCGTATCGAAAACTTCGACGCCGCGCTGCAGACCTTCGGTCGCGTCCATCGCGATGGTGCGAACTGTGTTCTCACCAAGGTGCTGGGCAACTTCCAAATTCAGCGGCTTGCCATCGTTTTCAGATGTCAGACAGTTGAGGATGAGGGGCAGTCCGTTTTCGAACTCGACGTCAACGACGGCGCCGGT
>JAQXCQ010000142.1 GCA_029251785.1 Maricaulis sp. | reverse complement strand
TGACGCGTCAGCCGGAAGACGCCGCCGGTGATCAGCTCGCCGGGCGCGGTGTCTGGCAAGCCTATGCGCCAGGAGCCTCCCATCTGGAGTTGGGCAATGGTGATGAAGATGAGCGCGGGCAGTGCGATGAAAACGCCAGCCCAAATGATCAGCGGTGTCTGAACCGCCGCGATCCGAACCAGCGGGTCCAGCATGGCGGGCGCGAAGGCATTCAACGTCGAATGCACACCGAGCAACACACCGCAGCCAAACATCACACTGCGCAGGGCGCGCCGGTCCCGTTTTGAATTCAGTGCGAGCGCCGATTTGCCATCGCGCATTTGTCGGTAGATCGCCAGCGCCGCAATCGAGCCGATAAACCACACCAGCCCGATAAATGGTCCCCACTGAGAGAGCTGTTCTGTCATGATATAACATCCACTATATCGTTTATATACAGGGATATAGCGCGAGGCGGGACCCGGCAATGTGTTACATGATCACACAATTGGCGCGCGCCCTGTCCATTTTCACGCCTGCCAACCAACCGTCATCCTGACGAAGGTCAGGACCCAGTTCGTAAGGCGAGCTTGATGGATAAATGAATCGAACCAAAGCGTTCGATTAACTCGGCCAGTGTCATATGAACTGGGTACTGACCTTCGTCAGCATGACGGTTTTATTGAGCGAGTCGTGCAGATCAATCGCTGGCGCGGAACCGGTTGGTGATCGGATAGCGGCGGTCGCGGCCAAAATTCTTCGAGCCGATTTTCACACCGGGCGGGGCCTGGCGACGTTTGTATTCGGCGCGGTAGAGCAGGTTTTCTATGCGACGAACCACCGCGGGATCATGCCCTTCTGCAATCAGCGTCTCATCATCGGCCTCGCGTTCGATCAGACCCTCAAGGATCGCATCAAGCACATCATAGGGCGGCAGGCTGTCCTGGTCGGTCTGATCCGGGCGAAGTTCAGCGCTGGGTGGCTTGGTGATGATGCGCGGCGTGATCACCTCGCCCACCGGGCCAAGCCCAACCGAGTGTGTCACCTCATTGCGCCAGCGGCACAGGTCAAACACTTCAGTTTTATAGATGTCTTTGAGCGCGTTATAGCCGCCATTCATATCGCCATAGAGGGTCGCATAGCCAACCGCCATTTCCGACTTATTACCGGTGGAGAGCACCATCGGTCCAAACTTGTTGGACAGGGCCATAAGGATCATGCCGCGGGCGCGCGATTGGATGTTTTCTTCGGCCTCATTGGCTTCCGTGCCACGGAACGACACCGCCAGCGTCTTGTTGATGCTCTCAATCGCTGGCTCCACATCGATAATGTCGTAGCGCACACCGATCGCCTCGGCACAGGCCTTGGCGTCTTCCAGACTATCTTCGCTGGTATATTTGGACGGCATCATCACGGCCCAGACCCGTTCCGGCCCCAGTGCATCCGCGGCAATGGCAGCAGAGATCGCGCTATCGACGCCGCCAGACATGCCCAGCACCACGCCGGAAAACCCGTTCTTATTCACATAATCGCCCAGGGCACGGACCATGGCTTTCCAGTCAGCTTCAAGCCCGGTCACCGCTTCGCTTTTGCGTGCTCCGGCGCAGCGCCAGCCGGCATCAGTCATAATCCAGTCGACCGTATCAAGACATTCCTCAAAGGCTGGGAGACGCTGAATCTCTGTCCCAGCGCTATCGCGCCCAAAGCTGGCTCCATCAAAAACCAGCTCGTCCTGTCCACCGACTTGATTGACGAAGACGAGCGCCTTGTCGCCGCTCCAGCCGTCAAACCATCCGGAGAAGGCATTCCAGCGTTCCTGCTCGATTGAGCGACGCCAGGGGGAACCATTGATCGAGATAAAAAAGTTTGCCCCCTGACCGATTAAATGGTTCGGCACAGTGTTCAACCAGATATCTTCACAAATCGGCAGGCCCAGCTTGAGGCCGCGCCACTCGACCAGGTCCGGCAGAGGCCCGGATGTGAAGACACGCTTTTCGTCGAACACATCGTAATTGGGCAGATCATGCTTAAAGCGTAGGGCGAATATCCGGCCCTCATCGAGCACCGCAACAGCATTGTAGAGATGACCGTCCTCGCGCCACGGCGCGCCGATTATGATCGCTGGCATGCCTTCCTCGCCCGTCTCGCTTGCTAACGCCTCAAGCGCAGTATGGCAGGCCTCAACCGCGGCGGGCTTGAGCACCAGATCCTCGGGCGGATAGCCAAGCAAGAACATTTCCGGGAAAATAACGAGATCCGCACCGCGTGCACGTGCTTCAGAATAGGCTGCGCGCGCGCGAGCGAGATTGCCAGCAACATCTCCAACAACAGGATTAAGCTGGGCAGATACGATCTTGAGCTGGTGGGTCATAACAGCGATTTAGACCCGCGCGGACCGTTCCGCAAGGGCGTGATCAGCTACCGTATTCGCGCTTGCCATCGACAGCCCGCGCCGCGTCCAACGCCCGCAGTCCGGCGATGCCCGGAACAGCCACCGCCGCCCCTTCAATCACTGAGGCCAGGAAGGCGTTTACATTGGCACCCAGCGAATCTTTCGACATCGGATCATCGGCGAAGTCGGCGTTGAGCCTGTACGGCGTGGTATTCTCGAAGGTCTTGGCGATGAAATCGATATCCAGCGTGCCTTCTTCGTATTCGACATGCATGCGGCGATCTCGCTCAGAGTGGATACGGCTGGAAACCAGCTCCGCCACGCAGCCATTGTCAAAAGTCAAAACAGCCTTGGCGATATCTGGCTCACCGAAACGGCCCTTATCGATATCACCTTCAACCTTGCTCACGGCAGAACCGGACAGCGCGATGACCAGATCGAGATCATGGATCATCAAATCCAGTGTCACGGAGACATCGAGATTACGATCCGATGGCGGCCCCATGCGCCAGGACTTGATACGCTTGGGCACGGCCGGCACAGAGAACAATCCCATCGCCTGGAAAACAAACCGTTCCTGGTGGCCGACCTGCAAAACGCAGCCATGCGAAGCAGCGAGCGAAATCAGCTCACGGGCCTCCTCAACGCTTGATGCAATTGGCTTTTCGACCAGGACATGCTTGCCGGACGCGAGCGCCGCGGCGGCTGCCTCAAAATGGTGCACGGCCGGACTGGCGACAGTGACCACATCAACTTGCTGGATAAACGCGGCAAGATTGTCGAAGGCCTGAGCGCCGTGCTTGTCAGCAAGCGCACGTGCACGCGCCAAATCCGGCTCATAAATCGCCACAAGATCCGCATCGGCATGCGCTGCATATTTGGACGCGTGGAAGCCGCCAAACACGCCAGCACCCACAACACCTGCTCTGATTTTCTTTGTCTTCGAAGTCATTTCAACGCCCTTGCAAGATCGGGGCTGAATAACGTGCTCGCCGGATCGATCAAGGCCGGCGTGCATCACCATTGGTTTCGTCGCATTGCTTTCGGTTTGCGCAGGACCTTGGCGGCAGTCTTCCCGATGCTTACCGCGTCGGACACTTGCAGCTCACGCCCACACCTCTACATTTCTTGTCCGGGGAGAAATGATACGTGTTTGAACAAGCGAAAACAAAGGCCGAACTATCGGCTCCCGCGTCGAGGACGCTACCCTCCCCCTGTCCAATTTTTGCGGCCACGCACCTTAAGGCCACTCCCACCCTCCCCAACCAGATATCGGAATCACGCCATGAAATCTCGTGAAGTACATCTCAATGAATACCTCAAGGGCGCGCCTTCAGCGTCCAATTATTCGGTCGTCGAAGTGGATGTGCCCGCACCGGCGGATGGCGAAGTCACGGTCCGCAATTCCTATATCTCTGTCGACCCGTATATGCGCGGGCGCATGAGCGGCATCAAAACCTATATCGATCCGTTCCAGATCGGAGCGGTGATGGATGGCGGTGCTGTTGGCGAAGTGACCGCCAGTAATTTCGACGGCCTGGAAGTTGGCGATCACGTCATGTCGATGCATGGCTGGCGCGAGGGTTATACCAAGCCAGGCAATAGCCTGATGAAGATCGACACCTCCATCCTGCCGGCCCAGGCCTATCTCGGCGTAGCCGGCCTAACCGGTATGACGGCCTATGTCGGCCTTAAACGGATCATCAATCTTCAGGCAGGCGAGACATTGTGGATGTCGGCCGGTGCCGGTGCTGTTGGCTCTGTCGGCGCACAATTCGCCAAGGCGATGGGCGCAACCGTGATTGCTACCGCCGGCGGCGCGGAGAAATGCGAGTATCTCAAATCCATCGGTGTCGATCACGCCATCGATTATAAGGCGACCGACAATCTGGCGGACGCCATTCGCGAAGTGTCCCCCAAGGGCATTGACGCCTATTTCGAAAACGTTGGTGGCCCCCACTTCACCGCCGCCCTGGAAACCCTCACCGGCCGTGGCCGCATGGCAGTGTGTGGCATGATCCATCGCTATAACGATGCCGAGCCGTCCATGATCGCAGACAATCTGACTTATATTATCGGTAAGTCGCTTAAGATCGAAGGCTTCATCGTCTCCGATCATATGGATATCCAGGGCGATTTCATCAAAGATCTGACGGAATGGATGATGGCTGGAAAAATCAATCCTGCCGAAACCATCCTGGAAGGCATCGAAAAAGCTCCCGAAGCGTTCACCGGCCTGTTTGAAGGCAAGAACACCGGCAAGATGCTCGTTAAGATATGAGTGAACCGGTCGAAGAAAAGCGTCCGCTCGAGGAAGTCCTCGATGAAGTCCTTAGCTTCAACTATCGAAGCCTGAGAACCCTGCGCGACATCTTTCTTCGACCGGGCCATGTCGCCCAAACATTCGCATCCGGTGATCGCGACACTTACACACCGACCATGCGCGTGTGGTTTTGCGTCATGTCCTGGCTGTTTATCCTGTCGATTATCTGGGGTGGCTTCGGTGCGGTCATTCTCAGGGCGAGTGCCGCAAATGGCGATCTCTTAGGCCAGTTTATTGTTGAAGGCCGCCGCGACCTTGAGGCTGTGACGGACGCTGTCTCAACATTGGCGGCCATTCTTTTTGTTCCAGTCTCAGCCTTTTTTACACTCCTGGGCCCGCCATTTCTCCGACAATTCAATTTGGGCCTGACCAAACTTTAGTCAATTCAGTGCTATTTCATTCCCGTCACGGCTATGGCTGTCTCGAGCACAATTTTCCTGACGGCATCCGCGTGGGATTCGCGCGCGCTCAATTTCGCGCCCTTCGTGAATTACAGCGTCTTTTTCCTATTCGCATTCCAGATAATGCGTCCAGTTTTCGCGGACTCTATCAAGGGTGCGATTATTAAAAGCCTCGGGCTGATGCTGGTCGTCATGTTTTTGACCATGCTGTCGACGATCCTGACTTTGGTCACAAGCATCATCTACGCCCTGATCGCGGTCCCGCCGATCAGCGGCTAGGGGGCGGGCGACGGGTCAATCGACCCAGTGTCCAGCCACTCGCCATCGCCGCAAAAACGGCCGGCATCAAGCCAGTCATCCCCACCAGCGTGAGGAGTATATAAACGCTCAATCCGGCTATCAAAGCGTATGGAAGCACGCGAATCGCGCGATTCGGTGATTCGGATTTCGAAGGCGTTTCAGCTTGAAACATGATGCAAATACACCGCAAAACTGGTGCCGAACTGCAAAAACAGGGGTTTATTTCAATAAATCACAGCAAAAAGCGCCCGATTCGCCTGTTATTGCTTGCAATTCCCTCCAGTTCTTGGCCTTCATGGTGCGTCAACGAACACGCGAGACCTTGCCTAGCACGATGATCGGGCTGGCCGGGCCGCTACAAATCGGGGGGAGAACCCTATGAACAAGTCAGATCTTGCCAAAGCAGTTGCCGACACTACAGGCCTGTCACGCACCCAAGCTGGTGAAGCCGTAGACGCCACAATCGAAGCCATCGTTGGTTCGGTTAAAGGCAATGACAGCGTTCAGCTCGCAGGCTTCGGCACTTTCTTTGCCAAGCACCGCGAAGCACGTGAAGTCCGCAATCCGCGCACTGGCGAAAAGATGATGTCAAAAGCGAAGACCCAGGCGGCTTTCCGTCCTGCGGCTGCGCTCAAAGACATCTAATCAAACCTAACGGTTTTGATGACGAAAACGCCGCCCGGAGAAATCCGGGCGGCGTTTTTGATTCCAGCGCGTGTTTAAGGCGACTCAGGCCGCGTTGACGCTATTATTGCTGCGAACCCGCTTCAGGGCCTCGGCGATGCGAAACGCCATGTCCAGCGCCTGGTCGGCATTCAGGCGAGGATCACAATGGGTATGGTAGCGCGAGGACAAATCTGCCTCAGTCACCGCATTGGCACCGCCCACACATTCCGTGACGTCGCTGCCGGTCATCTCAAAATGGACACCGCCGGGATAAGCGCCCTCGGAGTAGAGCACGTCCATGAAGCCTTCCAGCTCACTGAGGACCTTTTCAAACTCACGCGTCTTGTAGCCGCTCTCGGTTTTCACGGTATTGCCGTGCATCGGATCACTCGACCAGACCACCCGGCGACCGCCCTGCGTCACCGCACGGGCCAGGGCTGGCAACTTTTCGCGCACATTATTGGCACCCATGCGCGAAATCAGCACCAGGCGTCCTGCTTCATTTTCCGGGTTCAGCGCATCAATCAGCCGCAATAGTTCATCCGGCGTAATCGTCGGACCGCATTTCACACCGATCGGATTGGACAGGCCCTTGGCAAATTCGATATGCGCGCCATCCAATTGGCGGGTCCGCTCACCAATCCACACCATATGGGCCGATGTGGCATACCATTGGCCCGTATTGGGATCGCGCCGCGTCAGCGCCTGCTCGAAGGGAAGATGCAAGGCTTCGTGGGATGTGAAGAAGTCGACCGATTCCAGTGCCGGCGCACTGTCACGATTAACGCCACACGCCTTCATGAAGGCCAGGCTCTCAGAAATCCGTGTCGCCGTCTCCGCATAACGTTCCGCCGCCGGACTGCCCTGGACAAAGTCCTGGGTCCACTGATGCACATTGTGCAAATCCGCATAACCGCCCGAGGCAAACGCCCGCAGCAAGTTCAGCGTTGAGGCTGACTGATCATAGCACCGCAAAAGACGCTGTGGATCCGGCTCACGATCCTGCGCGGTAAACTCCATCCCATTGACGCTATCACCGCGATAACTCGGCAAGGTCATATCGCCAATTGTCTCAGTATCGGCCGAGCGCGGCTTGGTGAATTGTCCAGCTATGCGACCGACCTTCACCACCGGCTTGGAGGCTGCAAAGGTCAGCACAACAGCCATCTGCAAGATGACCCGGAACATGTCGCGCACGCCCTCAGTGGAAAACTCCTTGAAACTTTCCGCGCAATCACCGCCCTGAAGCAGGAAGGCATTCCCCGCCGCCACATCGGAAAGCTGGCGCTTCAAACGTCGTGCTTCACCGGCAAAAACCAGTGCCGGGCGCGCCGACAAATCATCGATCACGCCATCCAACGCCGCTGGATCAGCATAATTTGGCAATTGCAGCGCTGACTTTCCGCGCCAGGAATTCGGGGACCAGGTCATTTTACTCTAGGCTTTCTGCTTGGCTCATCGTCAGCCGGTTACTCAGACAATTACTCCGGCGGTTTCCAC
>JAQXCQ010000095.1 GCA_029251785.1 Maricaulis sp. | reverse complement strand
GCCGCTATGCTTTCCTCGCCACGCAATCCGGCAAGAACAATGCGTATCTTCTCTTCGGCATTATAGGTCTGCCGCGTCTTGCGACGAATATTCTTCACCAGCTTGTCGGCCGCTGCCTTACTGGTTCGTGATCCCTGTTTCATCTTCACTCCTTAAGCGTGATGATGAACCAGAAATCCTCCAATGTTCAATTGCTCAGATGTGTCCCATAGGCGCTGACGGGGGACATTTTGCTGGTGGCGTTTGGAAGAATTTCCATGACCTCCGGGGCACCGCAGCAACCAGACTTTGTCTCGCTGGTTTTGACGACCGCGAAATATCAGAAATGATCGGTTGGTCTGTTGCTCGCGTTGCAGAGGTTCGTCGCAAGTATGTCGATAAGCGACTGATCGTACGAAACGCCGTCGAACGTCTCATTTATATGAACAAAAGAACGCAGGAAGAACAAGAATTGTAAACTGCCCTGTAAACTGCGCCACAAAATTCCAATTGGAACAAATGTGAACGCTGCAAGCATTTGTTTTTCAAAGAGAAAAATGGCGCACCGGGGAAGATTCGAACTCCCGACCCCTAGATTCGTAGTCTAGTGCTCTATCCAGCTGAGCTACCGGTGCAACCTGTCTGCGGGAGCAAGTCCCGAAGAGGCGCGGAAACTAGCTTCGGGGTTGGTGGATGGCAAGGCCTGTTATCTGCTGAAACGCAGATGGTGTGCAGCGATGCGGTGTGGTGGTCAGCGCCGCCCTGCCTTGCGACCTAACCCTGCGTGCCCTGACGGGCGTGGAAGACGCCACGGGCGACTGCGCGGGCCAGGCAATCCGCGGCCAGAGAACCAAGCCGGGCCAAGGTAATGTCGTCGATCTCCTCACGCGCATTGCAGGCTGTAGAGAGTGCGAAGACCACATCCCCGTCGAAGGGCGTGTGGACCGGCCGGATGGCGCGCGCCAGCCCGTCCTGCGCCATGATCGCCAGACGCTGGGCCTGGGACGGTGTGAGTGCAACATCGGTGGCGACACAGGCGATGGTGGTGTTTTCGCGGATACCGGGATTGATCTTGGCCGCTCCCCAATCATCAGCATCGGCCTGCCAGTTTTCGTCCGGGCGCTGGCCGCCAAACTCACTGTCCACCTCCCAGGGCCACGCCCAATAGATCTGGTCCTCGCCCGGCATGGTGACCGAACCAAAGGCATTGACGCAGACAAGGGCGCCAATCGTGAAACCGTCTTCGGTGACGAAGCTGGCAGACCCCGTGCCGCCGACATGGGTTCCAGCACGCGCGCCATTTCCGGCTCCGCTCGACCCCAGTCTCAATGGGGCTGAAATCGCCGCAAGAGCGGCTTTTCCCAGAGCGGCATAGGGCGGTGTTTCACCCCAGTTTTTGTCGCCGCCATTGGCGAGATCATATAAAATGGCCGCGGGTACAACCGGCGATTTTGGCACACCAGGCAAATCCATCAGGGCAAAGCCGCGGCCGCTGGCGCCGAGACTGGCAGCAACACCGTCGGCGGCAGCAAGTCCGTAGGACGAACCGCCCGACAGGACGATCGCGTCCACGGCATCGACGAGTGTGTGGGCTGCCAGGGCATCGGTTTCGCGCGTGCCGGGCCCACCGCCACGGACATCAACCGCTGCGACGGCGCGCGCGTCGGGCAGGATGACTGTGACGCCAGTGTGGATCCGATCGTCCTCGGCCTGACCGACGCTGAGGCCGGCGACATCAAGAATGGAATTGAGGGGGCCCGGTTTTGCCATGAAATCTTTCTTGGAGTGTCGCGGCTTCTATCGATTCGATCCGCTCACAATGCACGTCCTGCACGATAGACGCAAAACCGGTATCCAAAGCGCCGCATCTTGCTCTATCGTACTGGCAAATTAGGGATGTGCATCATGATCAGACGTTTGTTTTCCGCCACCGCACTGGCCACCAGCCTGTTGCTTGTCGCTTGCGGCAATGCCGAGAATTCTTCGAGCGACACGCTTGCGGTGGACGCCCCACAAACCCCAGCCCGGTCCGACATTGCGGCGCCATCGCCTGTGCCCGCCTCACCGGCAATGGTGGCGGCTGCTAACCCACATGCGGTGGAAGCCGGACTGGCCGCGTTGCGTGCCGGCGGGGATGCGATCGATGCGGCGGTTGCCATCCAGTCTGTACTGGGCTTGGTGGAGCCGCAAAGCTCCGGTCTCGGTGGTGGCGCATTTTTGATGTATTTCGATGCCGAAAGCGAGACGCTGACCGCTTATGACGGTCGCGAAACCGCACCGGCCAGCGCCGGCCCGGACTTGTTTGTGGAGAACGGGCAGACCCTCGGTTTTGGTGCTGCGATCTTTAGCGGTCATTCAATCGGCGTTCCCGGCGCTGTTGCTATGCTGGCGATGGCGCATGAAGATCACGGACAATTGCCGTGGGCGGACGGGTTTGATGCGGCGATTGGCCTGGCCAGTGACGGGTTTGCTGTGTCCCCGCGATTGCAGAGTTTCATTGTTCAGATGCAGGAAAGAGGAAGCCCGCTTGATGTGTGGCCGGCCTCACGAGATTATTTCTATCTGGAAGACGGGTCGCCTTTGCCGGTTGGTTACTTACTACAAAACCAGGCCTATGCGGACAGTGCCCGGGCGATCGCCGAAAATTGGCGAAATCTGTATGAAGGTCCGCTGGCGGCAGCGATTATTGACGCCGTTCAAGATGCGCCTCGACCGGGCGGCCTGACCTTGTCCGACCTAGCCAGTTATGAGCCGATCCGCCGAGAGGCTCTGTGTCGGCCTTACCGTGTCTGGCGGGTCTGCGGGTCTCCGCCGCCCGCCTCGGGCGGTATAACCGTAAATGAAATACTGGGCCTGCTGGAACCCTATGACATGACGTCGACAGGGCCGGATAGCGTCGAGGGCTGGCGGCGCTTTATTGAGGCGAGCCGCCTCGCCTATGCGGATCGCGATGCCTATGTAGCTGATGCCGATCATGTCAGCGTGCCGGTCGAGGGCTTGCTCGATCCCAATTATATTCAGGCGCGATCGGCGTTGATCAATCGCGATGATGCCATGGTCCACGCGACGCCCGGAACGCCGCCCGGAATTTCCCAGCCGGGCGCTGATGCGACACCGGATTCGCCCGGCACCAGCCATTTTGTCGTGGTCGACGCGGCGGGAAATATTGTGTCGATGACCACCACAGTTGAGAGCGTCTTTGGCAGTCATCGCATGGCGGGAGGCTTTTTCCTGAATAATCAGCTGACGGACTTCTCCCGCACGCCCCGTGATGCGAACGACGCTTTGGTCCCGAATGCGCCCGCCGGTGGTAAGCGGCCTCGCTCGAGCATGTCACCGACTATTATTTTCGACGCCGATGGCGATTTTGTCATGGCGACCGGCTCGCCCGGTGGCTCGTCGATTATTGGCTATACGGCCAAGACAATCGTCGGCGTTCTGGACTGGGGCCTGACTCCGCAAGACGCGATCAACTTGCCCAATGTGGTCGCGCGGGGAGACACGGTTCGGCTTGAGGCGGGCATGGATCAGGACATTCTGGACGGACTCACACAATTGGGATTCACATTGGATGCCAATCGCGGTGAGATATCGGGAATTCACATTATTCAAAGGCTTGAGGATGGCTCGCTGATTGGCGGCGCCGATCCGCGTCGTGAAGGGATTGTCGGCGAACCCTGATCTGGCACCACACGGGTCAGGCTCGCCGGCTCAAGCCGAGGCGGATTTGTCGGCGGCTTTCAGATCGGCTTTGATGCGGGCCTTCATGGCGAGATAGTCTTCCTCGCTCAGCACCATCATGCTTTGGTGAAAGTCACCGTTTTCATTTGAGCCAGAAACAACCACGCGAAAATCCCCGTCATCGAGGCGAGTCTCGGTCATTTTGCCATCGATGAAGATCTTGTTGTTCTGCGCGGAAGCCATGATTACCTGCGTGTCGGTCGTTAGATATGGTGTGATTGAAAAGCGTTGCAGCTTTCACGCCAAAGGCGGTAGATTTTCGCGATCAATCAAGTGTGCGCGGCAGTCGGACACCGAAAACGGTGCCCTCCTTGCTGGACGAAACCAGTGTAATATCGCCACCGTGAGCTCGCGCCAACTCACGGGAAATCGACAGGCCGAGACCAGACCCACCCTTCCGGGTCGACCCGGTAAAGGCATCAAACAAATGCTCGCGCGCCTTTTCCGGCAGGCCGGGCCCATTGTCCGTCACTTCGACCACCAGGCTTTGCCCGTCTGATATGGCGGTCACGCCCAGATAGCTGTCGCCGTCTCGCGTTTTCATCGCCTGGATGGCATTCCTGAACAAGTTGAGGAAGATCCTGTGTGTGTGATCCGGGTCGACATTGATCATCAGGATGGAGTCGACGGAATTGGTCCATTTTACAGCCCCCTCAGACTGCATTGCGTCGCCAGCGGCCTCGTCGATGACTGTGTGAGCATTAACGTCGACGCGGGCTGGCGGGGTTTCCTCGGCCCGGCCGTAGTCCAGCGTGGTCTCACACAGGCGCACCCCGCGATCCACGGCACGCACGAGGCGTTCTCCCATGCTTTTCACACGGGCATCCTTGTCTGTCGCAAGACGATCAGAGACAAGCTGAGCCGTTGTGAGCACGTTTCGCAGATCATGGTTGATCTTGGCCACTGCTCCACCGAGCGCGGCCAGTCGTTCACGCTGCCGAAGCGCCTGACGCACATCATCCTGCATCTGCGCCAGCTCGATTTCAGCGCGACCGATCTCATTTTTATCGCCACTTGGCACAACCGTTCGACTAGGGTCTTCGGGATCATCGCGGAAGCGGATCATGGATTCCGCCAGTCGATGCATCGGTCGGACGAACAGAAAAAACAACGCCAGATAGATGATGCCGCCTGCAATCATCGCAACCAGGAAAGAATACAACATGATCCGGCGCGAAAACGCGTTTAGCGCGGCTTTTAGCTGCACTTCGCGAACGGTCACATCAATCAGCTCGCCGGCCCGGCCCTCGGGCTCGGCGCGAATACGCAGTAAGCGGCCAGCCGGCGCAAACAAGGCCTCGGTCGTGTCGCGAATATGCATGAGCCAACTGGTCTCCGTCAGATCACTGACGATCATTGGACCATATTGAGGCCCGCTGGACAGAACCAATTCATTTCGGCCTTCACGCACGCGACTGACGGCGATCGCATCAACGCCTTCCAGGAGCCTGCGAACCTGTTCCTCGGCCAAAGCCTCGTCTTCGGCAACATCCGCAGCGAGCGCGGCGAGATATGCCGACTCAGCCCGATCCTTCATCCACTGGACCCGAAAGTTCGAGACGGCGGGAAAATAAACCAAAACAACGCTGACGGCGACCAAGACGATCGTCAGCATGAAGAGCTGCCCCGGCAGGCTTTCAAGCATTCCGCGACAAAAAACTTGAAATGCCTTCATCAGCCGCGTCAATACGCTGCTTGAGGACGATTGCGAGGGGGACTGTTTTGGTGTCATGAGTAAGACGCTCGATACCGCGTCCCACCGACTCGGGCAAGCGGTGCCGCCAAGCCCTCATCGCCGCCTGTTCTCGCCGAGTGAGCGAACAGACCGTGCATATCAGCTGATCAGTCGGTCAAAGACCGGTGCGAGATGCGCCTCATAGCGCTTCCATGAGCCAACCGACTTGGCGTTAAGAGGCTTGCGAACTTGCGCCAAACTGGCCGTGGCCACGGCATTATCGGCCTCGTAGAAATTCTCCCAATTCTCCGGTCGGGCGATGCCGGTCTTTTCAAATAGATCCGCCGTGCTTGCTTCGGGTGCCTGCACCAGATCCTCATAAGACAGGTCGACAATGCTCTCACCAAATTGGTCGACCCAATGCTGGCACAGGCGATCATGCGCCTGCAGAAACTGGACGCTGTTTTCCAATGTCTGTGCCCAATTTCCAGCCGTGATCCGAGAGCGGAAACACGACCAGGCCGTATCGCGCAAATCCCGGTGGCACCAGACCATTTTTGCCTGGGGAAACAGGATTCGGATCGCACCGGCGTAATAGTAATTGATCATGGTCTTGTCGGTATAATGCCCGCCCAGTCCAAATCGCTTGCGGATTGATGTTTGGAAGGCGTGGGCCATTTTGCGCCACTCACCATCCTTGCCCGAAGCAGCATTGGCCATGTCCTGGGGCTCCATACTGCCCAGTTTCAGCGTCGCCAGGCGCAGCAGAGTGTGCTCACCGGTGGCTGTGACCCGGGGTGACGTGGCCAGAATTTGTTCCACCAGCGTGGTACCCGACCGCGGCGCGCTGAGGATGAAGGTGAAATTCTCGCCGCCCGACTGGTTCTGGAATTGCTGGATGAGCTCGGGGGTAAAGACCTGTCGTCGGCGTTCCAGATAGGCGAGCAGTGGCTCGGAATTATAAGGTGTGATCGCCTCGCGCAGAGCGGCCCCCTCAGCGTAAGAAACAAAGGCCTGATCTACATCATCAATGTGATCAAACGCCCGACCCAGCGCAAACAACAGGGTCATCTTCTGTTCGGGCGAGGTCACACGCGCGGCGAGCGCCTGCATCGCGGTCAGGTCGCTGGCAAAATCACCATAGCCATCCAGCAAAGCGATCTGCTCCCAGGCCGCAGCATGTCCGGCGTTTTGTTGAAGAGCGTTGCGGAACAGGGCTAATGCCTCGTCGCGCTGGCCAAGGCGGGCCTTGAAAACGCCCTCCAGATAATACCCGTCCGCAGCCGCCATCGGCTTGGATTGCAGGGATCGCGCAAGTGTGGCTGCTTCAGCATGTTTGGCGCATGCGCCGAGAGCCTCGATGACAAAAATCACCCGCTGCGGATCACCGGATGCCAGAGCAAGATGGGCCTTTGCAGCTGCCAGTGCAGTCTCGGTATCTCCCAGCGATGCCGCAAGACGCATAGCCGCGGCCAGATCGACGCCCGACTTGCGACTTTTTTTGACCAGCTTTTGCAGACCCGCCGCTGCATCTGCCGGCTTTCGCGCTGCGATCAGTGCCGAGATGTCCTGAAGTGAAGCCATGCGCGTCCCCTGCACAATGATGTCGGTGTGGTGCGCCGTGTTGGCGTTACAGAGCAGTATAATATTCCGGCATGATCTGAACAGGGCCCAGTGTCAGACATCGGAGCGTTTCAACCACGCCCGATAGGCCAGGGGCGAAAGCGCGAGAAGGGCCGCCATGGCGATCATAATGAGGAAGCTGGGCCGCGTGAGATCCGCCAGTGTGGGCTGAACGCCCGCCGCAGCGAGCTCGGCCAGGCCCGCCCCTAGATTGGCGTAAAGGATCGTTGCGGGAATCGCGCCAATAAAAGTGCCGGCGACGAATTGTCTCCAGCGTGCGCCAAACAGTGCAGCGGCGACATTTACGACGAAAAACGGGGCGGGCACGACTCGCAGCAAGATGATGTAGGAAAAGTCGTCACGCTGGAAGCCATGGGCAAATTTTTCGATTCGGCCTGAGAATCGATCCTGGAATTGATCGCCAAGCACATAGCGCGTCAGCAACATTATATTGCTGGCCCCGAGGGTTACCCCCACTAGCGAAGCCGCAAAACCCCAGCTTGGACCCAGCAAATAGCCCGCACCGATTGTGAACCACAATGCTCCGGGCAGGGAGACGGTCACCATAAAGACATAGAATACCGCATAGGCCAGAGCAGCGAGCGCAGGATTTGCGTCGATCCAAATTTGTCCCTGATTTTGAACCTGCGCAATTGCGTCAATCAAATCCTCCGGAGTTAATCCAAAGCCAATAATTATCGCAATTACAGCAGCTAATACCGCAAAAACGGCGATACGCCCTGCGTGACGAAACCCGGGCGACGCGGCAGGAGACGGGCTATTTTCTGGCGGTTTGCTGTGCATGCGGATAACTCTACGGCCAAATACGCGAAAAATACCATCAACTGACGCAGGAATCAGACACGTCGCGCTTGACTGCCGGCCCTGTGTTGCGTATCAGCCCCGCTCACTATTTCAACGCCAATGGAGCGCTTCCGTGAAACGCACATTTCAACCATCGCAGATCGTCCGCAGCCGCCGCCACGGTTTCCGTGCCCGCATGGCTACCAAAGCCGGTCGTACAATTCTGGCCCGTCGTCGCGCCAAAGGCCGCGCACGACTGTCCGCCTAAAAGCGATGACCACCGCGCTTTTTGCCGTCAAACGGCTTAAGGCAAGGCGAGAATTTCTTTATGTGGCCAAGGGTAACAAAGCCGTTCGGGCGGGTGTTGTCGTTCAAACACGCCGCCGGAGCGGTTCTTTGTGTGTCGAAAGCTCTGCTACAGCTGCAGCAGAGTTAGACACACCGCATTGCGGTGCGGGGTTCACCGCAACCAAAAAAATCGGCAATGCCGTCACTCGTAACCGTGCCAAGCGCCGCTTGCGCGAAGCTGCAAGACTGCTTCTGCCCCTCCACGGACAGGCCGGTAATGACTATGTATTCATCGCACGTTTCGCCACACCTGATCAGGAATGGCGTTATTTGCTGGACGATGTAAGAAAAGCGCTGGTCAAACTGCACCCTAACGGGCATGCAGGCGCCACGCAAAAGCAAGCCTGAGAGGCCTCCTGAGTTATGGGCGAAGAACAACGTAATCTCTTCATCGCACTGGGTTTGATCCTGGTGATCACACTCGGCTGGCAAGCTCTTGTGCTTGGACCGGCTGAGCAAGAGCGCCGCGAGCTCTTCGAAGCGGAACAGGCGCTGATTGCCGAGCAGGCTGGCTCGGACCTTCCCGGCATTGCCAGCGCGGTGGAAACCGCTCCGATCAGCGCGGCAGTTGATCGCGATGAAGCGCTTACCTCGGCGCAACGGATCGAGATTGAATCAGACGCTGTGATCGGGAGCTTTTCGCTAACTGGCGCACGGCTGGATGATCTGCGCCTGCGTCGCTACACCGAAGAAGTTGATGGCGACGAACTCGTCTCACTGATGAACCCGGCTGGCAGCGCCAACAGCCTGTATGCGCGTGACGGTTGGGTCTCCTCAACGCCCGGCATTACCAATCTGCCCGGAGCGACGACAGAATGGACATTGATGTCCGGCAATCGTCTGACACCGGACACGCCGATCATGTTGAGTTATGACAATGGTGCCGGTCTGGACTTCGTCCGGACGGTATCGATGGGCGAAGATTATGTGTTTGAGGTGACCGACACGGTCACCAACCGTTCGGGCGAAACTGTAGATTTGAGCCGTTATGGTCTGGTTCGCCAGGGCCAGATCCCTGACGATAGAGAGCCAAACCTCACCGTATTTGAGGGCGCGATCGCCGTGGTCGGCGACCACCGCATCCAACGCAAATATGACAAGCTGGAAGACGGCGAGGATGTTCAAGATGACGGCACCGGCGGCTGGGTTGGTATTACCAGCCAGTACTGGCTTGCCGCGGTCATGCCCGACCAAAGCCGCGCTTTCACCGCCGAATTGCAGGGCACTGAAGTGGCTGGCGGAACAGCCATTCAGGCCAATTACCTGGAGATGGCTCAAGCGCTGGAATCAGGCGCATCGCTGACCTCGACGTCGCATATCTTCGCCGGCGCCAAGGAAATGAGTGCGCTGAACCATGTCCAGAACGATCTGGGTATATCCAAATTCGATATGGCGGTAAATTGGGGCTGGCTGTGGTTTGTGGTTCGCCCGATTGTTTGGCTGCTGACCGCCCTGATTGCTATGACCGGTCACTTTGGTGCGGCGATCATGGTGCTCACCCTGATCCTGAAACTGATCCTCTTCCCGCTTTCCTACAAAGCCTTCGCCTCGACCGCGAAGATGAAGGAAGTCGCGCCGAAGATGAAAGAGATCAAGGAGCGCTACGCGTCAGACAAGCAGAAACAACAAGAAGCGACGATTGAGCTCTACAAGACCGAGAAGATCAATCCGCTCGCCGGTTGCCTGCCTATGCTGCCGCAATTGCCGATCTTCTTTGCGCTCTATCAAGCCCTGTTCAACTCGCTGGATATGCGCCACGCATCCTTCCCGGGCTGGATCAGCGATATGGCCGCACCAGATCCCACGACAATGTGGAATCTGTTCGGGCTTCTTCCGTTTGAGCCGACCGGCATTTTCATGACCGGTTTCATTGCGATTGGTCTGTGGCCAATCCTCAACGGCATCACGATGGCCGCCCAGCAGGCGCTCAACCCGCCGCCAGATGATCCGATGCAGGCGAAAATCTTTGCCATGCTGCCGATCATTTTCGTATTCGTGATGGCCCAATTTGCCGCCGGTCTGGTTATTTACTGGGCATGGAACAGTTTCCTTACGGTTATCCAGCAATATGTCATCATGCGGCATTACGGAAACGAGACCCAATTGGACAAGTTCATTAGCAAAACCCTGCAACGCTTCCGCGGGAGCGAACGCTGAGCGATATTGACGATCTGGATATCGAGGCGGGCCGTCGTCTATTTGCGCGGCCCGTCGATTTCCTCATGGGCGCTGTTCGGCTGGACCAGCTGCCCCCGGCCGATCGACTTGAAATAGCCTTCGCCGGACGCTCCAATGTTGGCAAATCTTCGCTCATCAATGCTCTGACCAATCAAAACCGACTTGCCCGCGCCTCGGGTGCGCCCGGACGGACACGCGAGCTCAATTTCTTCGACATCACAGAAAGCGATATCCGCATCGTTGACCTGCCGGGCTATGGCTATGCCAAAGCGCCTAAGGAAGTGGTCAAGAAATGGACCGGCCTGACACGGGCGTTTTTGCGCGGCCGGGTCAATCTCAAGCGGGTCTATCTGCTCATCGACAGTCGCCATGGCGTCAAGGATGTCGATAAGGCGATTATGGCCGTGTTTGACGAAAGCGCTGTGAGCTATCAACTTGTCCTGACCAAGACTGACAAGCTCAAGGCTGGCGAGGAAGACAAGGCGATCGCGGCGGCAACCGAGGCCATCCGCAAAAACCCGGCGGCCTTCCCGCGAGTCCTGAGCACGTCTTCGTCGAAGAAGAATGGTCTGGAAACAGTGCGGGCCGAAATCGCTGCCCTGTCACCCGGTGCCGGGAGCTAGCCTTGTGACTTGGATGCTGGATTACTGTCTTCGACTGTCTCGACTGGCACGCGGACTGATGTCTGCTTGCCTGCTGGGCCTGTCCTCGCTGATCACGCTACTGAGCCCTGGAAATGCTGTCGCCGCCGACCTTTGCAATCAAACCAGCTTTGTTATCGAATTGGCGACTGGCTGGCCTGTCGACGGTGGTGTGGCCCTGGAAGGCTGGACGCGGATCCGTCCTGGCGAGTGCGCCAATGTCGCCACTGAAGTGGATTTGGATGGCGACACACAGATATTCTACTACGCCAAGACCAGTTCCGCCTATCTGGGCGGGGTTCGAGAGTGGCGTGGCGGAATACCGCTCTGTGTCGATGAAAGCGATTTCGACCTGGTCGCCAATACACGCTGCGACGCACTTGGCCTTGCCAGTCGCGACTTTATAATGCGCGAGGGCGATGATCGCGAACGAACGACCTTGGTTGAGCCGACCGATTTTGGATCCCGCGCGGACGAGGCCGGACTGCAACGCTTGCTGCAATCGGCCGGTTATCGGATCAGTTCAATAGATGGCTATGACGGCTCCCAGACGCGCCGCGCGGTCGCAGCCTTCCTTGAAGATGCCGAGCTGGCCACGCGCCCATCGGATGCGCGGCTCATTGATGCCCTTGAAAGCCGGGCGCTGGCCCGCAATGCCTCGTCGGGCCTTACGGTGTGCAATGAGTCGGGTTACGACATTTCAGCCGCCTACGGACATCTTGTCGACGATATCTGGGAGTCTCGAGGCTGGTGGCGGATGCATACTGGCGAATGCGCACGCATTCTGGGAACGCGTCTCGAGACAGCCAGCCAGTTTTTCTACGCCGAACGCATCATCAATGAATCGCGTCAGACAATTACCGGCGGGGAACAATCCTTTTGTTATGCACCGTCGCGTTTCCTGGCCGAAGGGCGCACCAATTGCTCGGACCGCGGCTATGAAACCGCCAACTTTCGCCGGATCCCGGAACCTGTGGATGGCGGTGTGCGCGTGACGCTGACAGGCGATGATTTTGGTGGGACGGGACAATGAGTCACGATCCGCTTCATCCACAGCCCATTCCCTCCACGTCAAGCGATGGCGCCCCCGGCAGCTCAGAAGCGTTTGGTAACCCCGGGACAAAGCCTGCCTTTAACACCAACGGATCTGCCGACCTGAGCCATGTTTCACAATGGGTTTTTGATCTGGATGATACCTTGTATCCGGCCAGCTCGAATATCATGACCCAGGTCGAGCACCGCATGACGCAATATGTCGCGAAGATGCTCGATGTGCCCGAAGAGGTCGCGACGGGCATTCGGAATGACTATTATCGCGCCTATGGCACGACGCTGAATGGGCTGATGGCCAATCATGTCGTCGATACCGCCGAATTTCTCGACTATGTCCACGACATCGATGCGAGCACAATTGATCCAACACCCAATCTGGCCAATCTGATCACGGCCCTGCCCGGTCGTCGGATCGTCTATACGAACGGGTCCTTCAAGCATGCAGAGAACATCCTCGAACAACTTGGCCTGACGGAGGCGTTTGATGAGATCTTCGATGTCGAGGCATCCGGCTTTACACCCAAACCCCATCGCGAGGGCTTTGAGAAATTTGTCGATCATTTCGAGATCCCAGCGAGCGAAACCGTGATGTTCGAGGATTCAACCCAGAATCTGAAAACCGCTGCCTCACTGGGCTTCACCACGGTCTGGGTCCACGACGAAGAAGAAGCGCTGGTCCGCAAACTCGCGGAATCCGGCGAGCATATCCACTTCGCCGCCGATTGCCTGGCGACGTTCCTGAGCCAGGCGAAAACCTCGACCAGCAAGTAATTCTGCTGATATTGCTTCGCACCGCCTCGAAATCCTCCGATATACCAGTTCAACGGGCGCGATAAGTGTCCGGTGAGATCACACAGGACGCCGCATCATGACTAATAATCTGCAAGCCACCATCGAGACTGCCTGGGATGAGCGCGAAGGCGTATCGGTTGATACCGTCGGCGAAGTTCGCGAGGCGGTTGAGGCGGCCATTGAATTGCTCGATAGCGGTAAGGCGCGTGTCGCCGAGCGCTCGGGCAATGCAGACTGGGTCGTCAATCAATGGCTCAAAAAAGCGGTGTTGTTGGGCTTCCGTCTGAACGCGATGGGGATGATTTCCGGTGGTGTGGCCAATGCCTCCTGGTGGGACAAGGTGGCGTCGAAGTTTGAGGGCTGGACCGAGGCGGACTTCAAGAAAGCCGGCTTCCGCGCTGTACCGCCCTGCGCTGTGCGCAAGGGCTCATATATTGCGCCGGGTGCTGTGTTGATGCCGTCCTATGTCAATCTGGGAGCCTATATCGATGAGGGCACGATGGTCGACACATGGTCGACTGTGGGTTCGTGCGCGCAAATCGGCAAGCGGGTGCATATCTCTGGCGGTGTCGGTATTGGCGGCGTGCTGGAGCCATTGCAAGCCGGGCCGGTGATTATTGAGGATGATGTGTTTATCGGTGCACGTTCGGAAGTCGCCGAGGGCGTGATCGTGCGCGAGGGCGCTGTGATTTCGATGGGCGTGTTCCTGGGCCAGTCGACCAAAATTGTTGATCGTGCCACCGGCGAAATCACGCGCGGCGAGATCCCCTCCTATGCGGTTGTTGTGCCAGGCACATTGCCGGACCCCAAGGGTGGACCATCACTGGCCTGCGCCGTGATCGTGAAGCGTGTCGATGCGCAGACGCGGTCAAAAACCGCGATCAATGATCTTCTTCGCTGACGTCTTCGCTGATCCATTCGATCACGCCATTGGCGGCACCGACACCGCTTGAGAAACAGCCCTGCAACAAATAGCCGCCCGTGGGTGCTTCCCAGTCGAGCATTTCGCCGGCCAGGAAGACGCCCGGTCGGGCGAGGAGCATCTGGTTTGCATCCATCGCATCCAGCGCGACACCGCCGGCAGATGAAATGGCGCGGTCGAGCGGACGCTGACTGTCGATCGTGACGGGGACAGATTTAATGAGCGCGGCCAACTCGCCGGCATCGTGAGGCATTTCGCCCGGGCCTTCGCGCAGCAGGCTGATCGCCGCCGGGCTGAGCTTGAGGGCTTTCTTGAGACGGTTGGACAGGGATTCACCCTTGCGCACCTTGGCGAGGCGCGCGGCGATGACGTCTTGTTTCTGTTCCGGGCGCAGATCGATGGTCAGCGTCGTCCGCTCGCTGCCGGCCAGTGAAGCCCGCAAGGCCGGGCTGAGCGAATACAGGGCCCCGCCCTCCAAACCATAATCGGTGATCATGGCCTCGCCCTTGACCTTCTTGTCACCAAAGCCCAGCGCAATGCCTTTCAGAGGTGTGCCGGCAAACCGTTCCTTGAAGACATCACTCCAGGCGATATTGACGCCGCAATTGGAGGGCTGGAAGGGTTTCACTTCAACGCCGGACGTCTCCATCGCGTCAACCCAGGCCGCATCGGCACCCAGCTTGGGCCAGCTTGCGCCACCCAGGGCCAGCACCACAGCGTCGGCCTCAATTTTCAGCTCCTCGCCATTGTCGCGTGTGAAGCATAGGGAGCCCGCCTCGTCCCAGCCATGCCACGTATGGCGCAGATAGATTTGAACGTCCTGCTCGTCGAGCCGGGCGCGCCAGGCGCGCAGCAAGGGAGAGGCTTTCATGCAGGTTGGAAAAATACGCCCGCTGCTGCCCACGAAAGTGCGCTGACCCAAATCTTCGCACCATTCGCGCAGGCGGCCCGGTGTAAACATGGCGAGTCGCGGCGCCATCCAGGCTTCCGCCTCGCCATAGCGCGCCATGAACGGGGCCTGGCCTTCGATATGCGTGAGGTTCAGCCCTCCACGACCGGCCATGAGGAATTTGCGCCCCAGCGTCGGCATTTTCTCGAAGACGGAGACAGCGATGCCTTCAGCGGCGATCGTCTCGGCAGCCATCAGGCCGGCGGGGCCACCACCGATAACGGCGATGTGCTTGGGTTCTGGTTTTTGTGTCGACATGGCCCCCTCATAGACGTTTGTGAATTGTACGGCCATGGTGTGCGCCAGCGATGCACATAGACTCTACCGCTTTGCCCCCGAATCTGGTGCAATGGGGCCTGTAGTCCAAATGAGAGGAAGCGCCATGAGCGACGCAATAGTTCAGGAAAAGCCACAGACCATCGACCTGGATGCGCCCTATGGCTCAGCCGACAACCCGTCACAGTTTGATGCCCGGTCGCGCATTCAACACGACGAGCCGTATTTTATCATCCGCGGCGGTGATCCGCTGTCCGACGCTCTGGTCGAGCTGCACGCCTATATCGGCGCGGGCCAAAGCGGCGCAGCCCACGACACGCTTGAACGCATCCTGGCACTGACCTCCAGCAATCCCCCACGCCCGGTGGGATCGCCGAAATATCGCGAGACTTTCAAACTCTCTATTTCAATGGAACGCTATCGGGAATCCAAGGGCGGCTAGCGCTGGCACTGGCCGGATATCTCGAAGTGCTTTATCGGGATAGGCGATGACGCAATCACTCAATGATCCCATTGCACTGGCGCAATCGCTGATCCAGTGCCCGTCCATCACGCCGACTGATGCCGGTGCGCTGGATGTGATGCAGGCTGCGTTGGAGCAGCTCGGCTTTGATTGTCGGCGACTTCCCTTTGAAGATGTCGACAATCTGTATGCGCGGCTGGGCACGGCCTCGCCGTGTTTCCTGTTTGCCGGTCATACCGATGTGGTACCGCCGGGCGAGGACGCAGCCTGGACCCAACCTCCGTTCGCCGCAGAGGCGATTGACGG
Source organism: Maricaulis sp. (assembly GCA_029251785.1). Classification (GTDB taxonomy): domain Bacteria; phylum Pseudomonadota; class Alphaproteobacteria; order Caulobacterales; family Maricaulaceae; genus Maricaulis. Next base: position 67,956 of record JAQXCQ010000095.1, on the reverse strand, counting down.
GGTGCTGTGGGGACGCGGCGCGGCCGATATGAAGGGCGCGCTGGCCGCTATGGTGGCCGCTGTATCGCGGCATCTGGACCGTCATGACCCTGCTAAAGGTTCGATCGCCTTCCTGATTACCGGCGATGAAGAGGGCTTTGCCATTAACGGCACCAAGCGTGTGCTGGTGGCGCTGGATGAAGCGGGTGAACGCTTTGACCATTGCCTGGTGGGTGAGCCGACCAATCCAACCGTGCTGGGCGATATGATCAAGTCAGGCCGTCGCGGCAGTATCAATTGCAAGCTGACGGTTCGCGGACGTCAGGGGCATGTGGCCTATCCGGAGCGCGCCGAAAACCCGATCCCGGTATTGCTGACCCTGCTAGACCGTCTCAATGCGCGCGTGCTGGATGAGGGACACCCGCCCTTCCCGCCGTCTAATCTGGAAGTGACGTCCATTGATGTCGGCAATCCGACCACGAATGTGATCCCGGGCAATGCCACGGCGCAATTCAATATTCGCTTCAATATCAAGCATACCGGCGATGAGCTGACGCGCTGGATTGAGGATGAAGTGGCGCTGAGCGATTTGCATTTCGACGGCCATATCGATACCGACTTTCATGTCACCGGCGAGGCCTTCCTGACACCGGCTGGCGATTTCACGACGCTTCTGCAGGATGCCGTCGAGGCGGAAACCGGCCGTCGCCCGGCACTCAATACCGGTGGCGGGACCAGCGATGCGCGGTTTATTCACAATTACTGTCCGGTGGCCGAGTTTGGCCTGGTTGGCGCCACCATGCACCAGGTCGATGAACGGGTACCGGTGTCTGATATCGAACACCTGACCAATATCTACACGACGATATTGGCGCGCTATTTCGAGGCCCGGCCTTGATGCTCGGCCAGTTCGCAAGCGCGATCATTGCCTTGCAGGGCATGTTTCGGCTGATCGCATTTCAGCCGAATTGGGAATGGCATTTCGACATGTCGATGCGGGGCTTTTGGGGATCCTTTGGAGCCGCGCTTTTTACCCTGCCGATCTTCTTCCTGTTTATCGCCTGTCAGCGCTATTTCGGGGCCGACACTGACCTTGGCCAATATCTGGTGATCTATATCGCCCTGTGGATCAGCTATCCGCTGACGGCTGCAGGCGTCGTCATAGTCAGCAATCGACAAGATGCCTATGTGCCCTGGATTGTGCTGCACAATTGGAGTTTCATGGCGCGATACCTGATCATCACGTCGATCTGGCTCCTGTATGTGGCCGGCGTCATTGATCGGGACATGCTGGCCCTGCTCGCCACATTCTACGAGTTCATCCTGCGCCCGATCATCCATTGGCGCGTGGCCGTTGTGGCGCTGGGCGTGCCGGCCGGTCAGGGCGCTCTGGCGGCAGCCATTCCAACGCTGATCGATTTAATGCTGGTTGAGGGCCTGATTCAGTTTTTCGAGGCGTCCGCCGGGTAATCCACGGCCACCAGATACAGACCGGCCGCCGGAGCTACGGGCCCACAACGAGCGCGTTTGGCAGCCTCAAGCGCGGCGCGAAAATCGCGCGCATTCCATTTGCCCAAACCAACCTCGGCCAGAGAGCCAACAATGGAGCGGACCTGGCGATGCAGGAATGAGCGTGCCGAACAGGTGACCTGAACTTCTTCGCCCAGCCGCGAGACGCGGATTTCGTCGAAGGTCTTTACCGGGCTTTTCGCCTGACACTGGGTGTCGCGAAACGTCGAAAAATCATGGGTGCCAACCAGGGCCTGTGCCGCGGCGTGCATGGCGTCACTGTCGAGCGCCACCGGAATACGCCAGGCCTGACCCTTGTCGAGCGTTAGGGGCGGACGTCGGTCGATGATGCGATACAGGTAGTGGCGTTTGGTGGCCGAGAAGCGGGCGTTGAAATCATCGTCGACATCTTCAGCTTCCAGCACCGCAACCGGGTCGGGCCGCAGATGATGATTAAGCGCCTCGCGCACCTTGTTGGCCGTGATGTTTCGTGTGAGATCAATATGGGCGACCTGCCCCAGCGCATGCACACCACTATCGGTGCGCCCTGCCCCCTGGACCAGTACGGGAGCCCCGTCGAGTGCTTCACAGGCGCGTTCCAGTGAGGCCTGCACAGAGGGGCCATCTTCCTGTTTTTGCCAGCCATAAAACGGCGTGCCGTCATATTCCAGGGTCAGCTTGAAGCGGGCCATCAGGCGATCCTTGTGCCGACAGGCAGTGGCGTGCCACGCAGATAATGCGCAGCATCCATAGGCCCCTTGCCCTGACGCTGCAGGCGCGTAATGCGCAGCGCGCCGGAGCCGCAGGCGACAAGCAAGCCGTCATCGAGCGTCGTGCCCGGCTCTGCACTGCCCGCTTCGGGTGTCGCCATGAGGACCTTTATGCGCACGGGGCCCTTGTCGTTGTCGAGCTCAAACCAGGCGCCTGGAAAGGGTGACAGCCCACGAATATGGCAGGACAAGTCTGTGGCCGATCGCGTCCAGTCTATGCGGGCTTCTTCCGGCGTGATCTTCTTGGCGTAGGTCGCCCCGTCTTCGGACTGCGGCTGTGCAATCAGCGATTCCCGCTCAAGTGCCCCCAGTGCACGTGGCCACATCAGGGCCCCAATGTCCGCCATGCGATCGTGCAGTGTAGAGGCTGTATCCGTGTCGCTGATAGCGAGCGTTTCAGAGAGCAGGATCGGTCCGGTATCGAGACCGGCTTCCATTTGCATGACCTGCACGCCGGTCATCTCATCGCCGGCCATGATCGCCCGCTGGATCGGTGCTGCCCCGCGCCAACGCGGCAGCAGGGAACCGTGTAGGTTGAGACACCCCAAACGCGGTGCATCAAGGGCTTCCTGCGTCAGGATCTGCCCGTAGGCGACGACCAGCGCCACATCAAGATTGAGTGCTTTAAAATCGGCAATGACCTCGGGAGCCTTGAAGCTCTTGGGTGTTTCCACGGGAATACCGAGAATATCTGCCAGTTGATGCACGGGTGTTTTCTGCTCGGACTGCCCCCGGCCGCGTCGCCGCGGTGGCTGGCTGTAAACCCGCACAATCTCGTGCCCGGCGGCCGTCACCTCGGCGAGGGAGCGGGCGGCAAAGTCTGGGGTACCCATAAAGGCAAGGCGAAGCGTCATGGCAATGTCCGGCTAATGTTTGCGCCGTGATAGCGCGAGCGAACACAAAAGGCCAAGCGAAGCGGCAGGTGTGGCGACATCCGCTACAAATTTTCTTCCCCCGCGCGCGGGGGAAGTGGGCACGCCGTCAGGCGGGGTCGATGGGGGCTGGCCGAAGCAGGGGGCGGAGCGATGCATTCCCCCTCCACCACTTCGTGGTCCCCCTCCCCCGTAAACGGGTGAGGAAAGCCGGGGCGAGCGGATTATGGCTCATGGGAGGTGAAGGACTAGAGATTTGACGCTTTCGCTACCCAAGAGGTAGCGGACGCTGCAATGCACATATAAACATATATTGCCGAACCGTCGCATTGACGCCGGGCCGACTTGTTTGCCGCACCGGAGCCACCCTGCGCTACTCACTCAAACGCCATGCAGCCCTACTTTTCTGGCTGATTATTCCAGCGGTTGCCGTGTTCCCGGCCGTCCCTGGAAACCCATTTGAAAATACGCTGCCAAACCTTATCCCCATTCTGGTGATCTTGGCGTTCATGGCAAATTATTACGTTTTTCGGGGCTTCCAAGATCAACCACCCGAGCGGAGCATCTTCTTCCTCACGATGGTTGTTTCGTTCGCCTATTTTACGGCGAGTTTGTATTTGGGCGAACTAAACAGTGGCTTGATTGTCGGCCAAATAGCTTACCTGTTTGCCCTACTTGTACCATTGCGAAAGCACGCATCTGCCTCTGCCATTGCCTTGTGTTTAACAACGCCCATCATACCAATAGCGATTGGTTACGGCATGCGGCAGATTGGATGACTTTCAACGGATGCGAATAGAACAGCACTCATAGCTCTCGCCGAGCCGCGCAATTGGGCCGCGCTGCGTTCTATCCCTCCTCGGCACCCCACGGTGCCGGCGGCGTGGCGACCTGTGTGCTCAGATCAAACGTCGCGGCGAAATGGCGCTCGGGGCGGTCGAGGGCGTAGACGAGATTGCTGCCGTCGAGTGAGACCGTCCAGGTGTTTTCCATGCTGGCGGGGATGCCCTCACGTTCAAACAAATCCTTGGAATACTGGTCTGCCGGGAAACTGGCACTAATCTCGGTTGGTGCTTCGGCGGTGTCGCCGCCATACATGGTCAGCACGTCGTCTGAACCGTCTTCGTGCCGGTGATCATGCTTGAGGCGCAGGCCGGTTTCGGTGCGCGAGATGATCCAGGTGCGCGAATGGTCTTCGCCGACATGGAGCGGGATACGCAGCTCCGTGTCGCTGCAAGAGCGAAACTCGATGGTCAGTGTCTGGGCGGCCCAGTCCGCATCGCGCGGATCATCGGAGGAGACAGCACCTTCGAAGGACTGGCCACAAAAAATGCTGAGGCTGGTGAACAGGTCAGCGCCGGTTGGGTCATCGGCCACTTCGCTACCCGAACAGGCAGCAACGCCCAAAGCCAGTGATGAGACAATTATTGCGGCGCGAACAGACATGTTTCCAATCCCCTTGGTTAATCACCTGACGATCACCCGTCGAGCGCGCGTGGTCAAGCGGGGTTGCGGATATTCATGCCAAATTCGTGCGTCAGGCCAGGGCTTAGAACCGAACCTGCTCAGGCCGCGTCATCGCGCTCTTTTTCTTTTTCCAGCTTCTTGACCTTCTGGACAGCGCGATTGCGCTTGAGGCGCGACAAATAGTCGATGAAAAGCACGCCCTCGAGATGATCCATTTCGTGCTGGATACAGACGGCATACATGCCCTCGGCAATCTCGCTAACTTCCTTGCCATTATAGTCGAGATAGGTCACCCGGACACGATCGGGGCGTTCGATCTCGTCGTAGACAGTTGGCACGGATAGGCAGCCCTCTTCATAGGGCTCCAATTGCTCGGACGGTTCGGAGAGGACCGGATTGACAAAATATTTGACGTTGGGCTCTTCGTCTTCGCGGGCCAGATCGATGACAATCACGCGAACCGGCTCACCAATTTGAATGGCCGCCAGGCCGATACCATCGGCGGCGTACATGCTTTCCAGCATGTCATCCATCAGAGCGCGCAGGGCATCGTCCACCTTATCGACGGGTTTGGACACCTGCTTGAGGCGCGGATCGGGTACTGTCAGAACGTCACGAATAGCCATAGTGTTGAGCTAGTTTTCCTTGGGCCTCGCGTCAAGCGTTGCGAATCGGTATTAGTGTGTTTTCTCGATTAGAACACTTAAGGAACATTTGCCCGTGCCAGCCAGTTTTGACCCTGTAAGTCTCGCCGTTATTGGCGGTTTGATCCTTCTTGCTGCTGTGGGCGGTGCCGTGCTTGCTCGCCTGTTTGCAGCGCCGGCGAAAGTCGATGACACGCTCAATGAAGGGCTCAAGGAGCGTCTCACCGAGCTGGGTCAAATGCAGGCTGCTCTACAGGGCCGTATGGAGCAGATGGACAAGTCCAACCAGACGGGGCAGGCCGGCATGCGAAAATCGCTCGATGAGCGGCTGGATTCTGTGTCGAAAAAAGTGGGCGACAGTCTGGTGCAGAACCAGGAGAACTCCACCAAAGCGCTGCGCCATCTCTATGAACGTCTGGCCGTCATCGACAATGCGCAAAAAAACATATCCGAGCTGACCGGCGAAGTGACAGGGTTGAAGCAAATTCTCTCCAACAACCAGGCCCGCGGTGCCTTTGGCGAAGTTCAGCTCAAAGACGTAATCTCGGGCCTACTGCCTCCCAATGCCTATGAATTCCAACACACTTTGTCGAATGGAAAGCGTCCGGATGCCTTGATTCTGCTGCCGGACCCTCCCGGGCCGGTGGCCGTGGATGCCAAATTTCCACTCGAGGCGTATCGTCAGCTGGCGGATGCGCCCGATGATGAGACCCGCAAGACGGCGCGACGGGCCTTTACGACCGATGTGAAAAAGCACCTCACCGATATCGCCGACAAATATCTGATCGCGGGTGAAACATCCGACACCGCGTTGATGTTTGTGCCCTCCGAAGCCGTTTACGCCACCATCCACGCCGATTTCCCGGATCTGGTGGAGCTGGGCCGCAAAAAGCGCGTGCTGGTGGTTTCACCGACGACGTTGATGGCAATCCTGAATACGGTCCGGGCGGTCATGCGCGATGCGGAGATGCACAAGCAGGCGCATTTGATCCAGTCGGAAGTGGGCAAGATGATGGATGATGTTCACCGTCTGGATACCCGCGTGGAAGCCTTGGATAAGCACTTTGCCATGGCGGAAAAAGATATCCGCCTGATCCGTACTTCGGCGGAGAAAATCATGAAAAAAGGCGAACGCATCGCCGAAGTCGAGTTTGATGAGGGCGAGGAACCGGCCGCCCTACCTGCTGCAAAATTGGATGCCTGAGAGGAAAGCCTGTTCAGGACGCCTTGCTATCCAACATGAATATTGCCGCCAACATCAATAGCGCGAGACCGCCAAAATAGTGCACGGGCTCACTGAATCCGGAAATCATGAACGCTCCGACCAAACACATTGTGCCGAGTGTCAAAAGCCCGAACAGGCCGATTTTTTGTGACGTCTTCATAGCGCACTTTCGACGGTGACCCAGCGATGCGCGGATCAATTTGGTCCGCATATCTGTAACTGATCCGATATGTAGGGTTGAGTTAAACTTCGGCAAGCGCTTCGTCAGCTAACAATTGTGTGTGATGGCGTTACCAGGACAACACGTCGGTGGTGAAGTTGATGACCGTCATTTCATCTCGGCCATTTTCGCCCTCCCGTCCGCATCCCGGCCCGTATCTTGCTTTCCCCCTATGGGAGAAAGTGGAGACGAGCTGTGCGCGCAAGAATTGTTTCAATCGAGGACATTACACCTGACATGATCGTCAAGTGGAACCAGTGGGCTGCCCCAAATGGGCACTTAATCAGCCCGTATTTTCGATTTGAGTTTGCGGAAGTTGTCTCCCGGGCGCGCAGCGATGTGCGGGTTGTTGTGCTCGAGCAGGACGATGAACTCGTCGGGTTCTTCCCGCATCATCATCCCCAGGGTGGTGTCGTGCGCCCGATCGGGGCACCGATGAGCGATTATCAGGGTGTGATCGCTCGAGATTATACAGATCTCGACCCGGCGGAAATTGTTCGCTCGACGGGTGCATCCGCTTGCATCTTTGAAAATTGGTACTGCCCGCAGGGCGGGGACCCCTCTGCACGACGTGGTCGCGAGGGTTCCGTGATTGTGGATTTGCGCGCCGGGGCCGAAAGCTATTTCGAGTGCCAGCGAGCTGTCTTCAAAGATCACTTCAAGAAAACAGCGCGCCGAAAGCGCGCGGCCGAGCGCGATTTTGGACCGGTGCGTGTTGAATTGGGCGATGCAAGCGGTGACCGTTTCGAGGCTCTGCTTGACTGGAAGCAAACCCAGTATCGTCAAACACAAAAACTCAATGTTCTGGGCATCGATTGGGTGCGCACGGTTCTCGACGATTTGCGCCGGCGCGAAGGCCAGGATTTCAGTGGACTGACCGCCTCTCTCTGGTTTGGTGATACGCTCGCCGCCGTTGAGTTTGGGCTGGTCGCGGGAGAGGTCTACCACTCCTGGTTCCCTGCCTATGACCCGAAAATGTCGAAATATTCCCCGGGCCTTTTGCTTCTGCATGGCCTGTTTGAACAAGCCCACACTCGAGATCTCGCTCGAATTGATCTGGGCGGTGGCGGCGGTGCCCACTACAAAAAATACTATTCCAGCTATGAAGTGCCGCTAGACCATGGTCGCCTTTTGACGGGCGGCCTGGGCGCGGCCAAAGTCCGCACCTGGGAAATTGCCGAATCAGCCGCCGGCATTATGCCGGGCAAAATTGCAGAAATTCCCGGGCGCCTGCGTCGTCGCTGGTCGCAAGCCTGCGCGTTCGAGCCACAGCTCTTCAGTCGTCTCGGCAATATGGCTGCGTCTATTTCCCTTTAATCTGCGACTTTGATCAGGATGTGCCTTTAACTGGCCGCAACCGGCGCATAGTAATGACGATGTTGATCCGGAGCTTCTACATGCGTCTAAAAATGGTCCTGGCGATTTGCCTGCTTGCATGTTGCCTGTTTGCGTGCGGCTCCCTGCCTTCAACAGCTCACGCCCAAAACCTTCTGGTCGAGTCCGAACAGGAAGATTTCCGTGTTATCACATTCGCGGACGGGTTGAATCATCCCTGGTCTCTGGCCTTTCTTCCCAACGGGGACATGCTGGTTAGTGAGCGCTCCGGGCAATTGCGATACATTGATGACGGCCAAATTCGGCCAACCCCGATCGTCGGCTTGCCCGCGGTTTATGCGTCCGGGCAAGGCGGCCTGCTCGGCCTCGCCCTGCACCCCGATTTTGCCGAAAACAGATGGGTTTATTACGCCTATTCCGAGGGCAATCGCCGCGCCAATCACACGACCTTGTCGCGAGGCAGCTTGAGCGAAGATGGCACCGAGCTCCGCGACCAGGAAATACTGTTCCAAGTTAATTTCGAAAAGCAGCGCGGATTTCATTTTGGCGGACGCATTTTATTCCGTCCTGATGGCACGCTATTGCTGACACTGGGCGATGGTTCAATGTATCTCAATGAGGCGCAAAACCTGGGTAATCACCTCGGGTCTGTGGTTCGCCTCAATGACGATGGCAGCGTGCCGTTCGATAATCCGTTTGTCAGTGCGCGCCTAGCACAGCCCGAAATCTATACATATGGCCATCGAAATGTTCAGGGTTTGGCGCGCAATCCGGCCACCGGCTCCATTTGGGCGCATGAGCATGGCCCTTATGGCGGCGATGAGATCAATATTCTCTCACCCGGACGCAATTATGGCTGGCCACGGATCACCTATGGGATCGATTATGATGGCACACCGATCTCCGAACTGACCGAATCTGACGGCATGGAGCAACCCATCTGGTATTGGGTGCCATCCATCGCACCGTCGGGGATGGATTTTTATCAAGGCGATGCCTTTCCTGGTTGGAATGGCGATGTCTTTGTCGGGGCACTGGCAGGCCAACGTTTGGTCCGCTACGAACTCGATGGTGACCGGATTCAGTCAGAGGAAGTGTTGCTGGCGAATTTTGGCGAACGCATACGCGACGTTCAGACCGGGCCGGACGGGATGATCTATCTCCTGACGGATGATCGGAACGGCCGGGTTTTGCAGCTTCGGCCGGCGGGCCAGTAGGCAGGCCGAGGCGTGGGCAGACAGTCAGCCACTCACATCGAAAATTTTGCGGCCCTGGGCGATATTGCGCAGCAAATATATTGCGGGTGTGTCAAATGCCGCGACACAGATTTTTACCAGAATTTGGCCCAGAATCAGACTGCCGATTGCGGACCAGCTGTAAATGCCGGCAAAAGCCACGGTGATAAATACGAGGCTATTGAGCGTTTGCGAGGCAATGGTGGAAATATTATTGCGCAACCAGAGCAGATTTTTACCCTCATCGCGGACCAGCAGATGATGAAAAATCAACACATCGCTCACCGCACTGATCCCAAAAGCCACCGCCCCGGCCAGGTTAATTCGATTACTGCTCTCCAGCACGGCGGCAAATGCCGCCTGTCGCTCCGGGGTCCATTGATCGGCGGTACCGATGAAATCGACACTCGTCTCAATGTGCAGGGCGTACATAAACAATAGGAACATCACGCCGCGCATCAGCAAGCCGATGAAGACAACTGCCAGAGCGTGGGAACGACCAAATATTTCACTGATCGCATCTGTTGCCAGATAGGTCAGCCCGAATGCCAGCGTGCCGGCCGGGACAAGAACGGTGAGACCGCCCAGCGTAAAGGTGTGAATTTTCGCCGCTGTCACCGCAGCGGCAATCAGGGACAGGATGAACAGAGCAATACAAAAATAGAGGACGATATCCTTGCGACGCAACGGCTCTGGCACCATATTCCCCTTGGCCCCGGCCTGCGTCATGGAAACTCCCCCGAAATCCCCTGTAAGGACTGAACTCTAACGAAAATTGACTTTTGAAGATAGAAAAATCAGACCGTTGATCGACTTTTGAAAGCCGCCATCAGCGTTCCATCATCAAGATAATCCAGCTCACCACCCACCGGCACACCACGCGCGAGCGACGTAACATTCACTGAGCAATCCGCCAATTTGTCAGACAGATAATGGGCTGTCGTCTGACCATCGACCGTCGCGTTGAGTGCGAGGACGATCTCGTCGATAGACTCGTCGGAGGCACGATCTATCAATTTGGCAATATTGAGGTCTTCGGGGCGAATTCCGTCGAGGGCAGACAGAACACCGCCGAGTACGTGGTAGCGACCCTTGAACGCTCCGGCGCGCTCCAGGGCCCAGAGATCACCAACAGTTTCCACAACGCAAATTGTCTGCTCCTGTCGCCGCGGCGAAGCGCAAACGATGCACGGGTCGGTCACATCCAGATTAGCGCATTGCGCGCACGGTTGGATCTTGCTCGCCGCATCGGACAAAGCGTCGGCCAGCGGGCTCATCAAATTATCCCGACGACCAAGGAGATGGAGGGCCGCTCGTCGAGCCGAGCGCGGACCGAGTCCCGGCAATTTGGCCAGCAAAGTAATAAGCCGTTCGATTTCCGGGCCGGCGGACGCTGTGCTCATGGACATGTTCCGATTGCTTGGAGGTTATCCGAAAGGATTTGGCATGCCGGGTGGCATTTGAAGACCACCGGCGGCCTGGCCCATGATTTCCTGCTGACGAGCCTCGCCCTTGCGGCGGGCTTCGTTATGCGCAGCGACCAGCAAATCTTCGACAACCTCGACTTCAGCGGGATCCAGCAAGGAGGGGTCAATTGAAATCCCCCGCGCTTCGCCGCGGGCTGATAAAGTCACCGTGACCAAGCCCGCGCCGGCCTCGCCGATCACTTCTTCCTCGGACAGCTTCTCATTGGCTTCGGCCATTTTCTGCTGCATCGCCTGCGCCTGCTTCATGAGGCCCATCAGGTCTGTCATGCACGATTCTCCGCTGTCTCTTCGTTATCGCTCTCGGATACGGGTTCCGGATCGGTTATTTTAATGATTTCAGCCCCGGGGAATAAACGCAACGCCTCGGCGACAGCGGGCTCCCGACTAATATTTTCGAGCCGTTCCCGGCCGTCGCGCTTGCGCTTTTCTGACCAGGTCTCACCGCCCACCAAATCGGCGTCGGCCAGGATCGCCCAGGTAACGCCGGTCCATTCCAGCAAACGCTTGGCCAGGCGTTGCGCCAAATCCTGCGGCGCGCCATCAACAGGCTGATAGGTCATCGATCCCGCCTTGACGGAGACCGGCCGGACGAACCGTTCGACATCAAGCTGAAGATGGATATCTCGGCGCGATTGCAGGAAGGCCATCAGCTCTTCCCATGTGCCAGGGCCGTCGGCGACGGGTTCCGGAGTTGAAACAGTCGATGCGGGCTGGGCTGCGCTGACAGGATCCGGAGCCGGCTCGGGCGCTGTCGCCTCAGGCTTTCCCGGCGCCTCCCTGTCGGCGGGCGCTGCGGGGTGTTGTGACAGCAAACGTGCCGCATCCTCGGGCGATGGCAGCATGCACGCCGCCACAAGCCGCAGGATCGTCATCTCCGCTGCGGCTAATTGATCCGGTGCGGTGCGGACATCATCGAGTCCACCGAGCAGCAATTTCCACAGGCGAGTCAATTGCGCGAGGCTCAGCGAGTCGGCCAGGGCTGTTATGCGCGCAACCGTGTCTGCCGCCTCGCCCAGATCAGCATTGGGACCAACAGCCTTCACACGGGATGTCGCATGAACGTAGTCGAGCAGATCGCGTGTTATGACGGCGGGGTCTCCACCCGCGTCATAGAGTGAGCTCAGCTCCGCAAGGGCCTCGACGGTCTTTGCGGATACTGCGTGCTCAAGCAGGTCGAGTACGCGACCCCGATCAGCGAGGCCCAGCATGTCGCGAATTTGGGGCGCCGTGACAGCAGTATCGGTGTCGGCCCCCTGTACGATGGCCTGGTCCAGCAAGGACAAGGCATCACGGACCGAACCCTCAGCTGCACGGCAAATCAGGGACAGGCCGTCGCGCTCAACAGCGGCACTTTCCAGACCGCAGATTCGCTCGAGATGATCGGTCAAGACGTCGCGATCAATGCGTTTGAGATCGAAGCGCTGGCAGCGCGACAGAACGGTGACGGGAACTTTGCGAATTTCTGTCGTGGCAAAGATAAATTTGGCGTGCTCAGGCGGTTCCTCCAGTGTCTTCAACAGAGCGTTGAAGGCGTTGTTGGAGAGCATGTGCACTTCATCGATGATGTAGACCTTATAGCGGGCAGACACCGGCGCGTAGCGCACACCATCGAGGATCTCCCGAATATCGCCGACGCCGGTTCGCGAGGCGGCGTCCATTTCCATCACATCGACATGCGTAGATCGCGCAATAGCGTCGCAATGCGCGCCGCGGGCCGACAGCGCCATGGAGGGTGCATCAATTTCATTGGTCTGAAAGTTGAGGGCACGGGCAATCAGGCGGGCGGTGGTGGTTTTGCCAACACCGCGAACGCCGGTCAGCATATAGGCGTGCGCAATGCGGCCCGCATCAAAGGCATTGGTCAGGGTGCGCACCATGGCGTCCTGGCCGATCAGATCCTCGAAATTGTCCGGTCGATATTTGCGCGCGAGCACCTGATAGGGTGCCGCCTCTGCTGTCTCGGGCAAATCCAGCCCGGGCATAAGCGCTTCTTGTTGGTCACTGCTGTCGTTAGAAGACCCGTTATCGTCCGATGCGATCGGCGTGTCGTCCATGTCGACTCCCGGGGCTTAAAGATCGCGCGAAGCGAGGAATAAGTGGAAGACCGAACGGCGACCCGAACGAAAACTCGTTGCGGCTGCTTCCTTCCGGACCTGACCGGGTTCGCGAGGCGCTCGTCCACCGCCGATCTTCCGCCCTCTATATCGCCTGCCCAGCCGCGCGGCGCAAGATGTCGCTTCACTGATGTACTGGGTTTTCACCATCCCCCTGTAACGCCGCCATCAGCAGGACGTCCGCATGGTCATCGAGGATCTCGACCAGGTCGTCGCACTCGCCCGCAGAAACAAGCACATCACGCCAATAGGCGATCATGCGGGACTGGGTTTCCAGCCAATCGCGGACGGCGAGACGCACATGGGCGGATCGACGTGTATCTTGTATTTCAACCTGCATTTGGGACATGGCTTCCTCCTGATTTTACATGCTTCAAACACAGCATATTTGCGACTCATTCTTAATTGCAAGTTATAATGTTGCGGTGATCATGCAAATCTATGATTGAAGCCGGCACCTAAGCTCGCTATCTGCACGAGCAGGTTTCGCGAATAATGCCCCTTCCGAAAAGGCAGACAGCGCCCATGAATGACCGCACCATCCTGAAAGATCGCCCCGCCCTGACGTTTACCGGCTCTCCCCTGGACCGCGGCGATCTAATCCGGCGTGATCCGGACATGCTTGTCGCGGCCTCTCATCACCAGGATGCGCGCTGTATTTTGTTGCGGGCAGGCGAACCAGCGATGTCGGCCGACAATACGCTCCACAGATTCGAGATGTCGGACACCGCAAACTGGGACGCGACCGGGCCGCTGGTCTATCTTGGTGAAACCGCGGGCCAACCGCTCTTCGCATGCGAAAACAAGATCGAAACTCCGGCCCCACATGGCACCGAATTTTTCGACGCCCGGCAGGCCGCACGCCTCATGATCCATGCGGATGCCGCCATTTTCGCGCAGGCCCGCTCGCTGTTCGCCTGGCGCGAACGCCATCAGTTCTGTGCCAATTGCGGCTCTCCGACTCGTCAAGCCGGAGGCGGCGCGAAGCGCGTGTGTGATGCGTGCGACGCGGAGCATTTCCCCCGGGTCGACCCTGTCGTCATCATGCTGGCCGTGGACGGGGATAATTGCCTCCTTGGGCGACAGGAAAATTGGCCTGACGGTGTGTGGTCTGCACTGGCGGGGTTTGTGGAGCCTGCCGAGACGCTCGAGGAAGCCTGCGCGCGTGAATTGCTGGAAGAAGCAGGCGTCACCGCCGACATTGCCGGCATTCGCTATGTCATGTGCCAACCCTGGCCCCTGCCCCACTCCTTGATGGTGGGTTTGGTCGCGCCAGTGACAGACACGACCCTAACGATCGACACGCATGAGCTTGAACAGGCCCGGTGGTTTTCCCGAGCCGAGGTCATCACCATGTTGGATGGAACCCATGCAGAGGCAGTGATGCCGCCATCGATTGCCATTGCCCGGCGGCTGACCGAATTATGGGTTGATGGCGCGATTTAATCGACCTGGCCTCACCAGCAGGCACTACGGCGTGCGCCAATTCCGTGCCGTCATGCCTTGTAATCAACCTTGTGAACAGCTTGCACTTGGCCCAGTGAATTTGGCTTAACACAACTCGACACAGCTGGCCCGCCAACACGTCGGCACGCATAACCAAGCAACCACACAAAACCGCGCCCCAAACGGGACGCGGCTCTGAAGGTGGCGGATTTCTCCCCGCACTTAGCGGTAGGGCTTAGCCGCCGAAACGACGCACCCAGGAAATACCGAAACTGTCGGCCTCGCCGGAATCATAATCTGTACGCGTATATTCGACCCGAACGCCGTTGGACGCGTCGAAATTGTATTCACCGCCGACACCAAAGGAAAAGCCGTCATCGCTCTCATCTGCGACAAACCCGGCAACGGACCCTTCGAGCTCGGTTGTTACGTATCCGAGACGCCCAAACACATTGACATTTTCGGCAAGCGGGAAGCGCGCGATACCGTAGAGTCCGGCGCTATAATTTAATTCGACATCAGCGGTGACGAGACCCAGCGAGACACTTTCATCACCGAGGCCGAAATCAACCTGGCCTTCAAGGCCGAAGGTTTCGTTGAAATCGTAACCAGCGCGAAGCGAAATCGCATCAAAGTCCACGTCCTGAATATCGATTCGGGAATAACCGACCCCAGCGTTGAAATTCGCATCTTGAGCCCCGGCATGAGGTGTGACGATGCCCGCGAAGGCGATTGAGGATGCAGCAGTGAAAAGTATGGAACGCAACATGGCGATCAAGGTCCTTATTTGAATGACAATAATCCCAGCCATTGGGGCATTTGCGAACGCAGGGGTGCAGGTTCAAGGGGCGCAGTGCAGCTTGTGCTTCACAGGACGGTGAGCTTGGAGGGAAGACGGAAGGCTGCATCGCTGTGAGGGGCAACAAAGGCGACGCACTCATCCGGACTGCGACCGAATGTATCGGACGATGCTTTGACGGTTGCCTGCAGGAGCTGACCATGCCAAACACAGCCAACTTTCAACTGGATTAGATTGGGGGGCGTCCATGGGCGATCTCTTCTGGAACAAGGTTGCTGGCGTCCTTATCGCAGGCATCCTAATCGTCTTGGTCATCAAGGAATTGGGACACACGCTCGTCCCCACACATGCAGCGCATGACCTTGATGAACACAACACTGCCTACCCGGTCGACTGGGCCGCAATCGGTGGTGACGCGGCCGAGAGTGGCCCCGCAATCATGCCGGCGGTCGATTACGGCGTTCTTCTCGCTGCTGCGGATGTTTCGCGTGGTGAAAGCGCTATTCGCCAGTGCTCGTCATGCCATACGTTTGTTGACGGCGCTGGCCACAGCACCGGACCAAACCTTTGGGGCGTTGTTGACCGCGGCATCGGCTCTGCCGATGGCTATAGCTACTCGGCGGCTCTGTCGGGTATCGCGGGCGGCTGGGACTATGCCGCTCTCAATGATTTCCTGACATCGCCGCGAGCATACGCTCCGGGCACAGCGATGTCGTTTGCCGGAATCAGAAGCGAATCGACCCGCATGAATGTCATTGCCTATCTTCGCAGCCTCTCGGCTAACCCGGCTCCGCTGCCAGCCCCATTGGCTGACATGGTCGAGGACGTAGCCGCAGACGTCATGCAAGATACGCCTGCAGAAACACTGGCAGAAACACTGGCAGACACGCCGGCAGAAACGTCAATGGAAGCGCCAGCAGAAGCACCGACTGAAGCACCGACTGGCGACGACGACCAGTAGCGCCCTGCCCCATTACACACAAAAAGCCCCGCGGTTCCGGCCGCGGGGCTTTTTTGTGCGCGCCGGAACGATAAATTCTCGGTCAGGCGGCCCGAAAAATTGAACGCACCGGATTTTCCTTGTCCGCAATGCGTGCCTCGGCCTCTCGAAAACTTTCCAGCGTCGTATCCATCGTATGGGCGTTTGCGTGCAGCAAGTGTTCGCTATCCGTCATAATGCCAACATGTCCGGGCCAGAAGACGACATCGCCTCGCTGGCGTCCGACATCGCCTGTCACGTCTTGCCAGCTATCGCGGAGGAAATCCTCTTGCTGATCCGCGTCGCGAGGCGCCGGCACACCTGTCGCCACAAGGGCCATCTGCAAAAGCCCGGAACAGTCCAACCCCAAGCTTTCCTTTCCACCCCAGAGATAGGGAGCGCCCAGGAATGCTTCGGCGACGGCAACAAAGTCGCTGGCGGTTTGATCAATAGGCGCGGTATGCGCTTCGTGGATCCACCCCAGATCTCCGGCATGGACAAAGCTCGCTTCCCGCTCACCCGTGGAAATACCAGAATTGAGGCTCAACAGGACGACAGGCGCCGACTTCATGTCGGGCCGGGAAAATCCGTACGTCCGCAGGACGGTGATGCGACGGTCGGGATTCTGCGTCTTTGACGACAAGCCCGCCAGATCAACCCACCCGACATAACCGCTGCTTTTGGCGTATCCCCAGGCCCAGCCGTCCGATTGGTCGAGCACCGCAAATTGTTCACCGGCCAGCAATTGGTCGTCCATGGCCCCGTCGGCAGCCGGTGTGCGTCTGATCGGGGCCGCGGCAATGGCGCATTGCCATAAGACCGGCTCAACAAAGCGCTCGGCCTCTACCAATCCTTTCAGATGGGCTGCGGCGAGATCGGGGCGGGCCGGTGTAAGGCGTGGATCCATGACAGGCACTCGGCAGTCTCCTGGGCAAAGGATGCTAGGCTTGAGCCGTAATCGTACAGGAAGAGCGCACCTTTGACAGTGCGGTGCACGGAAACATCCCGGCGGTCTTGTTGATCTTTCTTGCGGCAAACAAAACCATTGCCCTCCAGCACGTCGAGAGCGCGGCTTACCGCCGGCTTCGGAAGATCAAGCTCCTCGGCCAGATCCCGTACCGAATGCGGCCCCTCCCGCATGAATATACTCAAAAGCAGAGCAAACTGGCGGGCGCTGAGATCTGCCACAGCGCCGCGCACGGACTGGGTCGATACCCGCCGCATCATCTCAAGCGATATCATCGCCTGTGACGCCATACTTCCACTCCCAGACCCGTCCCGTCGATACGGGTCTAGTGTACGAACCTATTCTTGAGCGTTTGGTAAACGGCACGAACTGCCAGCATTTCACCGCCCTTTTGTCGCCCGGGACGATCTTTGGGATTCCAGCCAAAGATATCGAAATGGGTCCAATTGGCATCGCCGACGAAGCGCCGCAGGAAAAGCGCCGCCGTGATAGAGCCGGCCATCGGGATGGCGGCCGCATTGACCAGATCTGAGATCCCGCCTTCGATTTCCTTGTCATAGCCGTCCCACAGCGGCATCCGCCAGAGCGGGTCAGAGACCTCGGTTCCGGATGCGGTGAATTGCGCCGCCAGCGCATCATTGTCGGTATAGAACGGTGCCAGCTCCGCCCCCAGCGCAACACGGGCTGCGCCGGTCAGCGTCGCGAAATCGAGCACCATCTCGCAATCCTCCTCGGTGGCGCGCGCCAGAGCATCGGCCAGTACCAGGCGGCCTTCGGCATCGGTATTGTCGACTTCAACGGTCAGGCCCTTGCGCGATGGCAAGATGTCGCCCGGCCGCATGGCCCCGGCGCTGATCGCATTCTCGACTGCCGGCACCAGCAGATGCAAATAGACGGGCAGTTTGGCCGCCATGATCATCGACGCCAGACCCATGGCATTGGCGCCGCCGCCCATATCCTTCTTCATCAGGCGCATATATTGCGCAGCCTTGATATCGAGACCGCCACTGTCGAAGGTGACCCCCTTGCCGACGACCGCAATACGGGGATGGTCCGGATTACCCCATTCCAGCTCCAAAAGACGGGGCTCTTCATGGGCGGCGCGACCGACTGCGTGGATCATCGGGTAGTTGTCATCCAGCAAGGCCTGACCGGTTGTGACTTTCACCTTGGCGGCGTGAGTTTCAGCCAGCTTGCGAAATTCGGCTTCCAGACCTGCAGGACCCATGACGTCGGCGGGTGAGTTTATCAAATCGCGGGTCAGGAAAACCGCATCGACGATTGCTTGCGCTTCGGCGTCATCCGCAGCGGCCGGTAAGATCAAACGGGCTGGCTCTCGATCGGTTGATTTAAAACGGGAAAATTTATAACCACCCAAAGCCCAGGCGACCGAGGCGAGGGTCGGGTCCACCGAATCAGGGAGATCGTGAATTTCCCAATCACCTTCTGGCAGGCTCATCGCGGCGCTGCCCATGGCGAAAGCATCCTTGCCAGCGCCCATGCCGTAAAGCGCGGCACAGTCGCCACCGCCCGGCAGAAGCACGACCTGCCCTGCTCCCGCCTTGAAATTGGCTGCCAGGACTTGGTTGTCCGGGCTCAGAGCCGTGACGGCCTCATCGCGTTGATCAATGGTCACCAGCTTTAGAACGCGGCCATTGGCGGATTGGGAAAAGTGGGTCGACATGCTTGTTCCTCGCATCGGTGTTCAATTTCAGGCTCTGGATTAACGCATTCTTGACGGCAGGCGAGCAGTTTCAAGGGACGCTCTCAGTTGATCGGTTCCAAGATGCGAAATTTTATCTTCATCGCCCCGCTCGCAGCCCTGGCAATTTCCGCCTGCGCGACGACCACTGCCCGCACTGACGGCGAGCAGGCGCTCGCAGTCACGATGGAGGATGCGGGCAATATAATTCCCGCCACGGCGGAAGAGCGCGCGGCAATCCACAGTCGTGACCTGTTATCACAGGCGGCGTTCTGGGCCGAGGCCTATGACCTCAACCCGTCTGACCAGGAAGCGGCGCTGGAATTATCGATCGCGCTGCGCCGTATGGGCAATCATGATCGCTCGGCGATTATCGCCCAACAGGCTCTGGCGCTATACCCTGAAGACGCCGATATGTTGCTGGCCTATGGCATGGCCCTGGCGTCGTCTGGACGCGGTGCGCGCGCTATTGAGGCTCTGCAGCGTTCGGCAGCATCCAATTCATCCAATTGGCAGGTTCACAATACCCTGGGTATCTCGCTGGAGCAGGCGGGACAGGCGCCCGCCGCGCGCAATGCGTTCAGGGCCGCGCTCAGCCTCAATCCCGGCGATCCTTCCGTGCTTTCAAACCTGGCGTTGTCACATGCCTTATCAGGTGATGTGGAGGTGGCCGAGCAAATGTTACGCGAAGCCATGATCCGCCCCGGGGCCGCTGCGGCGATCCGACAAAACCTGGCGCTGGTGATTGCTCTTCAGGGACGTTTCGAGGAGGCCGAGGAAATGGCGCGTGTTGATGTGACGCCGGAAATGGCCGAAGCGAATATGAACTATGTCCGGGCCATGCTGACCAGTCAGCGTCGCTATGATGCGGTTACTGCCAATTAGCAAACCACCAAACGCGACAGCCTATTCGCTCGCTTCATCGGTTGGCGGCGGTGGCGGCGGGGGCGGTGCGACGACGATATCGTCGACTTTCTTGAGTGGGAAATCCTGACGGATCAACGGCGTAATCTGCGTATGATCAAAGCGAAAATCCTCAACCAAATCGCGTAATTCCATAGGTGGCTTGCCGGTTTTCGACACTTCGCTGGCGCGGTAGAGCGCATAGAGGCGAAGATAATTCTTGTCATCCAGGCTGAGTGACGTTTCGTCGAGCCGACTACAGACTGAGACAAGCCTTTGTGTACCGGACTTGCGTCTCTCCGATTTCAGCTCGACCATGGCGTAGGCCAGATCGACCTTCCAGCCCATGTCTGCGTAATGAGTTTTCGGAGCGCTGGAGAGTGCCTTGCGGGCAGCCTCGACATCATCACCAAACAGCGCGGCCATCGCGGCACCCGCGGCCTGGTCCGCCGCGTCGATTTGCTCGCGGCGTTTCTCCGCCGACTTGCGTCCCGAAAACATGGGCCCGGAAAACATGGGCTGTGTCCACCTGTTCAACATTCACCGTGCCATTCAAATAACGCGCCAAACGGCGTTCGTCACATCGCGTTTACACGAATGATGGCTGGGCCGAGGATAACCACGAACAGGACGGGCAGGAAGAAGATAATCATCGGCACGGTCAGCTGAGCCGGCAAGGAAGCGGCCTTTTTTTCGGCCGCAGCCATGCGCATGTCGCGATTTTCCTTTGCCATCACACGCAGGGCTTGCCCCAGCGGGGTGCCGTAACTTTCCGCCTGAATGAGCGAGGTGCAGACCGCTTTCACGCCGGGATGATTGGTCCGCTTGGCCAAATTTTCATAGGCGACGCGCCGGTCCTGCAGGTAGGCCAACTCCGCGGTGGTTAGCGACAATTCCTCAGCGAGTTCAATCGACTGGCTACCAATTTCTGTAGAAACCTTGTGGAAGGCGGCCTCAACAGACATGCCCGATTCGACACAAATCAACAGCAGATCAAGCGCGTCCGGAAACGCCCCCATTACTGATTGTTGGCGCTTTGTCGCCGCGTTGGAGAGATACACATTCGGGGCGTAATAACCCAGCATGCCCAGGGCGAATGCATAACAATATCGGGTGATCGTTGGCAGCCCGAAATCATTGATAAAAAAGAGGTAGAACAAGCCGCCAAGGAGCAAGATTATCGGTGCGGCCAACCGGAAGAAATAGAATGTCACGGTCGGTCGATTGCCCCGCAAACCGGCCTGTTGCAGCTTCAATTGAAGGGCGGGGTCTTCGAACGCTTTTTGCAAGTTGAGGGCATCCACCACCCGGCGCATGATACCCTTGGCTTCTTCATCGCGAATAGTGCCCCGACCACCTTCCTTGGCCTTGACCTTGACCTTCAATTGCTCGCGACTCTTACGACGCAATTCCTCGCGACGGTTCTGGACAGCTTTGATTCGCTTATCCATTCCACCGCCGCCCAGACTTGGTCCGGCGATCGTGACAATCGTGGCGAATACCAAGATGCCGGACAAAAGGGTCAGCAGCATTTGCGGGTCGGTCAGGAAATCGCGTATTTCGGTAAAGCCGGGCAAGACGAACTCCTAGATCTTGAAGTTGATCATGCCGCGCATGACGAAAATGCCGATCGCCATCCAGGTGGCACCGCCGAGCAGCATGAGCTGACCTGTCGGGTCGGTGACCATCTGGCTCATATAGGAAGGCGTGGTCAGATAGACGATGCCGCCCACACCCGGTGGCATCGAACCGATAATGCCGGCAGAGGACTTGGCCTCTGCGGATAGGGCACCAATTTTTTCCCGCATCATCTTTCGCGCGCGCAACACCATGGCCAGATTGCCAAGCGCCTCGGCGAGATTACCGCCTGTCTTTTGTTGAATCACCAATACCGTTGTGAAGAAGTTCAATTCCGGCAGCGGCATGCGTTCGCACATGCGGCGCAATCCGTCTTCCAGTGAGACGCCGAGCGCTATGCCCTCAACCAGAAGCTGGAATTCGGAAGCAACGGGTTCAGGTGATTCCCGTGAAATGATTTTGAGGCACTCATTAAGTGGCAGGCCAGATTTGATGCCGCGTACGATAACGTCGAGCGCATTGGCAAATTCCTGGGTGAATTTTTTCTTGCGTCGCGAACACATGAAACCGAGCCACCAGCGCGGTAAGCCCAACCCCGCAATGACGGCCGATCCACCTGACATCAACATTGTCTGCCCTGTGACATAGGCGAGGACAAATCCCAAAACTGCCATGCCCAGGGATGCCAACCAGAAACGTGCTGGCGTGAAATCCATGCCCGCCTGTTGGATCCTGGATTTCAATGTCAGGTTTTTCTTGCGCTGGTCTTTCTGGCGCTGCTCCATATCCTTGAGCGATTCTTGGACGTGACGCTTGCGCTGCGCTGCGGCATCAAGCGCCGAGTGGTGACGCTTGCCCCGCTCCAAACCCCCGGCACCAACCACGGTCTGCATACGACGTTTGGATTGCGCATCGCCGGCAGCACCGACCGCGACCCAGCCGACACCGGCGATCGCAACAAACGCCGCGACGGCGGCGAAAATGAAAGCCATGTCCTCATTCATGCTCAGGCCTCCGATTCATCCAGGGCGTTGGCCAGTTCGCGCTCGAGGCCGAAATAACGTGCGCGGTCCCAGAACTTTGGACGCGCGATACCAGTGGAGCAGTGAATGCCGGCGATATTGCCGTCCGCGTCCTCGCCCTGGATCTCGTAGACAAACAGATCCTGAGTGACGATAACTTCGCCCTCCATGCCGATAATTTCGGTGATGTGGGTAATTTTTCTCGATCCGTCGCGCAATCGGGCGGCCTGGATGATGACATCAATTGAGCCCGAGATCATTTCGCGAATGGTTCTGGCCGGCAGGCCGTAACCACCCATTGTGATCATGGATTCAATCCGCGACATCGCCTCGCGCGGGGAGTTGGCGTGCAGCGTGCCCATGGAGCCGTCATGGCCGGTATTCATGGCCTGCAGGAGATCAAACGCCTCAGGTCCACGCACCTCACCCACGATAATGCGTTCCGGACGCATCCTCAGACAGTTCTTGACCAAATCACGCATGGTGACCTCACCAGCGCCCTCCAGATTGGGCGGACGAGTCTCAAGGCGGACGACATGTGGCTGCTGAAGTTGCAATTCAGCGGCGTCCTCACAGGTCACAACGCGCTCATCTTCCTCGATATAGCCGGTCATACAATTGAGCAGGGTCGTCTTACCCGAACCGGTACCGCCAGAGATGAGGACGTTGCATCGGCTGGCCCCGATCACGGCGAGTACTTTGGCACCTTCCGGGGTGATAGAAGCGAATTCGACAAGCTTATCCATTGTCAGCTTGTCTTTTTTGAATTTCCGGATGGTCAATGTCGGACCATCAAGCGCCAGTGGCGGCGCGATCACATTGACGCGAGAACCATCCGCGAGGCGGGCATCACAGACGGGCGAACTTTCATCCACACGTCGGCCAACCTGGCTCACAATTCGCTGACAGATATTCATCAGCTGAGCGTTATCGCGGAAACGGATATTGGTGCGTTCAACCTTGCCATTGACCTCGATGAAAACGTCGTCGGCGCCATTGACCATGATATCGGAGATATCATCGCGCGCCAGCAGAGGCTCAAGAGGGCCATAACCGAGCACATCGTTGCAAATGTCGGTAAGGAGCTGCTCCTGCTCGGCGATCGACATGGCAACATTTTTGATCGAGATGATCTCGGTGACGATGTCACGGATTTCCTCGGCGGCGGTCTCCTGATCGAGACGCGCCAACTGCCCGAGATCGATGGTATCGATCAACGCATTAAAAATTGTGGTTTTTACCGCGTAATATTCTTCCGATCGTCCGCCCGGTTCTGCGGCCGAGACTGTCCTTTTAGGCACCGGAGCCGCCTTGGGCTGCCGGCGTTTTTCCGCCCCGGCGTCCTTGTGCGGGACCTGGGGTGCGGGCGTGGCGGATTTTGGCGCATCATTGACGGCCGCCGCGGCGGTAGCCGGGGCTGTGGGGGCACGTTTAGGAGATGCAGCACCGGCGCGTTTGCCGAACATGGGCGGTTAGCCTCCAAAAAGATTCCCGAACAGGGAGCGTTTCTTATTGGGAGCAGCAACACGCCCCGTGATCATACTTGCCAAATGGGCAAAACCTTCAGCCGCCTTGGATTTCGGGTCGACCTCGGTGATCATCTGACCATTATTCGAAGCCTTGCCAAACAGCATCGGCTCAAACGGCAGAACCAGAACCGGCGGCGCGCCAAGCGCATCGGCGAAATCCTTGATCGGAATTTCGGGTCGTTTCGGAATGCCGGCCATATTGATGACAACCTTGGGCGGATCATCATTTGGACGTGCGCCGGTAACCAGATCGAACAAATTCTTCGCATTGCGCAGCGACGCCAGATCCGGCGTCACCGTAACAACGACCTCATCAGCGGAAAGCAGGGTTTGTTTCACCCACGGCATCCAGAAATGAGGCAAGTCAAGGATGATATTCGGCGCTTGGCGGCGAACCTTTTCGAGCACCATTTCGTACGCGACCGGAGAAAACTCCCAATCCCGCTCAAGAGTGGCGGGGGCGGAGAACAGGCTCAGGCGATCGGTACACCGCACCAAAAGCCGATCCAGAAGGGCCTCGTCCAGGCGGTCAGGTTCTGCCAAGGCGTCACCCAATGTCTGGGCCGGGTCCTGATTGAAGTCGAGCCCTGCCGTTCCGAATGACAAATCCATATCGACGAGAACGGCATCCGATTGCAGCCCCTCAGTCAGTGCCCAGGACGCATTGTGTGCAATCGTTGACGAGCCAACCCCACCCTTGGCACCGATAAAGGCAACGGTTTTACCGGCGAAGGGCTGCTCGGGATCAAGAAATAAATCTGAGATGGTCCGGATCAGGTGCAGCGGTGTCATTGGCGGCACCAGATATTCACTGACCCCGCGCTTCATCAAACTGCGATACAGGGAAATGTCGTTAGAGGCGCCGATGACAACAACCTTGGTGTCGGCATCACAAACCGCAGCCAGTTCTTCGAGCTGCTCAAACAGGCCGCGACCACGCATTCCGCTCTCAACGATCAGCAAGTTCGGGGTTGTCGCGTCGTGAAAACGTTCAATCGCAGCCGGTAGACCGCCGAGCTCTACGTCAACATGGGCCCGCGCAAGACGGCGATCATCAGCGGCATTGTGGATCAGAGCTCCGGTTTCCGGCCGCTCGCAGAATGCGGCTATGGCAATACGTGGAATAGGCTGTTCGGAGACCTCGGCATCAACTTCGCCGTATAACGTTTCCCCACCGGGCATCGCGGCCGTAGATTGGGCGACTTCCTCGCGCAATTCATCAAAGGCGGGATCGACCGTGACAGCCTCTTCGGGCGCGTCGAAATGGGGTTCGGACATATAGGGATCCGCCGACTCGTCGAGAACGTCCGGATCCAACGTCGCACCGGCACCAAATGCCTTGCCGGGCGATTGGGCGCGATCCTCAACGAGAATATCCTCACGGGTTGCCTCACCCAGCATCAATCTTTCGATGTCGGACGCATCCATAAACGGATCATCATCTTCCATCAGGGGATCATTTTTGAGGGCGCGGTTTGCGTCGTTCATTGTGTTCTTCCCTGCCCGCCTAATTACCGACCGAGCTAACAGTTCCACTTTCGTAGTCACTGCGCTCACTCGCTGTTGATTCACCGGCCCGGTATTCGTTGAGGATTGTCTGACGTCGACCGGTATCGGCGGGTTGCTGATTACGGGGGCTTATTAGATCGCGCGGGTCGCTGACCATTGCCGCCAAATTGGTCGCCATGGCGCAACCGAAGCGCGGCCCGGGGCGATTATTGAATTCTCGGGCCAGATCACCCCAGCCTTCCGGGCAATCGGGGGCAATTGCCTGGTAGCGCGTGAAGGAAAAGATGACGGCCGCATTATGCTGACCCTGCGCATTGTAGTGACCGCCGGAAATCTGACGCCAGTCGAGCCCGCGCCCATAAAGATAGGTGCGAGCTTCAGCGATCGCGCCGATGGCCGCCTCTTCATTATTTGAGCCCTGCGGGAAGGTGATGACCAATGGCCCATGGCCCCGGACATTGTATTCGTCGGCGACAGCCGCCAGCAGATCAAGCTGGGCCCATGTCAGCCCATTGTCGGCCGGGTTGACCGGCATATCGGCACGGAACGTCTCGGCAACAGCACTTGCCCGCGGCAAATCGGTATTGGCAGGAACAGTCGCGCAGGCCGAAAGGGCCAGCGATCCAGCAATAGCGGCGAACAGTGATTTAACGAGGCGATACGTCACGATTACAAACTCCACTATTCAAACAGGAAGCCAACGGGGCCATTCCAGCTCTGCTCGCCGGTATCGGAACCGGGAACTGAGTACACACGATTAATACGACCAAAGAGGAGGGCACTGGCCTCATCGGCATTTTGGAGACCGTCGGCGGGTGTGCTTAACCCGTTCGGGTTGGCCGGATCCACCAGATAAGGTGTCACGATGACGACCAATTCAGTTTCCTGACTCTCGAAATCACGAGAACGGAACAGGGCTCCCAGGATCGGAATGTTTTGAACACCCGGCACGCCGTCGAGATTTTGACGCGTTTCTTCCTGAATCAGACCCGCCAGAACCAAGCTGCCACCGGAGGGAAGCTCGACGGTTGTCTCAGCGCGATTGACGTTGAGGGCCGGAATGGTGAGCCCGGGCACGGTTCCGATGATATTGCCCGCATCATCCGTAACAGCCGTTGAAGACAATGTCAGCGACCCTTGCGTGGTCAGCTCGGAGACCTCGGTAGAGATGCGCAGGCTGATGCGACCTTCCGACAATACCAGCGGCGTAAAGCCAAGGCCGACACCGAATGATTTGTACTCGATCACCACATTTCCGTCGCGGTCACGACCAACCGGGACCGGGAATTCACCTCCGGCCAGGAAATTGGCAGACTCGCCTGTAATTGCAGTCAATGTTGGCTCAGCCAGTGTGCGCACCAGACCGACACGCTCCATGGCTTGCAGAAGCGAGCTCACACCCGTGATGCCGCCCGGATTGCCACTGGTCCAGTCGACGCCGGCGGACAGTCCGTTGAGGAAGCGCCCGACCAGCGAAAATTCGTTTTGGGTCGCAACGGCGAAATTGAATTCACCGGAGCTGCCTGCCGTCGACAGATTAATTCCCAGCTGGCGAACAATCGTGCGCTGCATCTCGACGATGCGAACGCTGAGCATCACCTGTTCCCGTGCCTCGATCGACAACATGCTCATCACATGCTCGGGATCGGCCGACCAGCGTTGAGCGATACGCAGGGCCGTGTCTGCCGCGCTGGCGCTGGGCACAGAGCCAGAGAGGACAATGTGATCATTCATGGCTTCGGCAGTAACGCGGGAGTCGGGCAAAAATCGTATGAGCGCTTCTTGCAATGGTGCAAGATCGCGTTCAACGCGGATATCCAGATCCAGAATAAGCTGACCGTCACCATCAAAGAAAAACACATTGGTCTGGCCAACACTCATACCGAGGACATAGGCGCGTGTCGGCGTGCGGACGACCGCATTCGCGATCTCGGGATTGGTGACCAGCACATCGGCGGCGTCGACCGGCAAATGAATCACTGCGGCCTTGCTCAGCGGTAGATTGAGCGTCTCGGATACGGGGCCCACACCCGGCGCACGGATGTGAACCTGCATGGTATTGCCGCGCTCATTATTGTCGGCGAGGCTCTGGGCCTGCGAGACAAGCGGGGCGCTCAGCATCAAGGAAACAGCAATTGCTATGGACCGAAACATCACCATCTCCCTCAATTGCCGTCCGCCAACGCGACTTGTCGCGCATGACCGTATCGAACGATGGTGACCGATCTGCTGACATTGTCGTCCGCATTGAGCTGGGACATGGCTGCTTCAGATGCATTGCCACTGGCGACAAGCTGAGGCCCACCATTTCCATCGGAAAGACTGCGCAAGACGAGGGCGATCTCACCGCGCGCGACCGCCAGCGTGACCGCACGCGCCTGATCGGGTGTTAATTCCAAAGTGGCAGTGTCACCGAGCACATTTTCCTCGGCCTCTCCAAATGTGCCGTCGATCGCCAGGACGCGGGCATTTTCTACCAGGGTCTGGGCGACAAAATTACGTCGTGTACTACGACCATTTTCGCTCTCCTGCTCATAAGAGACGATAACGTCCACTCGGCTATTGGGCAGAATAAAACCGCCCGCTGCCGTTTCCGGAGAAATGGGCACGGCCACTGCGCGCATGCCCGGTGTCAAAATGGCGGACATAAAGCCGGCATCGCCGGCCTGCACCAGTCGACGGCCAGTGATTGGCTCACCCTGGCTGATCGCACTGCGAACAATCGCGCCGGCGAAGTCGGCTGCGGATTGCCCTCGGTTTTCGATGATATATCCCGGGCCGGTGGCCTCTTCTGGCCAGGCTTGCCAATACAAATCATTTGCACTGACCTGCTGGCCGATAACCAGATCCTGACGCGCCGCGAGTATGCGCAGATCAGGACGTGCCTCAACCCGCACAGTT
Source organism: Maricaulis sp. (assembly GCA_029251785.1). GTDB lineage: Bacteria > Pseudomonadota > Alphaproteobacteria > Caulobacterales > Maricaulaceae > Maricaulis. Next base: position 39,764 of record JAQXCQ010000095.1, on the reverse strand, counting down.
TGAGGAATTTCGCTCGTCATCGCCTGACGAACGAAGAAGGCGACAGCGACGGCAGCCAAGGCAGCTGCTGCAAGGATGGCAATACGAACCGCGTTCATTGGACGCTTCAAACCTCTCAAACGCACAAATACGTTTCAGATCAAACGCCGAATTCATCAAGGTCGCGTTAATACTAAAGGTTCAGTGCGCTCTAATTCGAGAAAATCTGGATTGGACCTCAAGCGATCATTAGCCAGACCGATGATGGCAGAGCCCACATTGCACCGCCTGCGAGGGCCACGCCGTAGGGCACAGGCGCACCATCAGACAAGGCTGTTTCATAGGTCCAGGCGGTCGGCAAGCCCATAATTGGCGCGAATTTCCGCGCCACGAGGAGGACGATGACCAGCCCCCCGCCGATCAAAGCCGTGTACATTAAAAATGCAGTCAAGCCAGAGATTCCGAACCAGAAGCCGGCTGCAGCGAATAATTTCGCATCGCCGCCACCGATCCAGCCGGGCGCAAACAGAGCCATGCCCAGCACCAGAGCGAGGATTCCGCCCAATAAATGAAAGCCGAAAAGCGGCAAACTAAACCCCGCCATCATCGCTGCCACCGGAAACAGGGCAGCGATAGCGATGCAAAGCTTGTTGGGAATCGTAAATCGCACCAAATCTGAGACCGCAGCCAAAAGCATCAGCGCGACGAAAAGTAAAAGTGTGACTTGAAGCAACATTATATTTCCCACATCTGATTTTGAGCAAGTCTAGATCGAGAGCCTTAATTTGAGGTTGGCGCCCACGAAATTGATTTTGAACGCCCTGCGGAACGGAATTCAACAGGAGGGATTCTGCGCAATACGGGTCCAGATTGAAATAGATTGACCTGGCTGGATCGCGACAGATCAAGGTGGGCGCGGCCACATTTAAACAGACAAAGGCCGCCCCGATCGGGGCGGCCGTGCCTGATACTCAATTCAACTGTCTGTCAGCGCTTAAAGGGCGCCGGCGACTGTGTTGAAGTTGTCGCTTACGCCTGTACCAAGAGCGGTAACAGCACCGATGATTACAACGGCAATAAGTGCGGCAATCAGGCCATACTCAATAGCAGTGGCACCGGATTCGTCTTTAAAAAAGCGTGATACAAATTTCATAACATCAACTCCCGTGATTTTTCTACACCCTCAGAAGTCGATCAGTCCCGACCCCTTCTGAATGATGATCAGTAAACACAAGAAGCATTTCGATGAGGTAAAAAAGCTTGCTTAACAAAAGATTTATTGCATTTTCAGTAATCTATAGTGAACAGATTGCTAATGTGCCAATATGATACAAGTAAAAAAATTTCAGTGATGTTTATGAAAGATTCACCCGCGCGCGTCAGGATCAGCTCCATAATCTGTTAGAGCCCCTGTAGGAGTGCATCATGATCCGCCATCTCGCCGCATCTATTGTTTTCTCGCTCGCGATGATTGCCCCGGCCGCGGCATCGGACCTGCTGGTTCCAACAGAACACGCCCATGTTGTTCGCCTGCCGGCTGATGCGTCTGTTGTTGTGGTGGGCAACCCCTCCATCGCGGACGCCATGATCCATGATGGACGTACCCTCATTTTGACGGGTCGACTCCAGGGACGGACGAATGTGATCGCCCTGGATCGGGTCGGCCGCACCATTTACTCTCAGGAAATCGTGGTCGGCAGCCCGGTCGATGGTCAAGTCGCACTGTTCCGTGGTCCCGACCGCTTTACGCTCTCCTGCGGTGAAACCTGCGATGAGGTACCGCGCACGGGTGATGATTCCGGTCGTGCAGACGCTCTGTCCCAGCAGCAGCAAGATCGCCTGTCGGCCGCGAATGTTGCTTTGGGCGATGATGGCGGCGAGTGATTACCTGCCCGCCCCTATCCGAAACTAACATTCTGAACGGAGCCTCGGGCATGACCGCGCGGGACAGCAAAACAATCAGGCCAAGTATTTTTACCCGCTGGCGCCGCGACCGGTCGGGCTCGGCTGCTGTCGAATTTGCCATGATCGCCGCCCCGTTTTTCTTATTGCTGTTTGCGATGATCGAAGTGGCCGCCGTGTTCTTCACCGGCACGGTGCTGGAAAACGCCGTCTTGGAAACCGCGCGCCAAATTCGCACCGGCCAGGCCCAGAACTCCAGCATGTCCGCAACGGAATTTCGCAATCAAATCTGTGAACGTATCGCGGTTGTTGGAAATTGCGATCGTTTGTTGATCGATGTTGAGGTCTTTCCGAATTTCGGCTCCATAGATCAGAGCAGCCCGATCGATGCCGACGGAAATGTGTCCTCTGGAAGTTTCGGCTTTGATCCGGGATCGGCCGGAGACATTGTGTTGGTGCGCGTATTCTACCGATGGTCACTGATGACCCCCAATTTTGGTGGGGCCCTGTCGAATATGAATGGCAATGATCGTTTGATCACCGCAGCGACCGTTTTCAGGAACGAGCCGTTCAATGATTAGACGGGTGCGCACATTTCTTCGTCGATGGCACGGAGACCAGCGCGGCGTTTCGGCGCTCGAGTTTGCCTTGATCGCGCCATTCATGGTCTCCCTTTATCTTGGCGCCGTGGAAGTAAGCCTGGCCCTGTCCATTGATCGCAAGATCACCAGTGCCGCAAGTGCCCTGGCTGACCTGGTCGCCCAGGACGATGTGATCACCGATGGTGAAATGGCCTCCATCATGACAGCGGGCAGTGCCATTGTCGCGCCGTTTGATACGGCTCCACTTGAGGTTCGCATCTCCAGCGTGATGATGGATTCTTCCGGCGATGTCTCTGTGCAATGGAGTGATGCCGACGGGATGCCTCCCTTGACTGAAGGTGGCAGCGTATCCATGCCGGCCGGCGTGATGCAGACAAACCGGTCGGTGATAATGGTGGAAGTTAGCTACAGTTATGAGACGATGTTCAGCGAATTGGGCATGTCCAAATTCGATATCAGGGAAGTTTTCTATCTGCGACCGCGGCGCTCGCTTTTGGTGATGCGAGACTAATCCTGCGATGCGGGCTCGGTGAAACCCACCAGACGCCGGACCTGTTCAATGCGGGCGGGGTCACAGGCAACTTTGGATCCATCAAGACGATCAACCGGAACAATGCCGATGAGGGCATTGGTCAAAAACATCGTGTTCGCCTGTTGCAAATCGCGCGGATGGAAACAGCCCTCACTCACGGACATGCCTGCGAGGATACCCTCACGCACGGTGCCAGCGAGCACGCCGCACCCCAGTGCCGGGGTGAAAATCTGGTCACCGATATACCAGAATAAATTGGCACAATCGCTGCCGGACAGATTTCCCGCAGTGTCGAGCATCAGCGCCATGTCGGCCCCAGCGGTTTTCGCTTCCCGTCGCGCTGAAATATTGTCGATATAGCTGAGCGTCTTGTGGGCTGTGGCCGGACTGCTGGGTGAGCGTTTGATTTTGGACGTCTGCAAGCTGACAGATTTTGGAGGAAGGGCAGGCTTGTGTGCGACGAGCGTCATGATTGTCATGGCGTCTTCCGCGCGTGGCAATCCTCGAGCCCCGGTTCCCGCACTGACGGTCAGCCGTATCGCGGCATCTCGCATGCCGTTTCGATGTACCAGTTCGGCCGCCAAATCTTCCAATCCCGGTTCATCGACCGGGCAGCGCAGGCCCAGAGACTGACAACTGCGCATCAGGCGCGCGGCGTGGGCCCCGCCCCGGACCAATTGGCCACCACGAACGCGCATGGTCTCGAATAGCCCGTCGCCCAGAAGCCCACCTCGGTCGGCAATGGGGCGCGACGCCTTGGCGTCGTCCAGCCAACTGCCATCGTGCCAGAGAATCATGAGCGAACGCCCCCACCACCAAAGGCCTGGCGCAGGGCGGATGCCTTGGTCAGGGTTTCCTCAAATTCCGACTGGGGATCGGATTCCGCAACGATGCCACCGCCGGACCGGATGATGGCTTGCCAGCGCCCGTCCTTGCGTTGCATGGCCGCGGTGCGGATCATGACATTGAGGTCCATGTCGCCGGATTTTGATATCCAGCCCATCGCCCCGCAATAGGGGCCGCGCGCCTCGCCTTCCAATTCAGCGATGATTTCCATCGCGCGCACTTTTGGCGCGCCGGTTATCGAACCGGGCGGGAAGCTGGCGGCGATGAGATCGAAGATATCAATATCGGCCCTTAATTCACCCTCAACCACCGAGACAAGATGATGGACATTGGCGTAGCTTTCGACCTCACACAGCAGCGGCACTTCAATACTGCCGGCCCGACAAACCCGCGCCAGATCATTGCGCATCAGATCGACGATCATCAGGTTTTCTGCATTATCCTTGGCGCTCTTGGATAATTGCTGCGCCAGTTCCGCGTCACGCTGCGGACTGTCGGCGCGAGGCCGCGTGCCCTTGATCGGTCGTGCTTCGACCCGTCCGTCGCGGACAGAGAGAAAGCGTTCGGGCGAATTGGTCATCACGACGCGGTCGGCATCGATCCTGAAATAAGCCGCATGCGGTGCCGGGCTGGACCTTGTGAGTCGTTCAAAAACGCAAAACGGCGTGTCGGCCGGATCGAGATCCACGGTGAAACTCTGTGAGAGATTGACCTGGAAGACATCGCCGGCATGCACATAATCGCGAGCCGCCTGGCAGGCCTCGAGATATTGATCGTGAGACCAGCTAGGCGTCCACTTAACGTTCTCGGCCTTTGGAATTTCAAACGTTGCAACCGGGCCGGTCAGCGCTGCCAACAGGCGAGCGACCGCTTTCTCGCAGACACCTCGCACGCATATCGTGTCGGCGTGGCGATCAAACTCCGCCCAGGCGGGGTAGCGCGCCAAAGCGATGTGCGGCCATGTCGTGTCTGGAGACGCAATACGCTCGAAAGCGGAGGCCAATTCATAGCCAAACAATCCGGCCAGCTCACCCGATGTTTGTGGATCACGAAAGCTCGCGGCCATCCGGTCGAGCAGGGCGCGGCCCTCACCCTCGAAGATCTCCTCGGGAAATGCGTATATTCTGGCGCGGCCATTGCTGCCATCGTGCAGGAGCAATGCATAATTCTCGTCTGCGAGCGTTCGAAACGCCAATGCAGGTTCGCGCCAGGGCCGGTATTGTTCAAAGGAGGACACGTCGGAACGATGGGCCGCCGCGCTCATTCCACCAACCACCGTGCGCGCAGCGCGTCGCGCTCTTCGTCTGTGATCCCCAGCACGTCGCGCAGATAGGTCTCGCGCGGTCCGATCACCCGATGCGCTTCATCAAGAAACTCTTTTTGTACGCCCAGGAAGACCCGCATCTCGTCGGCGGGCATTTCAACACCGAACCCGTCTTTGAGACTTTTTTGAACGTTGGGAATGAGCGCATCAAAATCGACGGCATCATTGGTCATTAGATAGTCGGCCATAATATCGGCATCGCTCACACCCAGCTCGCCGAGGACCAAAGCACAAAATATTCCTGTCCGGTCCTTGCCGGCGGCGCAATGAACGAGCAAGCCGTTATCTGCCTCGCCATTGGCCAGGGCGCGAAACCCGTCGCGGAAAACAGATTGATTGCCCGCCTGCATCGGGATCCGGCGATAGGCGGACATCATATAATTATTGATCGCATCGAGACCGTATTTCCCCTCGCGAAGAAATTTGAGATGAGGCGGCTCGCCATCATTGTCCTGATCGGATGAAATAACGCGCAGTTTAGGCGCCTCCAACCAAGGCGATGGTTCGCGTTCACGTTCGCGTGGACGGCGAAAGTCCGCGACAACCGACACATTCAAGCCAGCAAAATATTCACGATCCTGCTCGGAAGACCGGGCGAAATGGCCGGAGCGGAAAAAACCGTCACGAACCCGTTTTCCGTCATGACCGATATATCCGGACCATGTTCGAAAATTGTGCACACCTTGAAGGGGGGTCACGCGTTTCATAGGTTTCAGGTACGCGTTCAGGGAAGCTGCTGCAAGAGAAAGAATGGCGTTCTATTGTGCGATCGCGGCACGTGCGACCAAAATGGCCTCACCACTGACCTGAACCAGATAATCCTCCTGGGATGCGAGTTCACTGAACGCCATCGCCATGAAGAGCAAATCGGCGCGTATGTCGCGTTCACGCAACGAATCTGCGCTACGGAAAAATGTCTCGGCAATGGTCCGCCAGGTCGTTTCGACGCCTACTTCCTGCACGGAATACACCTGCGCAATCAGAGAAATATCCTCGTAGGCCACCACATCCAGCTCACCGCGGCTGGCGGCATACTCCCAGGCGATATCGGACAGCCCAGGCGGGGAGACGCCGCGGGGAATACTGGCCATCATCGTTTCGATCAGCACGCCCTGAACGCTCAACTCCCCACGATCCATCTGAGCGACGGTCTCGCGCAGGCTGGCAGCGACGGTGCGATGATAATCACGCGCCGGTTCCAGCTCATCGACATTCGCCTGCATTTCATCGGCAATCCGGGCCAGTGATTCTCGCGCACGCTCCTGAGCCTGCACCTCACCCCGCCACTCATTGACGACAAAACCGAGCACCACCGCGAACACGATCAGGGCCGCCTCGAGCACGGCACGCGCCAGCCAGGGTGCAATCGTCAATCGCGGTGTTGTCATGGCGAAACCTATCTGAATGGCGGCTCGTCGAAGCTGCGAAGCTTGCGTGAATGCAGGGCTGCGCCCTCGTCTTGCTTTAGGATTTCGATCGTTTCTATGCCAGCCCTTAAATGCTCGGAAACCGAGCGCTGGTAAAACAGATTGGCCGCGCCAGGGAGTTTGAGTTCCCCGTGCAATGGCTTGTCCGAGACACACAGCAAAGTTCCATACGGCACACGCAGGCGCAGCCCGTTGGCGGCTATGGTGGCGGATTCCATATCCACGGCGATCGCCCGCGACTGGTTCATGCGACGCGCCTGGGCGGCGTAGCGCAGCTCCCAGTTTCGGTCGGCATAGGTGGCAACTGTGCCCGTTCGCAGACGCCCCTTGAGCGTTTCACCATCGTCACCACTCACGGCGGCGACGGCGTTGGTCAGCGCAATCTGGATTTCGGCAATCGGCGGCACTGGCACTTCCATGGGCAGGTCTTCGTCGAGCACTTCATCGTAGCGCAGATAGGCGTGGGCCAAGACATAATCACCCAAGCGCTGAGAATGACGCAGCCCGCCGCAATGGCCAATCATTAGCCAGCACTGAGGCCGAAGAACCGCCAAATGGTCGGTGATGTTTTTGGCATTCGACGGGCCGACACCGATATTGACCAGGGTGATGCCACGCCCGCCCGGGGCCTTGAGGTGATAGGCCGGCATCTGGAAGCGTCTCCAGGGCGCGCCCTCGACGATGGCGTGGGCATTGGGTGTATTGGCATCGACTTCCACACTCCCGGCCGCCGAGAAACTCTCATACTCATTGTCTTCGCCGAGCTGTTTGATCGCCCAGGCGCTGAACGCATCGACATAACGATGATAGTTGGTGAACAGGATAAATTTCTGCACATCCTCATAGGGCGTGCCGGTATAATGACGGATGCGCTGCAAGGAGTAATCCTCGCGCGGCGCATCGAACAGGCTGAGCGGATGCGTGCCACCCGGTTCTGAAGGCTGCAAACCGTTGGGAACATCATCATTGATCTTGCTCAGATCGGCATAGGGAAAATGCCGGACTAGATCGGCCGGCGATGCGGCATCCATGTCCAGATCCTCGGCCCCGTCGAGCACGTAGGAGAAGGGAATTTCTGTCTCGGACAGGCCGGTTTCTATGGTTATTTCATAGTCCGCATTCAGCAGGTCCAACTGCTCGAGCAGATAGTCCCGAAAGAAATCTGGATGCGTGACCGTGGTGGCATACAAACCGGTATCGGTGAATTTACCGAAAGCGCGGCTGACCGGAGGTGGTGGGCCTTCGGGATTATAAGTCACCCGTAATTCGGGATAGGCAAATATGCCCGCTGCGCGTTCATCCGCGCCGGGCGGCTTGCCCCCATCTAGAAACTGTCCAAGCGCCGTGCGCAGGTTTTGAACCGAGGCCTCGTACAGCTCGGATAGCTGATCGACCGCTTCGGCAGGATTTTTTGCGATTTTAAATGATTTCATAGGGGGTTAATGCCCGATTTCCGTCCCGAGGTAAATGCGCGAGAGGCATTTGTCCATGCAGATGCGCGCGCCGGCTTTGCGTGGACGCGGCGCGGCGCGGCACTGACTGAGCCCGTTCGTTCCGGCAAGGTCATAGGAGGACATTATGGAGAACGCACACAATTGGATCGTCCTGAAATTTGGTGAAACCAGCGAGAAATCGCTGCAGGATTGGTGTGCGCTCTCAAAACGGATCAAGCACCTGCTTTCCCGGATCGGCTCGATGCTGAAGGGAAATTGGCGCACCCTGGCCCGTCAGCAGGCCAATGCTTCTGATGCCGGTGATCGCATCACGCTTGATCAGAATGACGCATCGTCCGGGCCCCTGGATCCCCGTCCATTATGGTGGCGACGTCGGCGCGACGATCTACTGGCGCTATGCCCGCCCGACCGGCCGCTCTATGTCTATGATCTGGAAACGGTGTCCGCGCGCGCGACGACCATCGCCAACCTGCCGCATCTGGATCGCGGCTGGTATGCCATGAAAGCGAACGGACACCCCGATGTTTTGCGCACTGCGTACGCGGCCGGGCTTGGCCTGGAGTGTGTGTCGATTGCCGAAGTGCATGCCGCGCGCGAAGCGATCCCCGATCTGGATATGGACCGCATCTTATTCACGCCGAATTTCACTGCCCGCGCGGAATATGCCGAGGCGCTGGCTCTGGGTGTGCACCTCACATTGGACGGTCTATATCCACTTCAAGCTTGGCCAGAATTGTTTGACGAGCATGACATCATTTTGCGCGTCAACCCGCAAACGCCTGAAGGCCATCACAGGCATGTGCAGACCGCCGGGCCGGATTGCAAATTTGGCCTACACGCTGGAGACCTTGTGGAAGCCCAGTCTCTGGCGGGTGCCGCTCATTGCCGCATTGTCGGCCTGCATGTGCACGCAGGCAGCGGAATAAACGATCCGCAACATTGGGGGCGAGTCGGGAGATTCCTCGCCGAGATCGCGCGTCAGATGCCTGACATAAGAATTCTCGACCTGGGCGGAGGCTTGGGCGTGGATAACGCGACCGGCCCTCAAGGCATTAATGCGCGGGCACTCGATGCCGAACTGGCGACCCTGAAATCTGCCTATCCCGATTATGCCCTGTGGATGGAGCCCGGTCGTTTCATCGTCGCGGAGGCCGGTGTATTGCTGGCCCGCGTTACCCAACTCAAGCGGACGCCGGATGCCTGGTTTATCGGCATCAATGCCGGGATGAACAGCCTAATCCGTCCGGCTCTTTACGGTGCTCACCATGACATCGTCAATCTGACCCGATTGCACGACACGCCGGATCATATCGCCGAGATTGTCGGGCCGATATGTGAGACTGCGGACCGCTTTGGAGCCCAACGCCCGATGCCGCCAACGCGCGAAGGGGATGTGATCCTGGTGGATAATGGCGGGGCTTATGGGCGGGTGATGGGATCGCACTATAATATGCGTCCGCCGGCAGAGGAATCCGTGATCTGAATAACACGGCGCTGTTGTGACAGCGGCCGGGGGGAGATTGGAAGGCGATTTCCCCCTTGCCGATCAGCGATTTTGCCCCTTTCATTGATATGATCCAAGGGGAGACGAGTATGCGTAATCGACGGGCTGGATTTTTTGCTGCTTTGCTGGCGACCTGCTGTTTGACGGCCCCGGGTTCGGCGCAACACGCAGAGTGCACGACCGATGCCGTACTCACTGAATTGCGACACGCGTGGGCATTCAATCACCTGACAGAAGCGACCGCGAACACCGACTGTATAAGTGTGGAAATGGAGCTCTCCCGACATGTCGCAGCGGTTCTGGCCGGTGCAGGCCAAAATGGACTGCTGGCTCTGGAAAACTGGCTCCAGCTAACCGCCGCGCTAAATGATGAGCAATTGGCATTCGGCTTCAACCTGCTCGCCGCCCGCGCCCATCTTGAGACGCGTTATTCCGATAGCGCCTATTTCGCCGAACTTGCTTTGTCTCACGCGGACGAAGAGGATCGAGCCGATATCACTGATGCTTTGCAACTGGCGCGCGTCGCACGGAATATTCCGGCGTCTACGTCGACCGGCGAAAGCGGCACGCGCGTTGAGGCACGCCTTGATCTGGCGCAATTGCTGCGAACGACCGTGGGATTGGGCGACGATATCGCCTTGGATATGATCATCGATACCGGCGCAGAAATCAGTGTGATCGCAAATCGCGTCGCCATTACAGCGGGGCTGGAATTTCTCGATGGTAATATCCGGGTTGGCACACCGACAGATTATGTGACGGGCCAATTGGCCGTCGCCGACGAGATCACGATTGGCGAGATGACGGTCTCCAATGTGGTGTTTCTTGTGCTACCCGACGCGATGCTGAGTCTGGCCGACGGCGCCTACACGATTGAAGGCATTATTGGTCTGCAAGTGTTCCGAACACTCGGTCGAATGGGCTGGGAGCGACAGGGAGAGAGCTTGCTGCTTGGCGACGCGGTGGATCGTCTGGCGATTCGCGATACGCCAATTTTCTGGCACGATGAGGGCGTTGGCCTGATCGTCGAGACCAATGCTATAGCCGGCCCTGCTTTGTTCGATTCCGGTGCTTCACGCACATTGTTCAGGCACGGTCTCGTCGATGCCCTGACCGAGCCCCAGACACGCCAGCTTATGGAGCGAGCCGATTCTGTTACGGCGCTTGGCGGTACCGAAGACATTGTGGTCCAAACACTCGGCGAACTGACGATGCGCATTGGCGGCGCTAATCTGAGTTATGAAAATATCGCCATCAATGCCGAAGACGAGGACATCCCGGCCGCAGACTTCGCCTCTGTCGGCAATGATGCCGTGCGACAGAGCGAGAGTTTCAGCATTGATTTTGGTCGCATGCGCTACCGGCGGGTCGCGTCAGACTAGACTTGAGGCGAAACTACTCGGCCAATTCTTCGGCCGGTTCCTCAGTCTTGCGTTTGTCAAACATGCCCCAGACACCGTCTGTGCCATGCCAGTCGCCCTGGGTGGCACCCTTGGAATATTCCGTCGCGCGCGCTTCAAAGAAATTGGCGTGTTCGACGCCATTGAGGATTTCTGACAGCCACGGCAGCGGATGCGTTTTGACGCCGTAGATGGGCGACAGTTCGAGCTGTTGCAGACGCCAGTCCGCGATGTAGCGAATGTATTGCTTGATATCGTCGGGCGTCATGCCCTCGACATCGCCCATTTCGAAAGCCAGATCGATGAATTTGTCTTCGAGTGCGACGACTGTGCGACAACACTCGACAATATCATCCTTGACCTCCTGGGTCAGGGCACCGGTCTCTGCGGCAAATTCGTGGAACAGCTTGATCATGCCCTCACAATGGAGGCTTTCATCGCGGATCGACCAGGTGACGATCTGGCCCATGCCCTTCATTTTGTTGAAGCGCGGGAAATTCATCAACATGGCGAAGGAGGCAAATAATTGAAGACCTTCGGTGAAGGCGCCAAACATCGCGACGGTACGCAGGACGTCCGCATCCGTTTCAACGCCAAATTCCTGCATGAAATTGTGTTTATCGGCCATCGCCTCGTATTCCATAAAGGCGGAAAACTCGCTGTCGGGCATGCCGATCGTTTCAAGTAGCAGGGCGTAGGCGGCGATGTGGATCGTCTCCATATTGGAGAAGGAGGCCAGCATCATCTTGATTTCGGTGGGTTTGAAGACGCGCGAATAGCGCTCCATGTAATTGTCGTTCACCTCGACGTCTGACTGGGTGAAAAAGCGGAAAATCTGCGTCAGCAAATTGCGCTCACCATCATTCAGCTTGGTCGCCCAATCCTTACAATCCTCGCCGAGTGGAACCTCTTCAGGCATCCAGTGGACTTGCTGTTGCTTCTTCCAGAACTCATAGGCCCAAGGATAGTGAAATGGCTTGTAGGAATGGCTCGGTGTCAGAAGGCCTGGGAGTTTGGTTTCAGCGGTCGACATGGCAATATTTCCTTGAGGCAACAGAATCAGTTCGCGCACGCGCGACCCACAACATATTGTGTATGAGCTTACCAAAACGTCTAGGGATAGATGCTGGGGATAAGCACTTTTGTCTGTTGATATCTATCGCAAGGCCAGGCTGGCTTCAATATCGTGACCTGATTCAATCACTTAAATACAGGTAAAATACCTGCTTTTTACCAAGCCCAATTGAGCGAAACCGCACCAAAACTTTCGGTCTCATCAAAGCTGGTCACACCGGCGACGTGCTTATAGTCGCGGCGCACATAGGCGACGGACAAATCTGTATCGCCGATGCGCATAGCAACGCCAGCCTGCAAATCACCAATCACCTCACGCCGCGTCAAACTGAGCGCCTGGGTGAAATCTGTTCCCTGCGCGGGATCATACAACAAAGCCCGGCGATCGGCGCCGGCAAACATATACCAACTGGGTCTGTCGGCGAGTGATTCAGCCAAATACCGGCCGACGCGAACTTCTGCACCGGCACCGGCGGCTGAACCGTCGGGGCCGAGGCTGACAGCAGCACGCGGCGTGAAGGATACGTCCAGTTGAGCGCCGCGCCCCATTGTTTCGAATGGGCGTTGATAATTGACCGCCAAAGTTGCTTCCCTCGGACCGCGATCAAGGACCACTGCGGAGTTAGAATTCGCATCCGCTGCGAAGAGGTCGTAGGCGATATCGCCGGAGTCAGAATTGAGAATGGCAAGCTGGAGCATACCGGCCGATCCCAAATCTATTTGAGCCGCCGGAGCGCTGGACAAGGCGGCAACGGAATCGCGTCCGATCGGATCAGCATCCATTGACAAGGCGGTCAAAGCCACCCGAGCGGCGGACGGCGATAATGGTCGAACATCGCCCTCCTGCAGGAATTGCTCCTGGATCATTTGCGAGGATGATGCCCACTTGGTATCGGCGTCACTCCGGGTGGTCAGGACATAACACGTACCACCGAATGCGATGGCACCTGCCAGTAACAGCTCATGGACTCGTCCCAAACGCATGTCCCAACTCCCCCTAGTTGCGAACTCAAGCACGTTAACCATCGGGGTGCACGTGCTTTCGCCTCTCAGGGGAATAACTGTATTTGATTCGACTGTATTTCGTCTATTGGATTACGGCCTATCCTCCAGATTAGATTATGAGCTGGAAAACTTACCTGAAATGACAGACGGCCCCGCGTGATTCGGAGCCGTCCTGAACGTGTCTGGCGCTGATATGTTGGCCTGGTGATTTTCTATTGGCAGGCGAGACATTCTTCGTAATCGGTCGGCGCGGCTGCCTCGAGCGATGCTTGCATGTCAGATTTCGAATCTGCTCCGGCATACGCCGTACGTTGCACAGACTTCGAGCGACAATAATACAAAGATTTCACACCCTTTTCCCAGGCAGACCAATGCAGCATGTGCAGGTCCCATTTATTGGAATCACCCGGCAGGAAGACATTGAGCGATTGCGACTGGCAAATGTACGGTCCACGATCGGCGGCGTGTTCAATCACCCAACGCTGGTCGATCTCAAACGCGGTGCGGAATGTCGCCTTATCGTGTTCGTCCAGGCAATCGAGATGTTGGACAGACCCTTCGTGTTCGAGAATAGACGACCAAATTTCCGGTGTATCTTTACCCTTCGATTGAAGTAAGGCCTCGAGCTGCGGGTTCTTGACCGTTGTCGAACCGGACAGAGTTTTGTGGGTGTAGACATTGGCCGGAATAGGCTCGATGCCCGCCGAAACTCCGCCACAAATGATTGAGATTGACGCGGTCGGCGCGACCGCAAGCTTGTGCGAGAACCGCGCTTTTACACCATTCTCTTCCGCGTCGAGACATGCGCCCCGCTCTTCGGCAAGCGTCACGGAAGCAGCATCGGCACCGGTCCGTATATGCTTGAATATTTTAGTGTTCCAAGCTTTGGCCATGGCGGATTCAAACGGCACATTCATTTGCTGCATGAATGTGTGAAGACCCATGAGACCGAGACCGACGGAACGCTCGCGAATGGCGGAATAGACCGCACGATCCATTTCTGGTGGAGCGCGGTCGATAAAGTCCTGCAGCACATTGTCCAGGAAGCGATAGATATCTTCGATGATCATCGGATCATCTTTCCACTCCAGGAATTTGGTCGCATTCATGGAGGACAGACAGCAAACGGCTGTGCGCTCCTTGCCATTATGATCATAGCCCGTAGGCAGCATGATTTCCGCGCATAAATTGGACTGGCGCACTTTCAGACCCAGCTTACGCTGGTGAGCCGGCAGGGCGTTGTTCACTGTGTCGGAGAAAATAATGTAGGGCTCGCCGGTCTGCAGACGAAGCTCGAGAATTTTCTGCCACAGCTTGCGCGCATTGATGGATTTGACCACTTCGCCGGATTTGGGCGAAATCAGATCAAATTCCTTGTCGTCGCGTACGGCTTCCATGAAAGCGTCGGAGACGTTGAGACCGTGATGCAGATTGAGTGATTTGCGATTGAAATCGCCGGAGGCCTTCCGGATTTCCAGAAATTCCTCGATTTCGGGATGGTGCACATCCAGATAAACCGCGGCGGAGCCCCGGCGCAACGACCCTTGAGAAATCGCCAATGTCAGGGAATCCATCACCCGGATGAAGGGGATGATACCGGAGGTTTGGCCATTCTTGCCGATCTTCTCACCAATCGAGCGAACATCGCCCCAATAGGTTCCGATGCCACCACCATTGGAGGCGAGCCAGACATTCTCTGTCCAGGTGCCCACAATGTCGTCGAGCGAATCGCTGACGGAATTCAAAAAGCATGAAATGGGTAGTCCGCGATCGGCGCCACCATTCGAGAGAATCGGCGTCGCCGGCATGAACCAGAGCTTGGACATATAATCGTAGAGACGCTGCGCGTGTTCATCGTCATCGGCATAGGCCGTGGCGGCGCGCGCAAACATGTCCTGATAGCTTTCGCCTGGCAGAAGATAGCGATCTTCCATGGTCTTCTTGCCGAAATCTGTCAGCAGCGCATCCCGGCTTCGATCGACCGTCACTGTCTTGACGACGCGCAGGTGTTTTGTCCCGTTTGAGCGAGGCTTGCCACGCTTTGGTTCCGGGACGGCCGGAAGGTCGATATCGGTCTTCTGATTGATGGCAGAATCCAGTGGCGTCATAACAATGCTGCTCCCAAAACAGGCACAAAAACTTGTCAGCGCGAGGCATCACCCCTAACGCTCATTTCACTCTAAAAAGGCTGTATAGTGTGTCGGCGTTCCCAGCTGACCCAACATATAGTGATCAAGGCTTATCACGAGGTCAACGGTCTGAAGGGCCTGAAAGTGCTTTTTTTGGTTAACAAAGACTGAATCACTCGCCGCACTGAACACGGTCAGTTAAGCCGTTTGAGCGCCCGATTTGCAAGCCTCCAAAAAGGGAATCTGTGGTCAAGACAGATTAAGCAGCTCAGGGTCTCCTCCTTGGGCTGCAATGTTCACAGTGACCGTTCTTTCGCCGGCAAACCGGTGCAAATAGTGAGGACCACCCGCCTTTGGACCCGTACCAGACAAGCCCTCTCCGCCGAATGGCTGAACACCGACGACGGCGCCGATCATGTTGCGATTCACATACACATTCCCGGCGGGCACGGCGGACTGAACTTGGCTGTGGAAAGATTGCAAACGGGAGTGGATGCCGAGTGTGAGACCGTATCCCTTCGCTGCGAGCGCGGCGGTAATTTCGTCGATCTGCTTCGGCTTGTATTTTATAACGTGCAGAATCGGACCGAACACCTCTCGCTCCAGCAGGTCCATAGACGGAATTTCGACCAGAGCCGGCGCGTAGAAAGACGATTCGTTGGCCAGCGTGCCGATGTCCAATTGTTTGATGACACGTCCTTCAGCCTGCATGCGCTCCATATGACGCTCGAGTATCAGCCGCGCCTCTTCATCGATCACCGGGCCGACATCTGTTGCGGGGTTCGTCGGGTCACCGATCGCCAGCTCATCCATCGCGCCGGCCAGTCCCTCGATGAAGTCATCGGCGACATCGTCTGGCACAAATATGATTCGCAGGGCCGAGCAGCGTTGACCGGCGGAACCAAAGGCGGACATGACAGCGTCGTCGACGACTTGTTCCTTCAAGGCCGTGGTGTCGACAAACATCGCGTTGAGACCACCGGTCTCCGCGATCAGGGGCGCAATGGCGGCATCACGGGCGGCCAGTGAGCGATTGATCAGGCGCGCAACTTCGGTTGATCCGGTAAAGGCGACACCGGCCGTGCGCAGGTCAGTGGTGAGCGCGGCACCAATAGTTTCACCGCGTCCGGGCAACAGGTGCAAGACATTGTCGGGCAATCCGGCTTTGCGGAACATTTTGACGGCTTCATAGGCGATCAGCGGAGTCTGCTCGGCCGGCTTCGCCAAAACGGTATTTCCAGCTGCCAGGGCAGCCGCAACCTGGCCGGCGAAGATGGCGAGCGGGAAATTCCACGGACTGATACAGACGAAGACTCCCCGCCCCTTCAATCCCAGATGATTGGTCTCGCCTGCTGGCCCTGGCAGGCGCGTATCTTCATTGAATTCACGTTCGGCCTGGGCGGCATAATAACGACAGAAATCGACCGCTTCGCGCACCTCCGCGATCCCGTCCTCCAATGTCTTACCGGCCTCCAGCGCCATCAGGGCGATCAGACGATCCGTATCCGTTTCCATTGCATCCGCCATGGCGCGAAGGATGGCACCGCGCGCAATACCACCTGATTGGTCCCAGGAGGGCTGGGCAGATTCGGCCAATTTGAAGGCGGTATCGACATCAGTGATGCTGGCCTCGACGATATGTCCAATAATTGCTGAACGATCGGCCGGATTGGTGATCGCCTGCGCGGGGCCGGTACTGGCCGTATCACCGATCATCGCCGTCGCCGAGATTGGCAGGCTGGCGTGGAGGGCTTTCACAGCGCTGGCAACGCGCTCACATACGGCGGTCTGTGACAAGTCTGTACCGGTGGAGTTCATGCGATCATCTCCGTAAAGCGCCATCGGCGCCGGAATGGAAGGGTGACGTTTGATGTCGATAGCTTTCTCGAACGGGCCGCGTGCCACATCTTCAACCGGCACATCCGGGTCCAGGAAGGAATGCACGAAGGACGTATTGGCACCATTTTCCAACAGACGACGCACGAGATAAGGCAGCAAATCTTCATGGCTGCCAACGGGCGCATAAACCCGCACAGCCCTTTCACCATGGGCGTCAGCCGCGGCGGCATAGAGCGCGTCTCCCATACCGTGAAGGCGCTGGAATTCGTAACTGTCGACACCCGCTTGCTGGGCCATTTCCCGAACAGCACTCAAAGAATGCGCATTGTGCGTGGCAAATTGTGAGTAGATCGCCTCCGGTGCGCTGAGCATCATGCGGGCACAGACGAGATAATTGAGATCGGTGGCCGGCTTGGTGGTCCAGACCGGAAAATCCGACCATCCCATTTGCTGGGCCATCTTGATCTCGGTATCCCAATAGGCGCCCTTAACCAGACGCACCAGAAAGCGGCGCCCGCAATCGCGCCCCAGCGCGATCAGTTTTTCGATCACCAGACGGCCACGCTTTTGATAGGCCTGAACTGCCAGTCCGAGCCCGCCCCAACCGTCAAGGTCGGGTTCGCGGGCGAGTCGCTCCAAGATCCGCAACGATAAAACCAGCCGATCTGCTTCTTCGGCATCCAGACACAAACCAATATCGTGCGCTTTCGCTGCCCGGGCTTGTTCGAGCACCATGGGATAGAGCTCATCCATCACGCGTGCCTGTTTCACGGCGTGATACTGCGCGTGTAGGGCAGACAATTTCACCGAGACACCGTGAACAGATTCGATCGGCCCCTCACCGCGCGCCGCGCCCACCGCTTCGATGGCGTCCATATAGCGACGATGATAGCGCTGGGCATCGGCCGCGGTGCGCGCGCCTTCACCCAACATATCAAACGAGCCCATGGCACCCTCTCCGCGTGCCGCATTCTTGAGCGCTTCCTCGATCGTGCGACCCAGCACAAATTGTTCGCCCATAATGCGCATGGCCTGCATGACAGCAGCGCGGATGACCGGCTCGCCGACTTTTTGGGTCAGCTTGCGGACATATTCCATCGGATTGGCACGCGCATCACTCTCTACATCGATGATTGAACCGGTGAGCATCAAGCCGAGCGTGGAGGCATTGACCAGCCAACTTTCGGAATTGCCCGCATGCTCGCCCCAGTCGCCACTCGTGATCTTTTCGGCAATCAGCCTGTCCGCTGTGCCAGCGTCGGGTACTCTCAATAGGGCTTCGGCCAGGCACATTAGAGCCAGGCCTTCCTTGTTGGACAAGCCAAATTCCTGGAGGAATGATTCCATCAAACCGCGCTGGCGTTTGGATTCACGTGCGCGCTTGACCAGGTCGATCGCGCCATCACGGATTCGATCCCGCGCGGCGGCGTCCAGACCGGTTCGTTCAGCCAACGTAGAAACGAGCGAGTCTTCATCCGCATATTTCGCGGAATCTAGTTCATCCCATTTGATCGTATCACGAGACTTTGTAATCATAGCTAGGGCGCTCTCCCAGACAAGAATTTGCGCCGGACAATGATACCGAGTTTTGCGCTTCGCAAGTCCAGTGTGCTGTGACCCTTCGCGCCCGGCGTCATTTGCGCTAATAGGCAGCAGGAAAAAGTTTCAAAACATGACTGGAAACACCGTGTCCACCATTGAAGAACAAGCCGGGTCCGCATCTGAGGATCACACCGATTCCGCCGATTCCGATAATTTGCCTGCAGAGCGGCCGCAACGCATCATGTTGGTGACGGACGCCTGGGAGCCACAGATGAACGGTGTGGTGCGCACCCTGACCCGCACGATCGCGGAATGTCGGGAGATGGGCCACGAAGTAGAAATCATCCATCCCGGACTGGGGTATAAGACCTACCCGCTGCCGACTTATCCCGATATCCAGATCGCCCTGGGTGCCAAAAAGGACATCGCACGACGCTTCAAGGAGTTTGAGCCGGAAGCGATCCACATCGCCACGGAAGGCCCCCTTGGTATGGCGGCACGCAGTCTCTGCCTGAAGTGGAAGCTGCCTTTCACCACCAGCTATCACACCAAACTGCCCGAATACATCAATGCCCGGTTCAAATTCATTCCAACGGCCGTGGGTTATGCTTTCATGCGCTGGTTCCACAATTCCGGCGGCCGAATGATGGTGACGACCCCGTCAATGCGCGACGATTTGATGGCGCGGGGCTTTAAAAATCTCACGCCGTGGGCGCGTGGTGTGGATGTTGAGCTATTTAACCCGGACAAACGCCATATGAATGGCGAGGATCTGTTTGAGGGGATGGAGCGCCCGATCTGGATCAATGTCGGCCGGGTTGCCGTCGAGAAAAATATTGAATGCTTTTTGGAATTGGATCTGCCGGGGACCAAAGTGGTTGTCGGTGACGGACCTCTGCTGGAAGAGCTGAAGAAAAAATACACCGACGCTGTGTTCACCGGATCCAAATTTGGTGACGAATTGGCCCGACATTTTGCCGACGCCGATGTGTTTGTTTTCCCGAGCTGGACGGATACATTCGGTCTGGTCAATCTGGAGGCCATGGCCTGCGGCACGCCGGTTGCGGCCTTCCCGGCTCACGGCCCCAAGGACATCATTCCCGGCTCTGGCGGCGGCTTCATCAATGACGATATTCGCCAAGCCTGTCTGGATTGCCTCGAAATTGATCGCGCCGCACCCCGTGCGCATGCGGAAAAGCATTCCTGGAAACAGTGTGCGATCGACTTTGTCGTCAATCTCAAGCCCCAACCCAAGCCGGAACGCCGACGCTTCTGGAAGCGCCTGCGTCGTCGCAAGACGTCCGAATAGAGATCAAATGCAAAACGCCGCCCCATCAGGGCGGCGTTTTTCGTTGGCAGTCTTTAAGTGTGTAACCGCTATTCCGGCGCCTCGGTCATCGCCGTCAGAGCGCGGGCTCGGGCACCCGCTTCAGCCCGCTCATCATCGAGCATCGGGATCAGGCCGCGACTGGACAGATAACCAAACTCTCCCCAGGCATCTTCGGAGGTAAATTCGGCCACATACTCGGCCAGACCTGGAACCAAAACGGTGTTCTGATTTTTCACATAGAAAAAGAGAGAGCGAGAGATCGGGTAGTCGCCTTCGGCAATCGCATCAAATTCCGGCTCGACGCCATCAATGATCGCGCCAACGACGCGGTCGGAGTTTTGGTCGAGGAAGGAGTAACCAAACACGCCAAACGCGGTTGGAGTGTTGGCGAGCGTTTGTACGATCGCATTGTCATTTTCGCCGGCATCGATCCAGGCGCCATCCTCACGGATGCGAACGGCCAATCCGTCAAAACGTTCTCGGTCACTATCGTGCAGCGCATCCATGCATTCAATCTGGCGGGCGCCGCCCTCCATGCCCAATTCGACAAAAGCGTCGCGGGTACCCGATGTGGGAGGCGGACCAAAAACTTCGATACGCTGGTTTGGCAAAGAGGCATCGATGTCTGACCAGCGGACATAGGGATTGTCTTCGAAGCTGGAGCAGCTGTCGTCGGTCGGTGTCTGTGCGGCGAGAGCGAGCCAGAGCTGTGAAAGTGTAAGTTCGAGCACGTCCTGGCCATTATCGGCCGCGCCAATAACGATGCCGTCAAAACCGATCATGACTTCCGTGATTTCACGGACCCCATTGCCCTGGCACAATTCGTATTCCGAAGCCCGCATACGGCGCGAGGAATTGACGATATCGGGATAGGTCGACCCCACTCCGGAACAGAACAGGCGCAATCCGCCGCCCGAACCTGTGGCTTCGACAACCGGTGTTGGATGGCCGGTTTTGGCGCCGAAGGATTCGGCCACCGCTGTCGAGAACGGGAAAACCGTCGATGAACCAACGATGTGGATACGTTCACCGCTTTGCGCGAGCGCAGCGGCGGAGACGAGAGCGAGGCCGGAAAGCGCGGCGCCGAGTTGAGCAATTTTGTTCATTTCAAATGTCCTTTCAGACGTGGGCCTGCGTTTGCGGGCAGTAAATCAAGTAAAGCTGGCGAGTTAGAGCCCGCTCAAAAGTCCCACTGGGCGCGGAATTGGACGCCAGAAACATCAATGTCAGGGGCGCCGGGTACGGAGAGTTCGGCATCGATTACGTTTGCCATTACGCGGACATGGGATTCGACATACCAGTTGAGGCCCAGCGTCCAGCTTGTCAGATCGCCCGCGGCGACGTCGTTGAGGTCCGATGTGTCATAGCGAACCGCCAGTTCAAATGCGCCCATCCCGCCTTCGGAAACCGGATTGGCAGGTGATGTGCGGCGAAAGGCTCCGGAAGAGGCGCGATAGGACCGTGTCTCGCCGGTCAGGAACCAACCGAAATTGACAAAGGCGCTATCAAAGCCCGGGTCGCCGGCAGGACCATCGACATCGAGGGTCATATATTCGGCATGGCCATGGAATGGGCCGGAGACGAAGGCCGCCTCCAGGCCAAACAATGTGGACGATTCGGCCTGGCCGAGCGGCTTCCCAGGACGGAAGTCGGCCGTCACAATCCGGTCGGTCGTGTGGAAGCGCGGCCGGGCGCGGACGCGTGTGCCGCTATCACCGTATTCCAACGTGCGAATGGAGCCACCAAAGTGCAAGACCAGATTGTCGTCATTGACCGGCGTGAAGGTCAGGCGGGCTGAGGCCGCTGATGTGTCATCCGTGTCCAGGCCATCAGACAGATCATCCAAGCGCCCACCAAAAACACCTGCGGCGAAGGAATAATTGTCACCGCCGGTTCTGAAGATGCCGCCAATGCGACGATCAAGACCAAACAGGTCTGTCGCAGTGCCACGTTCCATGAACGTGCTGTAGCGAGAGGATGTTTGCTCGGCCAATGAATTGGTGGTTTTCAGATTGCCGACGGTCAGCGAGTAGCCATCACCACGGTAGGTAAGTTCGATGCCTTTCGCCGTGACGTCATCGCCCGCGAAATCGAATTCGGCCTTATAGGCCCAATCAAACCAGCGCCCTTCAAAACCGAGGCGCGCCGTGCGGAGCTCCGTCTCTTCTAGGTCTGCGCCATTCCAGTCGATGAAAGCAGCGTCAGCATAGAGACGTGCTCGCAGCTTGAAAAAATTATCGTTATCAGGATTGTCCCAACGCGCGGCCGGGAAGGATCCATCTTCCTGCGCCGCAGCCGGTGCTACGAGCAGAGTTGCAGATGCCAGCAAGGCGGCCAATACAGTCGTATGTGTCAACTTACGCATGTCTGTGATTTCCAGTGTCCAATCAGGTATCGACCCCATGTCGCCACCTCCACGAGGCGGGACATAGGCGATTTGCAAGACAGCTGCGTGTCAGATCAATGACAGTTTCGTGACCCGTTACATCAGACGCTTGCGCAGCAATTGCGACAATACGTCGATCAGCGAGACGGCGATAACAATCACCAGAACGATCGCCGCTGTTCGGGTATAGTCAAACGCCCGCACGGCTTCGAACAGGATCTGGCCAATACCGCCGGCGCCGATCAAACCCAGCACGGTCGCTGACCGGGCATTGGATTCAAAGCGATACAGACCAAACGACGTCCACAACGGAGCGACCTGGGGCACAACGGCCCAGATAACCTCGTGCAGCGGCGTGGCACCGGTGGCACGAATGCCTTCAACGGGTCCGCTATCGATCGCCTCTACCGCTTCGGAGAACAATTTGGCCAGTACGCCGGTCGTATGAACGGCCAGCGCCATCACCCCGGCCAAAGGTCCCAGCCCCACCGCGGCAATGAAGATCAGGGCGATGATCAGCTCATTGATCGAACGGAACACATCCATAAGTCGACGCACGGGCTGGACGACCCAGCCCGGAGCGACATTACGGGCGCATAAGAGACCAAACGGGATCGCTGCAATGATCGCCAGGAACGTGCCCCAAATGGCGATCTGCACGGTCACGACCATTTGCGGCACAGCTTCTTCAATGCCCGAACGCAACTCCACCCAATAGGTGGCACGCGACTGAGCGTCGGAGGCATCATCGGGCAGGAAGCCGGAAATGAAATCGCCCATATCGTCGCTGTTTTCGACCAGCAGATAGGAGCGATCCATATCGGCGGGATCAAAACTCCAGACCAGGATGACAACCACACCCGCACTAATAAAGGCGCTGGCTAGGCGTTCTATCAGTGGCACGCGTGGGCCGGCGCCGCGCGGCGAAGACAACCAGAGCAAGCCGGCAAGCAGCAAAACGCCAAGCAGACCGAGCATGACCGGCATCAGCCATTCATTATTTGCTTCGACGGTGCGGACTGTGGTCTCGATATCATCTCCGGCGGAACTCGCCATATCAACGAGGCCACTATTGCCGGCCTCGACGTCGGCGAGGCGGGCTTCAAGTTCAGCGACTCGCAGATCGCGCTCTTCCTCGGTCAGATCGGGATCAATGCGAGCGGCGGTGAGGTCGCGCACGATCTCCAGCTGAACGATGGGGTCAAGATGTGTATTGGAGGCCGGCAAAAACAGGCCAAAATACAAGGGAGCCAGGACTTCAAGCGCCTCGGCACGCTCTTCAGGCGTGCCCATGCGCCCGTAATTCATGAAGAAGTATTGGATGCGGCGCTTGGCTTCCGTATCGAGGTCCTGACGCCACAGGATCGGGTCTGTACCGATGGCAGGCGAACGCCAGATTTCGCGAAGGCGTGCATGTATGTCTGGGCGCGAGCGCGCCAGCAATGTCATATTCGTTGTGTTATTGGTACCAACATCGAGCTGTGAGTTGGCAACCGAAACCGCATTGGCCTCGTGATTGGCGTTCCGCACGGAATTGAAACATTCGGCCGGATCGATACCACGCGGCGCGAAGATAAAGGCGGATGGGACCAGGTAGCCGGAGGTGGAATTGGGATCGCCCATTCCAAAATCGATCGTACCATCGCATTCAAGAATATCGTCGACCGACTGAATGTCGCTTTCAGTCGGGACCAGCAAGACGGAGTGATATCCCTGTGTGCCGTCTGGATAGGTGGCCTTGGCGAAGACTTCGCCGCCGGCCAGGCGTACAGCCTGCAAACCGGAAAAGTTGGAGAACCAGGCCACTTGCACGCTGTTATAGCGCATGCCCTGAATCACACCGGCATAGTCAGCGGCGTAAAAGGGCTGGATATCATAGCCGGTCCATTCCGACATCGCCTCGACGAATGGACGCCAATTGGTTTCCAGATTGGCCGAGGATTCCGTGGCGATAATACCAAAATTGATAACCCGGCGCGCGTCGCTATCGGAATAGTCCGGCGCCGAAGTAGACCGTGTTGGAGTTTGGGCATCGGTCTCGGCGGCCGAGCAAGCGGCAAGCGAAAACGTCAAACCGATAAAGAATGCGCCGAGCAGGCGGCGAAGGAGCCGGGTCATGAATCATCTCCCCCGTAAAACGCGGTCTCGTATTCGGGACCATAAATCTCGATCAACTTTTCCTTGGTCAGCTCTTCGCTGGGACCATCAAAAACAATCTTGCCTTCATTGAGCGCAACGGTACGCGCACAGAATTCGCGGGCATAATCGACCTGGTGCAGGGTCACCACGACAGTGAGCGCCTCATTCTTGTTGAGATCATCCAGCAATTCCATGACCTTGCGCGCAGACACCGGATCGAGCGAGGCGATGGGCTCATCGGCAAATAACACCTCGGCGCCCTGGACAAGCGCGCGGGCGATAGCGCCGCGCTGCTGTTGACCACCGGAAAGATTTGAGGATCTCATGCCAGCAAACTGGGCGATACCGACGCGCTCGAGCGCGTCCATGGCCGCCTGTTTAACGTCGCCCGGGAAGAGACCGAATGTGCCGCGCCATTTAGAGATGCGGCCGAGGGAGCCGACCATCACATTGGAGAACAGGCTGAGGCGGCCGACCAGATTGAATTGCTGGAAAATAAAGCCAATGCGGGTGCGGTGTGAGCGCACGCCAGAGCCGATCTTGCCCTTCTTCTGCATGGTGTGCCCGAGCACGGACACCTTGCCGCTGGTTGAATCGGCAATCTGAAGGGCCGCGGCGACGCGCAGCAGAGTCGATTTTCCTGAACCAGATGGGCCAATCAAGGCCACCATCTCACCATTTTCTACGGTCAGATCCACACCATTTAGCGCCTGCGTGGTGCCGAACGTCATCCGTGCATTCTCGACCTGCATGGCCGGAACGGATTTGGTCGCTGTCGTCATGGAAACTCCCCCAAGGGTTAACACACCCACACCGGGATGCCCTAAGCTGCCAAGCAGGCGGTGACAAGCCTAAAACGATGCCAAAATCACAGTAGCGATGACGATGATTTTACCTGTAGGAATTGCGTCACACGCAATCCTGCAAAAACACACCGGAATCGGGAATATTGCCGGCTTTTCGACCGGACCAATGAAATATTTATTCTGGTGTAAATCGTAGCTGTGCCCCGGCAAGGCATGATGATGACGCATGATGACTTGGCCTCGGATAGCGATTCTCGGCCGTTGCCATGCATTCGCGCATAATCGAATTGATCCCAGCCGCGAATATTTTGCGTGACGCGCGATGATCGCAGGGATATGGGGGGCCATAATCAGGATTTTGCTATGCTTGAACTCTTTATCACTGCCTTCGTGACCTTCTTTGTCGCCATTGACCCTCCGGGTGTGGCGCCGATCTTTGCTGCCTTGACCGAGGGATCCCCAAAAAAACATCGCCGCGAGATGGCGATCAAGTCCGTCTTGACGGCGGCCGGCGTGCTGTTGGGCTTTGCCCTGGGTGGGCGCTGGCTACTCGACGCCATGCATATTTCCATGGACGCGTTCCGGGCAGCGGGCGGCGTCTTGCTGTTTTTGATGGCGCTGGAAATGATCTTCGAGAAGCGCACGGAACGCCGCGAGGAGCGCGCCGACCGGATTTCAGACGAGGACGAATCCATCTCCGGCACGCTGGAAGACATCTCTGTGTTTCCGATGGCGATTCCGATGATGGCCGGCCCCGGCGCGATCGCATCGATAATGCTTTTCATGTCACAAACCAGCTCGGCTTGGGAGCAGGGCGTGGTGCTGGCCGGTGCGGGACTCAATTTGTTGATCTGCCTGATCGTCTTCCTGCTGATCGGTCCCGTGATGCGCTTTATCGGCGATTCCATGGCCGCGATGATTACGCGAATTCTCGGCGTTATTCTGGCGGCGCTGGCGACGCAATTTATCTTCGACGGAATTCGCGGAGCGTTTATGGGCGGTTGAGCCTGCTTTGGGAAAATACAAACAATTGTCATGAAACGCACAACATGGCGTTAGCCGTTTTGTGCGATTGTTGCGGTGATAGGGAATTGAATGGAGAAGCTGATGAGCTTGCGTCTTTCCATGAAAATTGCCGCCGCCCTGGTTTTCGTGACTGGGTTGAGCGCCACGGGATACAGCCTCACGATCGGTGAAACCGGTCAGGCGATCGCTTTTGGCTGGCCGGCCTTTGGTATTGCCTTGCTCATCGGGCTGGCCACGCCGTCACGCAAAAACCGGTCTCGTCAGGACAAATTGGCCGCCTAATGTGTCGCTAGTCCAGCGAGACAGAATCCAGCCAATTGCCCTCGCCGTCTCCAGTGTGCAAATCCATCAGGGTCGGCCATAACCACCAGGCTGATCGATTATCGGAATTCCACAGCGCGACGAATCCGAACCCGGTCTCCGGTTCCAGTACAATTTGCGCGCCATAGCCGGACAAATAGCCGGAATGCATCACGATCGTGCGATCGCCCCAATCATAAATCCGCCAGCCAAGCCCATACCAGGTTGAATCAATGCGTTGGCGCAGATCCCCCAAACGGCGCGTTTCCCGAACGGTATTGGTAAAACGGCTGTGGGCGCGATCTCTGACGTCTGGCGACAGGCCGGGACGCGACCCTAATTGTAGCTGTGCCCAGACAATCATGTCCTCGAGTGAGACATTCACCCCCGCCGCGGACGGGAGGCGGTCGTAATTTGTGCGGGGGTTACCAGCGATATTGCCAGTGCGACGCCAACCACGGTGCGGGCGTGCCCAGGCTTCTGCCGCCTGCAAATCGGGGACACCGAGTGAGGCGCGCGGGAAGTCAAAATCCGCGAAAATCCGTTGCGAAACAACATCATCGAAACCTTGCCCGGTCGCCCGTTCGACCAAGGTTTCGACCGTTGAAAAAGCGACATTCTGATAACTGTAGCAATCACCGACCGGGCAAATCAGATCAACGCCGGACAGACGCTGGCGAATCCGCTGCACGCTTTGACCGGCTTCGAGGTCATTGTCATAGGCATTGGGGGGCAATCCAGTCCGGTGGCTGGCCACTTCCAGCAAAGTCGGCGGACGCGTGCCATCCAGTGTCAGAACGTCCGTCGGCATATCGTCGTCCAGATCGATCACGCCGTCTTCCTCGAGCATGGCCAGCAATGTGCCGGTGAAAGTCTTGGACACCGAAGCCGCGCGAAACAGGGTTTGCGGGGTGACGGCTTCGCCTTGCCCGGCGACCGCTTCGCCGTGACTGAAGACAAGCACGGGCTCGCCATCCTGAATTACGGCGGCGACCAGGCCAACCATGCGATTATCGGAGGCGGCTTGCTCAAGGCGGGTTCGGAAGGTCTCGAGATATTCCGGCAAGGGCGCGGCGATAGCCGACCCCACTTGAGTTTGTTGTGCTTTGGCAGGTGTGGGCAGGCCTGAAAAAGATAGAAACAGTGCCAGGCTGGTGAGGGTCAAAACTCTGATCAAGAGGCAACTCCGCGAGACTTGGTGGCCGGGTCGATGATCCGGGTCGGAACGATAGCGCGGGAATTTGGTGTTGCGATAGGGGGAAATGCGATTCTGTCGCAAATGTCATGGAGCGACCACGCCCTCGCCGAGTTTCGGGCAAAAAAGAAGGGCGGCCCGAGAGCCGCCCTTCAATCATTTCACGTAAGTTACGTCGTCTTAGAATTCGTAACGGACGCCGAACTGGATCTGCCACAGTGAAGAGCGGTGGATCGAGTTCTCATTAGAGTGTGGAACGCCACGTGCGTCGTCATAGACATACTGACCAGCACCATTGATGTCATAGAGCTCTACGACAGGCTGGAAGTATTCGTAACGAATACCTTCAGAACGACCCCAGTCACTATTGAGGAGGTTACCGAGGTTTTCGATGTCCATGTAGAAGATTCCGCGTGCGCCATTCGGGAAGAAGGCTGGGAATTCCTGCTGGAAGCGCAGATCGAACTGTGTCGACCATGGGCTATCGAACTCGTTACGTGGCGCGATCTCACCGGCATAACCGATCAGACCTGTTGAGTGCAGGTAGCTGTTCAGACCTGCAATGTCGAAGCCAGCTGTGTACGTCACGTTTGGATCGGATGTGAGCGTCACATTGCCGCTCGCATCTGTTTCTGGGACGTAGAACAGTGTGCCTTCATCATCGGCAGCACTCTCATGAATACCGAAGGCTGACTGGTTGCGGTACTGGTTGCCCAGTCCGTTTGAGTAGCCATAAGTGTATGAGAAGTGACGGCCAGAACGGCTGTTCATGAACAACTCAACGCGGGTCTCATAATCTTCGAAGAAAGCGTGACGCCAGGAAGCGCGAAGTTTCCAGTCATGCTCGATTTCGTAGTTGGAGGTCGCATTGTTCGGGTTCTGACGATCAAAGGTCGCATAATCCGAATAGTTGGAAGTCTGCGTCGATGATGTGCCGGAATGGGCGTCGGTTACGTCCTGGTTGGCATAGGCCATCCAGAGCGAGAAGCCGTTGTCCCAATCCTTGGACAGCTGGAATGTGGTGATGATGGCATTACCTTCATCCACATTGCTCATCACAATGTCCTGACGGGCGGTTTCACAATCGTAAATCGGACGACCGTCTACAGCCGACGCACCCAGAAGTGGGCAATTGGCATCGGAGAAGAATGTCGCGGCATCCTGCGTATCGTACAGAATGTCGAAGGTGAACTGCCAGTCTTCGGAACCAAACATGTCGAACTGGACATCCGCACCGAAGGACGCACGCCAGACGCTTGGGATTTCAAAGTCTGGAGCCAGGGCCGCAACGGAACCATCACCAGCAACCAGACCTGTGGTCGCAGCAACTGGAAGGTTGAATGCGTCTACGCCTGCCAGGCCGCCACCGATGAAGATGGAGTCTGTGTTGACACCGTCATTGGAGAAGCTGTTGGAAATCCAAACGAGCGGGTTACCACCCGAGAAACGGCCGAAGCCGCCGCGGAAGCCGATGTCGTTGACGGACAGATCAGCAAACGGGATTTCGAACTGGGCGTCGGAAGCGTAATTGAACGCGATCCGCGGCATGATGATGTCGAGCCCATCGATGGTCGTGTTGTTGGCATAGCCGTAACGCGCCATGAAGTTCGGGTTGAATGTCGGTGCATCGTCAGAAGAATAACGATCATAGCGCAGACCAAAGATCATGGTCAGCTGATCGCTCACCATCAGCTCGTCCTGAGCGTAGAGTGAATCAACGGAAACGCCGAATTCAGCCGCCGCGTCATTCTCGTCGTTTGTCACAGCATTGTTGTAGAACAGGCTTGCTGCGTTCTGGTTTTGTAGATCAACGATTGAATCGAAGTCGTAAGAACCTTCGGAACCTGGGACGAAGAGATTGAAGACGTCCTGGCTGGAGTGCTCATAACCAAACGAGAAGATGTGGTTGCCGGAGATGTACTCACCGCGCAACTTCACCTGGAAGAGATCGTTGGACAGTGCGTTGGCGTGACGGAAATAATCCGGTCCAACAGACACCGTACCACCGGTTGGCGTATCGATATCGAACTGGGCGAAATCGGCGCCGTCAAGGGAATCCTGACCGGTTTCCTGGGATGACTGTGTGATCTTCAGCTCGGTTGAGAAATTGTCTGACCAATCAGAGAAGAGCTGAAGGGACAGATTATCAACAGTCTCGGAACGATTGTACCAGGTTGACGGCGTACCAATGTCGGCACGGTCAGAACGTTCCTGAACCGATCCACCTTCGGAGCTGTTATAGGTCAGCTTCGCGCGGTGATCATTGTTGATGTTCCAGTCAACAGAAACGAGGATTTTTTCGTCTGTTGAGCCCAGATCCGCTTCATCAAAGTTTGTCAGGTCAAGACCGTAAACAGACTGCATGATGGAAAGGATCTGATCGACTTCAGCCTGGGTAACGTCGTTTTCAACGTTCAGGGAAGCCGGGCCACCGAGTGGTGCGCGGTTCAGCGGGTTAACGCGTGAGAACTCTTCGTAGGAAGCAAAGAAGAACAGCTTGTCTTCGATGATCGGGCCAGAAATCCAGCCGCCGAGTGTTTCCTCGGAGAAAGGTGATGTGCCCAGTGTGACATCTTCAGTCGTGTCGCCAACGAGACTTTCGTCAGTGGAGAAGAAGTACAGTGAACCGTGGAAATCATTGTCACCGGAACGGGTCACGGCGTTGATTGTACCACCGCCGAAGCCGTTATACTGAACGTCAAACGGAGCCACCTCGACGGAGATCGCTGCCAGTGCGTCGATTGACACCGGGCCGCGGTTCTCGGACGGGAAACCAGAAGCGTTGAGGCCGAACATGTCGTTCTGGGCCACACCGTCAACGGTGAAAGAGTTGAAGCGGTTATTGGCACCGGCCAGTGAAATCGCGTCGGAGTTTTCCGAGTCGAGATTTGCAAACGGGCTCAGGCGCGCAATGTCGCGTGGGTCGCGGGAGATCGATGGCAAACCATTGATGTCGTCCGATGTGAAGCGGGCGGCAGGACCGGTGGACAGATCGCCAAAGGACATGGCGGAGGCTGTAACAACGATCTGATCAACATTACCGCGCTCAAGTGAGACAGGCAGGTTGAGCGGCGCGCCCAGGGAGAGCTGAAGGCCCTCAATCTGCTGAGACGCGTAACCCGCAGCGCTGACCGTGATGGTGTAAGGACCACCAACGCGCAGGCCGCGACCGTTGAATGCACCGTTTGCGCCGGATGTTGCGACCGAAGTCGAACCGGACGGTGTGTGAACGATAGTGACTGTGGCACCGTTAACAGGTGCTCCGCCAGAAGTGACGACGCCGCGAACGTCGGACGTTGTTTCCTGTGCGTAAACAGCTGCTGGAGCTGCGGCCAGAAGCGCAGCAGTCGCTGTGCCCATAGCAAGTTTTTTCATCAAAGACATCTAGATGTGTCCCCCAATTGAATCGACCAGGGGGAAATGCCCCCCAAAATTACTTAACGGCTTGGTCCTACGACGGAGATGACAAGAATCCAAGACGGATTTGTGATGGTTTTATTACAGCCTCCGATCACTCCGGATGCCGTGGGAACGAAATTGTTAACAAAAACGCAAAATATGTCCATTCGGTTGACCAAAACACCTAGATGCAGGGGTTATTCGTGCAAAATTCGCAATAAGGTTATCCACGCCCCCTTTACGAGGGGAGTCGAAAAGCGCATAGCCTGCGGCCAAAATGCTACACATTTTTTCAGCGCGATGGACGAGTCATGACACAGTTCGAATCAAGTGCCCGTCCATTCAACTGGTCGTGGGAACGCGCGACGATCGCCTTGATCCTTATTGCCACGATGGCGCGGATCATCGCACTGTTGATTAACCCGCTCACCCTGCATGCGGACGAAACACAATACTGGATCTGGTCGCAAAATTTTGACTGGGGCTATTTCTCCAAACCCCCGATGATTGCTTGGTTAATCGGCCTGTCGACTTCCCTTTTTGGGAATGCAGATTGGGCGGTGCGAATGCCAACTCCATTTTTGCATGCGGCGACGTCCAGCTTTATCGCGTTGATTGCCTTGCGACTGTGGGATGAGCGCACCGCGTTCTGGACTTGTCTCGCCTATCTCACCCTGCCCGCCATCTGGCTATCCAGCTCGATCATCTCCACCGACGCACTCCTCTTGTGTGCCTGGACTGGTGGGTTGTGGGCGTTGCTGCGCCTGCGCGATGGCGAGGGCTGGCCGAGCGCCGTGGGCCTTGGTCTGGCCATCGGGCTGGGTTTTTTGTCCAAATACGCGATGATCTACTTTCTGGTCGGGACCGGTATTGCGATGGTGATTGATGCCCCGACCCGGCTGGCCTTGCTCACACGCAATGGATTGATCGCGGGCGTGCTGGCGGCGGTCTTGTTTGCGCCGAACATCCTTTGGAATGCCGCCCACGATTTCGCTACGGTTAGTCATACGGCCGCGAATGCCAATTGGGGTGGATCCTTGGGCAACCCTATGGAATTGGCCGAATTTATCGTCGGGCAGTTTGGTGTATTCGGACTGATCTTTTTCCCGATATTACTGGTGGTTCTCATTGTTACCCTGCGGGAATTTCGCACCACATCGCCCAACGCCCTGCTCCTGGCCGGATACACATTGCCGCCCCTGATCGTGGTGTCTGTGCAATCCTTCATCAGTCGGGCCCACGCCAATTGGGCCGTCGCCGCCTATGTGGCTGGAACCCTGTTGCTGGTGAGCTTTTTGCTGCGCGGGGGGCGATGGCGCCGGATGGTACTGATTGGCTCGATCGCCCTGCACTCGGTGATGGGGGCAACGATGATGATCATGGTCGCCAATCCCGGCCTGGTGGAAGCGGTCGGTGCCAGTAATTCCACCAAACGAATCCGTGGCTGGCATGAAACGGCCGGTGCCATCACATCAGCGGGCATGGCCGAGGAATTCGACATGGTCGTGTTTGACGATCGCAATGTCTTCCACCAGACACAGCGCTATGCCCCGCTGCTGACCAAGCCGCTGGCGATGTGGCAGCGCTTCTCCGGCCCGTCCAATCACGCCGAACAGATCTGGCCGCTCGAAAATGGCAGTGATGCCAGCTTGTTGATCGTCTCGCATCGCCCCCTGGAAGTGGCACGCATGCGGGAAGATTTCGATAATTTTGTTGCCGTGGGCAGCATCAGCATCCCACTCGATGGCGACAAGACCCGCGAATTCACGCTTTGGCACGCGCGCGGGTATAACCGCGTCTTGCGTGATGCGGCCTATGAGGAACGCTGGTTGGCCGTCGACGCAGCACAATAACGTCCGCTGTTATTCCGGCAGTCCGAGCGCAATCGACACATTCTGGACGGCTTGCACGGCCGCGCCCTTGAGCAGATTATCCAGCACGCTGACGACCACCAGATGGTGCCCGTCGGCGCTGAGCGAGAAGCCGCCGATCACCGCGCCGGGCTGAAATGCCCCTTCGCGCAACTCAGGAATATTCTCACGAATGCGGATCAACGCCTCGCCCTCATAGCAGGCCTGATAGAGCGCCCGAATTTCTTCAAGTGTGGTCGGTGATTTCAGCGGCATATGCACGGTCGCGCTGATGCCCCGGAAAAAGGCCGCCACATGTGGTGAGAAACGGATGTCGCAATCCAGATGCCGGGACATTTCGCGCTCATGAATGTGACCCGTCAGCGCGTAGGGCATCAAATTATCGCGCAGCGCCTCAGTGTCATTCTTGCGCGAGGGTGTGGTGCCAGCGCCGGAATAACCCGAGACACCAAACACATGCGCGGCGCCGGCCAGATGTTCCAACATCGGAGCAATCGCCAGCTGACCTGCTGTGGCATAGCAACCGGGATTGGCGATGCGATGCGAGGCCGCAATGTGGTCGCGGCCTTGAATTTCCGGCAACCCATATGCCCAATCCGTATCGAAGCGATAATCGGCGGAGAGATCGACGATCAACATGTCCGGAGCCCGGGCCTCGATGGCCGCGACAAAGCTGGAAGACGCCCCGTTCGGCAAAGCCAGAATGATCGCATCAACACCACTTTTGGCGATTTCATCCGGCCCCAGCGTAACAAATTTCAGCGTTGGGTCGGCTTCCGGTGCCACATCGGTGATCCGCTTACCACCCAATTCCCTGGAACTGGCAAAGGTCAGCTCCATATCGTCGCGGGCGCTGATCAGTCGGATCAGTTCGCGGCCGGTATGACCGCGGGCGCCGACCAGACCGATCTTCGCCGCGCTCATGATTTTGGCTCAAGAGTAGCAGGTAGCGCGAAGATTTTGGACACGGCAGCATCGACATCAGCCGGCGTCATCTCGCCGCGCCAGAACACGGTCCAGTCATTGTGCTTCACTGCACCGGAGCATTCTGCGAAATAGAAGCTATTGACCGGGTTGTCTGTTTTCGAGCGCCATAAAAGCTTCGGCGCATACTCGACCAGGCGATGCCAGACCGCGCGGCCCAGCCCCTCACCCTTGGCGTCGTCGAGGACGGCGAATTTGTCCAGATAGACCCAATCATCGAGACGAGTCGTGACCGCGGCAGCGCGATAGTTTTCTGTGATGAAGGCCTGCTCCATCCGCAAGCTGTCCCAGTACCCGGCCACTGTTGGCCGGCCGAACGCCTGGCTGACCAATTGGTCGAGCCGAGGCACGTCGATCTCATCCATCGATGAGGCGGCCAAGATACGCTCACCGCGACGGATCAGCGTGCCGGAACCGGCATGGGTAAATAGTTCGCGGGCGAGCTCTGCGGGCTTGGTAATCGAAACGGAGGAGGACAGCGGCAGATCGTCGAGCAGGCGCTTGATCTCCTGTAATTTCAATTGCATGCCGCCATTGACCCAGTCGGCTTCGAGCAATTCTTCGAAATCCGTCGCCAGATTGATCGAGGACAGGATCTCGCCCGCCGCGTCCAGCAGGCCGCCCGTGCCCGTCAGGAAGACGACTTTGTAGGGCTGGAGGGCCTGAACCAGTGCCCGTACGGCGGCGTCGGCATTAACGTTGACGAGGCGCCCATCGGCGGTCTCCCCAAGACAGGCCAGGATCGGCGCCTGACCCGCCCGCGCGGCCGCGGCGACTAATTCCAGACGCACTCGACTGGGTTCGCCAACACGGCCGAGAACGGCCTCGTCCTTGATCTCGGCTTCGAAAACGCCGGACGGGATGGCGGCCGCGTGTCCACCGCAATCGCGGATGGCATCGACGAGGGACAGATTGGCGCTGGTCAGCGTCTCACGGATGACCGGGATGGCGGCATCGGGCGTCACACGCAGGCCATTGACCCGCTCGGTGGCGATACCGGCTTCCGACAGCGCTTCGTCCAGCTGAGGTCCGCCCCCGTGCACGACGACCGGCGACAGGCCAACGGTCTGCAGGAAAGCCAGTGCGGCCGAGAGGCCGTCCAAATCATCGCGGATCACGGCACCGCCCACCTTGATGACGGCAAAGCGCTCCTGTTCGACGCCGGAAAAGCGGTGCAGATATTCGCGGATTTCCTTGCCATCGCGCATATGGGACAGCAATTGCACGATGGTCTGGCGAACCTCTGAGGTGGCCTTGCCGGTTGTTTGGGCGTTGGTCATGCCTGGCCCGCCAGATTTTCCATGATCGCCTTTTGCACATGCAGGCGATTGCCGGCTTCCTCGATGCCCATAAAGGCGGGGCTGTCGACGACGGCATCGGCGATTTTCACATTGCGGCGCATGGGCAGGCAGTGGCTGATGACGGCGTTATTGGTCATCGCCATTTTCTCCGGCGTGATCATAAAGTCTGCGCCCTTCGCCCGGGACGGTGCCTCACCGTCCCACTGACCAAAGAAGGGCAGCGCGCCCCAACTCTTGGCGTAGACCGCGTCAGCACCGTCATAGGCCGCTTTCACGTCGGTGGTGACTTTGAGCGACCCACCGCCCTCGGCGACAAAGTTTTCTGCCGCGCCCATATAGCGCTCGTCGAGACGATAGACGTCGTCGGGGATCAGCATGCGAATATTCATGCCGAATTTTGAGGCGATCAGGAGCGCTGAATTCGCGACAGCCGTGTTGAGCGGCTTAGGATGCGGCACCCAGGTGAGCAGGAATTCCTTGCCCGCCACATCGCCCAGCCGTGATTGCATGGCCAGCATCAGCGCCAGCTCCTGACAGGGGTGGACGATGGTTTCCATATTGATGACGGGAACTGTGGCGTGCGCGGCAAACGCCGTGATCAGCGGATCCTCACGCTCGACCTTCCAGTCTACAAAATCCGGGAAACAGCGAATGGCGATCAGGTCGACATATTGCGACAGCACACGGGCCGACTCGCGGACATGCTCCTCCGCTGTGCCGTCCATCACGGTGCCATCTGTAAATTCCATCGGCCAGGTCTGGCCCTTGGCATCAAGCACGATGGCGTGGCCGCCGAGCTGATGGGCGCCGATATCAAAGCTGGAGCGGGTTCGAAGTGACGGGTTGAAAAACAAAAGCGCGATCGACTTGCCTTCCAGGGCACGGCTGGTGGCGCCGTCCTTGAAGGCGGCGGCACGGTCCAGCACGCCCTGCAACTCGGGGCGGGACCAGTCGGCGGTGGAGAGAAAGTTGCGCATTACAGTGTCACTTCTTTGATTCGATGCATCTTCTTAGCAGGGCCCATAACATCCGCCACGCTTTGCCGCACGCGCCTGGACATCAAAGTGGCATCGCAATTTTGCAGGGCTGGGCGCCGCGCACGGTCCCGAAGCGCTTCCCACGGGCGCACGAATGTGGAAAAAGCGGACGCAAAGCAAGGAAAAACAACCATGTCTGTGATCGCTGTCATCCCGTCCCGCTATGGATCCACCCGCCTGCCCGGCAAGCCGCTGACCAGGATTGCCGGCCGCTACATGGTGGAGCGCGTCTGGCGCTGTGCCGGGGCGGCACCTGGTGTCGACCGGGTTGTGGTGGCGACCGATGATGAGCGCATCATCGACGCGGTGCGCGGCTTTGGCGGCGAAGCTGTGATGACGGATCCGGCCTGTCGCAATGGCACGGAACGCGCTCTGGCCGCCGTGCGTGAGCTGAAGGCGGATGCGGATGTGGTGGTCAATGTCCAGGGCGACGCGCCGCTGATCCCGCCCTGGGTGATTGGCGATATCGCCACCGCCATGAGCAAGGACGCGACGCTTCAAATGGCAACACCAGCCGTGAAAATGCCCGTTGAGACGGCCGACCGTATGCGTGAGATGAAATCACGCGGCATCGTCGGCGGCACCACGGTCGTATTCAACAAACACATGGATGCGATGTATTTTTCCAAGGGCATGATCCCCTTCCATCGCCATCCCGAGGCCGGCACGCCGACTTATCAGCATATCGGCCTGTACGGATATCGCCGGGACACGCTGGAGGAGATTGTTGCGCTTGATCCCTCGCCGCTGGAACGCGCCGAGTCGCTGGAACAATTGCGAGCTCTGGAAAACGCCATCCCAATCCGGATCGTGCTGACCGATTATCGCGGTCGCTCGGCCTGGTCTGTGGACGCACCAGATGATGTGCCGGTGGTGGAAAGCATTATCGAAAAAGAGGGGGAGCTGGTCGCATGAGCAAGCTGCTTCTGGCCCGTCACGGCAATACATTTGGTCCCGGCGACAAAATTGTCTGGGTGGGGGCTGGTGAGGATTACCCGCTGGTGGAAAAGGGTGAGGCCCAGGCCGCCGCACTTGGCCACGCCCTCCAGGCCGCCGGGATCACGCTGGACCGCATCATCACCGGCCCGCTGATCCGCACCCGTCGAGCTTGTGAGATTATCGCCGAACTGATCGGCTTTGATGACGAAATCGAGATCGATGAACGCCTCAAGGAGATCAATTACGGCTCCTGGGGCGGCAAGTCCTGCGACGAGATTATCGCCGAATTTGGCCAGGAGGCACACACCACCTGGAACACCCACCACACACGCCCCGCCGGCTCCGACTGGAGCCCCGCCGAGGACGTGGTGAAGGCCAATGCGCTCTCTGTCATGCAGGATGCCGCCGCAACGGATGGCTTGGCCCTAGTGCTGACCTCCAACGGCGTGCTGCGCTATATGTATGGCGCTCTGGGCGGTGTTGAGGCCGATGTGAAGGTGAAAACAGGCAATATCTGCGTGGCAGAAATTAGCAGCGATGGCGGTGAACGGGTTGTGTGGAATGAAAAGCCGAGTGTTGACGTGGTGAAACGTGGGTTAGAATAACGCGTTTTTTATCTTTACACTTTATACGTGTGTATATACCGTCATCCTGATGAAGATCAGGACCCAGTTTATATGGCGGGGACCAATTGAAGTGGAGCGTCAAACACGGCGCGAACTAACATCCGCCGGGCCTTACAAACTGGGTACCGATCTTCGTCAGCATGACGGTTTTATTGGCGGAATATAATTTGGCGAAGCACCCGTGCGTCTACATTCTGGCCAGCAGACGAAACGGAACGCTCTATATCGGCGTGACGGGTGATATCGCCAGCCGGATGATCGCGCACCGAGAAGGCAAGGGTTCAGCGTTCGCCCGCAAATACAACGTACACAGGCTCGTCTGGTATGAATTCCACGAGACGTTCGATACGGCGATTGCGCGCGAAAAGCGTCTGAAGAACTGGCATCGGGCGTGGAAGATTAATCTGATTGAAGAGAATAATTTGGACTGGAAGGATTGGTTTGACACGATCCAGGACTGGAACTTTATTGATTAGCCGACACCACAAAACTCGCCCCCACATGCCGTCATGCTGACGAAGGTCAGTACCCAGTTTGTATAGCGGTGCCTTGGCGATTGATGCGCTGACGGTCCGCCACCTATCCACGCAATCGCTTTATGAACTGGGTCCTGACCTTCGTCAGAATGACGCTGTATTTAGTGGCTGGGCTGGTGCGCCTAAGCCACCCGGGCCAGCAACGCCTCTATCTAGGGCCACAAGGCCGGTACAGTCAGATCGATTCTGAAAACATGGATATCGGCTCATGATATTCTAGGTCGTCCTCGATCAGGTTGTGCGTTATCGCGATGACGAAGCGCGGTGGATTGTCAGCGCTCTCATCACGCACAAATTTGCCTGTGGGTGTGTCATATACAATCGCATAGCCGTCGATCGCGTAGCGGATATGCTCCCGGCCTTGCGCTTCGGGTTTGACGGAATTTATGAACATCATGCTCGGCATTCAGAGATCTTGAACGGGCTTGAAGACAAGCGACATCCGCGTCTCATATCCCAAATTCTTCTGGCTTATAAGCCAAAGCATTGAGTGGCCGACCTCATACCGCCATAGCTGAAATTTGCGCGA
Organism: Maricaulis sp.; assembly: GCA_029251785.1. Taxonomy (GTDB): domain Bacteria; phylum Pseudomonadota; class Alphaproteobacteria; order Caulobacterales; family Maricaulaceae; genus Maricaulis. The sequence continues at coordinate 801 of JAQXCQ010000095.1, read as the reverse complement.
TAATTGAATTTGGTCCATTTCCCCCTCCACCGCTTCGCGGTCCCCCTCCCCCGTAAACGCGGTTAGGAAAAACTAAGCCACCCGGCCCAGCAATGCTTCAATCTCCGCCCACGCTTCCGGTTCTGTCAGGAACGGGGCGTGGCCGACATCCGGCACATTGACCGTCAGCAAATCCGGCTTTGCCGCACGCATTTTTGCGATTGTCTCGGTTGTCAGTAGGTCGGTGATGCCGCCGCGGACGCTGAGTGTCGGGATGTCTTTCAGAGCGTTGAAGAAGGGCCAGAGGTCCGGGAGCGGCTCATTGCCACCCATCTGGTCGATGATGGCACCGTCATAGTCGAGGCGCAGGCGGCCATCGTCCATCTCTATCCAGGTCTTGCGCGCAAAATTATCCCAATAGGCGTCGTCCGTGCGGGTCGGGAAGGTTTCCAGATTGGCGTCCTTGGTGCGCTGGGCGGCCTCGGCCCAGCTGGCGACCGGATCACGGCTTGAGACATTGGACATGATCCGATCGATCCCGGCCTGGCTGATTTCCGGGCCGATATCATTGATCACGGCTGCGGCGAAGCGTTCAGGCATGGTGGAGGCGAGGATCATGGTGATCAGTCCGCCCATCGAGGTGCCGATGAACACGACTTTCTCCAGTGCCAGCGCGTCGAGCATGCCGGTCAAATCGATGGCATAGGTCAGCGGCTGATAGCGTTCCGGCTGCGGATCGTAGTCAGACCGGCCCCGCCCCCGCATCGACACGACGATCACCCGCCGCCCCAGCGCGGCGATCATCGGCGCCAGATCCTCAAA